>JAKFUT010000020.1 GCA_021732565.1 Candidatus Obscuribacterales bacterium
GGTCTGTCCATTACTAAATCGATTGTGGAACAGCACAATGGAAAGATAACTGCAGATGTAAGCCCGCTAGGCGGCGCCAGATTCACCATCGAACTGCCACTGGTTGTAGGTGTTAACTGATGTTCCACTTACACAATTGGTTGATCGCGGAATCTGTTCGATTTGGGGAGAGAAGCTCTCCTAATTCACGAGATATTGTGATTGATCCCGCAATTACTTGCCAGGAACGCAGAGAGCACGCCTTGGTCGATGTTCAATCTTAACTTGGTGAAGGGGCCGCCAAAGGTGGGTCTCTTCACGTCGCTAAATGGATAAGGAAGGGCAAGTCCGCGTTTTGAGGACAACACCAGCATCATCATCAAACTCAACATTCTCACCGTGGAGTTGGATGGATGCAAGCAAATCCTGGAGATTGCCATTTTCTCCCAACCATCTAGTACAGATCGCACTATTATTATTGGAACGGGTAATAACATTCAACTGTTTCTTTTCCTTATTGAGCTCAACGCGTTTGATGTCCGAATAGAGAATGTACGACGAACGACCCAAACAATTGATACCCATCCATACCCCATGGAAATGAATTCCCTGTTTTTCAATCAATTCATCAAAGAACCAGCAACTCGCTAAGAAAGCCAATATGAGCCAGCGAGCATCAAAATGAAACACAGAAGCAAAATCGAAATTCGGAACAAGAAGCATTGATAAAACTGCAACCAAGCTCAACCATTGGACAAAACTAACAACTGGCTTGATTGCCATCCAAGGTGGTTGAACTCGAATCTTCGATGGCAAATCCGAGGTAGCATCAATTTTACCTGGAGCAATCAGGTCAAGTAAAACCCTGTCGTTATCAATAGACCAGCTGAGCGCATCCTTCAATACGACTATGTAGAGGAAGGGGCCGACTATTGCTAGTTCAATGTTTGGTTGGATGGAGAAGCCAACACAAATCAGCCACAGATACATGGACTTCAGGTGGTCCAGCCGCCTTCTGCTCGCAAGCCATCGACGAATCTGATCTTCACGCCCTACAAGCATTTCAACTCCCGGCAGAGCCACTCAGCAGTTGCGAGAACTCACTGGTCATTAGGATATTCGAGCTGTGTTGTCTGCTCATATTTTGCTCCATTGTTTAAGATGACTTTAAGCACTGGCGACATTTGACCGGCGACCAGAATTAGATCACTGCAACTTGAAGTGGAGCGGGAGTTTTCAGAAGAGCTGATGCTAGCTGTGGGTCAAAAAGATTGGGATTTGCTCCCCGGGTTTATTGGAACACGGAGTTCCAAACTTGGGGGCTTACACCTTGGGCTGTTTTGTAGTTTGGATCTTTTGTCACTTTAGACATTGTCTGGTAGTTCAATGAGAAGCGGGACAATTTGGCTTCCAGATCAGCTCTTACCGGGTCGCCTGACGGGAGGGAGGAGGCTTGTGCTTCAACTACCTGGCGTTGACTGTCGAGGTCAACCAATGCGTGAATTGGTCGCATGTCCAGGTCTTTCATCTTTCCGTTGTTGGCTAGATATTCTTTTGTAACTTCCAGCACTCTGGGGTTGGATTGAACCTGGTCGGCCCCCATCACTCTGGTCACCACGTTCACCGCTTGCAATGCTTCTCGTGGAGCTTGGGAGCCACCACTGTCAATCATCAGTTCAACGGCTGTCTGATCCTGCATCTGATGGTCGGAGAATCCTCCGTTTCTTTGAATCGTGGAAATGCCTGCAGCCATGCTGCCCATGCTGACTCCTCGTGTTTCCAGATCACCGATTAGTTGGTTGAGAGGAATGTCATTTGCGTTCATCACGCCTTCATGGGCGCCTTGAGCACGAATGTAAGTTTCCACAACGTTGGGACCAAGGTTGGCGTTTTTCAGTCCTTGCGAAACTCTAATTACTGCTCTGACATGCTCAGCGTTGAATTCACCACCAGTGTCAGCCACGGCTTCAGCGGCTATCCGCAGTGTTTGATTGCTTACCTGTATCTTCTCTCTAGCCATGGAAGAAACCAGGGGTACATAGCGGTAATCGCTCACTTGGCCTGATGCATAGTGCTGTGCTGCATCAGAGATTTCTTGAATGGGCAGCGCCGCACCGGCGGTGTGATAGCCACCTTTGATGGCAACTTCGATGGCATGTGGCAGGGTTTTGCCCGTTACGCCGCCGTCAATGAGCTGCGCTGCAACGTTGACATGATCTGCATCCATCTGGGCAAGGCTGCCGCCGTTTTGAACAGTGGTGTAGATTGCATTGAGGGTGCGGGCGTCATTGGGGGTACCGATGGTGCCGAGGTTGCGAGCGACGATTTGCATTTTGCGATGAGCCGTGGGGGAGTTCATGTTGGCAATATCGCCACCCATGAATTCGTATAGAGCAGGAGCAACATCCGGGTTCATCACCGTACGCATTGGAACTCCATGCAATTCGCCAGTTTTCAGGGCTGCCGTGGTGCTTTCCATTACCATTTGGAATGCTTGTTGATGTGTTTCCCCATGAGCTGGTTGAATTACCTGGTCAAGATCGGAAATGGTGCGAATGGTATTTATGTTTGTGCCGGCTCTTACACGGCCGATTTGTTGTGCTACATAAGGGGCTGCAGTTGCAATGCTGGAATAAGCCAGTGGCACGTCCCGTCCAGTGTCGGCTGCAAGAGCGCTCACTGGTGCTGCGTATTCCGGTCGGAGATCGGCCTGACCCGTTTGTTGGTACATCGCCAGTGCGGTGTTGACTTGTTCGGCCGGCAAGGCCCGGGCCATTTCGCCCAGCGCCAGCGAGAATACTGCTGGCTCTTCGTTGCCATACATTTCTTTTGCACTGGGGTAGAGGTAGGACAGTGCTGCGAACACCGCTTGTTTGCGGCGGGCAGGGTGCATCGCCTGAATCGCCATGTTCTGCATTGCGCCTCTTGAGGCCATGCTGATTGGAATACCGCTCTGGATGAGGTTCTCGGTAGCAGGTCCGATGTTGCGGTTCCAGGGAGATTCCGTAGAATCGGGATTGGTGATGAGGTGGATAGCGGTGGCATCCTGGGTTCCTTTTCCGTCGGAGTCCCAATCACCGAAACGACCGCGCAGGTAGTCGGTGTAGGCATTGCCCTGGTCGCCTCGGATGAAGGCGGATGAACCTTCAACGGCTGAGGAAAACATTGCTCTGTTGAAGTTTTCTTTGGCCCATGGAGTGGAGTACCAGCTTTTGCCGTTAGCTTCCATCCAGTTGGCGATAAGACCCTGTTTAAAGCCCTGTGGCTGGTGGGCTCCATCGGCAAACGCCGCTCTTCGAGCCGCATCACGACCTGGATCATCTTTAACCATTTGATCAGCGAAAGCCGCGGTATACATGGCGCGAGTTACTTCTGCACCATCGGCCCCGTTGGCGATATTGACCCGCTGAACACCATGATCGGCTGTGCCCAGTACACCTGTTTCTTTCTGTCCCGTGCGGATACCCACACCATCAACTGAGGTCAATTTTCCAATCAGTTTTCTTACAGGCACATGAATGAGGTTCTTTTCGTCCCATCCCTCCGCCGAAGAATTTTCCCATCTATATAAATCTTTTTGATCTCCAGGACCATCTCCACCACTACCAGCTCCGCCAACGCCAGTTCCACCGACACCGGAAGTGCGGGCTGCTGTTGCCAGACCTGCTCCCACGGCTGCTGCACCGGCCATGAACCCTAACGGTCTTGGACCGGGACCAGCGGCAACTGGCTTGGATGGAGCAGCGCCTGCCAATGCGGGATCAACTCCCGGAACAGGGGCATGAGGGTCGTGAGGGTCATGACCGTCGGTACCTGTGGCAGGGGCGAGTGGATCAGTACCTGTCGGCAGCGGCACACCGCTAGGGCCAGTGACGGGTTTGACCGGAGGGATTGCTCCTGGTACAGCTGTGGAAGGATCCGGCTTGGACGGAGGTGCTCCGGACGGTTTGACGGGAGGAAGCGGAATTGGTGCGTCGCCCGGTTTGACGGGAGGAACTAAGGTCGATGGATTGGAAGGGTCCAAAGCAGCATGGCCGCCCTCGCCGGTTCCATCGCCACCAGGGGCAGTACCACCCATTCCCGGAAGTGGAGTTAAGGCTGCCGGTTTTGGCAAAGGTACACCGGTGGGGCCAAGAGCCGGTTTCATTGGCGGAGGAGCGCCGGGCAATGTGGCTACCGCAGTGCCGGGGGGTTGATTGTTCCGGTTGCGCTCAGTCTCAGAAACCCGATTCAACCCGTTAAGAAGCTCCGGATTTGCAGAGGGTGCTCCCAATCCGTCTGGATTTGTAGTGGTCGATCCCAACATGCCTTGCAGCATTTTTCCTTCAATCGATTTGCCGATGAGGGTGTTGATGCCGGTCGATAGAATACCGCCAACACCAGACATTGCTTTGAACAGACCGCCAGTGACAAGACCGGCGCTAATGAAGTCGGACATGGGGCTGATCTGGGCGCGAGCGAGGAAGCTCGGCACCTGAATCATGAGCTGGAGAACTCCAATGGCGATTAAGATTTTGCCCCAGGGGTTGAAGTTTGAATAGATGATGATCACCATCACTTTGAGCAAACCGACCCAGACAAAGCTCCACAAGCTGGTTTCCACAAAGGCACGCACATAACCCACTGCTATGTTTTCAGTGTCCGGGGTGGCGAAAAACACCAGAAAAATAGGAGCAAACATATATTGAGCCACTAAAAGCGCTGTTTGGATGGCTTTGAGAACCAGCAAATAGACAAGTTCAGCAATGAGAACGCCGCCAAGAATAGTGAAGATGACCAGGGAGGCGAAATAGAAGAGTGAGCCGACCAGGGGTGCAGCAGCACCAAAGGCGAGATTGCCGAGAATTGGTGCGAATACGGTCAATGCACCGGCTCCGGCTGCGATGAGACCACCTTTGACAGTGGTTGCCAGAGCGTAATGAAGCATCGCCAGCTGATCGTTTGAATTGAAGTAGATCGCTTTAATCATTTCGTTGGTGATCTGCACTTCAAATGCGTAGATTGTCGGCCAGGCCAGAAGAAGACCGGCTGTAAAAATTAAACGACCCACCGGACCCATCAGGTTTCCGGCGCCTCTCCAGGAGGCTTCAGCCCAGTATTTCCAAATGCAAAGAATGAACAAAAGCAGCAGCAAATCGACCGCAATACCATACATTACGTCTGCGCCTTGACGGATGTAAGGCGAGATTCCGTCGTTCTGTTGACCGTTCAGTCCGTTGACTGCAACGTTAGGATTGAGGACAAAAATACGCAAGAACTGTGCCAGGTATTGCACCGTGTCTGCTATCCAGCCGTTGATCAATTCACTTAACCACTTACCAATCAACTGGCCAATATTACTGAAGAGGTTACCGACCAGGTCATCTTTGAACCACTGGTGCAATCCTCTGTACGTGTCGTTAATTGAGCCGAGGCTGGCATTGAGCGAGTTGCGAGCTATGCGCTGCACATCTCCGCCCTGACCCTGTTCGGCTGCCTGGAAAACTACGTTTGTTCGTTCACCGGTAATGATTCTGTCAACTGCGCCAAATGGCCCGTCGACACCGCGAGGACCATCTCGTCCGCTAACATAGCGCTGGTTTATCTGGTTTGCTCGCTCAACTTCCTGGAGCTGCTGACGTGAGTTGTAATAGGGGTTTTTCACCGTACCCTGAGTATTTTTGGCTTTTCCTTCCGGGTCTTGTTCGCCTTTGCTCTGGTCACCGGGGTCAGATTCGCGCGTTTGTGCAAGTGCGGGAGTGACGGTCAGAATCGCAAGCGGACCCGACAACACTTGTGCCACTAAAAGCAGTATCAGAAGCGCGGACATCTTGAGCGATCGCTTTTGCTGACCGCTGGTTTTCGTTGCCTTCATCATGCCAGTGACGTCGGTAACGATGGAATGAAAAATGCTATAACGCCGATTAAGCGACGTTGTACGCCGCCCTCTGGTGTTTATTTTGATTATTTGCCTATTGCCAGTCACGGAGATATCCTGAGAAACTTTCGCCAGCTGTAAATTCTTCGAGATCAGTGGGAAAAACCGTCATTGACCTTCGGGTCGGCATGTCTGACATACCGACCCGAATGATCACGCGTACTTTATAGACCGCCGCCGAGGCCGCCGTAGTTGTTGATGGCGAATGTGCCGATCAAGTGAACCGCGGTGGGTCCGCCGAAGCCGACACCAAGACCTTTAGCTACGTTCATGGCCGATTCGCCGCCGTCACGCTGACCGAATGCAATTTTCATTCCGGCTAGCGATGAGGGCACTGTGGATAGTGCGGTCACAACCCGCGAGATGTCTCGAGCGCTGTCATAACCGTAATCGGCTAACATGCCGACTTCGTTGGATTGTCCGTAACGGGGATCGACCGGAGCACCAACGAGACCTTGTGCATGTGCCGCCTGGTCGTAAACGCCAAAGGCAATGAGGACCAGTTGGGGAGCCAGGAGAATGCCCACGCGTGCGGCAACCCTGAGTGCTCGTGAAGAGAACAGTTTCTTCGTGAGTGATGTGAATTTGGTTACCATCTAGAGAACCTCCTGTAGGGACTGTGTCGGAAACGTAAGGGGGAAGAGAAAATTAGCGCTTGTGGTTGTTTTTGGAGAGGAGGCGACCACTGACGGCAGTGTCGCTACGTCCAACTCCGGAGGCACTGCCGGCTGCGATGCTACCGCCCGGAACGTAGCCCTTATCATACGAAAGAGCTTGAGGCGGGGCTGCCGCAGCACCGGATGGTTTCGGTCTGGTGGCCAGTCTTCCGGCAACTCCGGTAGAAGACCAGCGACGATGACCTGTGCTTGCTCTGCCAACCGACCCGGGAGCTTTTGCCACCAGAGGCTGTGATGGTCGAACCGGTGGAACGGGTTGAACTGGAGGCGTCATCGTTGGAGCGTGTGCCACCGGGAACGGCTGCACTGGTGTTGTGTTCATTGGTGCCGGTGCACCGAAGGACGGGCTAAAGCTTGGTTTTGGATTGTATGTTCCAGCTACCCGTGAGCTGCTCGGTCTTGCTTGCACACTGGGCTGAGCGATGGGCGCAACTCTGGGTGGAGGAGGGGGCGGTGCCGGTTGCAGTGTATTTGGATCAAACCCGAGCAGAGTATTGGCGTTAGGCACAGCTCCGCTGCGAACCGCATGTGCCGGACCCTGGTTGTAACCGTTGGGAGTGTGGGGCTGTTCTGTTTTCCAGGTGTTCGGGGCGAAATTGAAACGTGCTCCGCGGCTTTCTTGCGCGGACGCTTCTTGTATGCAGCTTGCGCCTGCTATAAATGCGATGGAGAGAGAGAAGATTTTGATATTCATTCTTAGAACCTGAAGCCATTGCGATTGCCCAAACCGGTCATTGACATACCGTAATATCCAGCACCCAACCATGGGTTATTTGGTTTCATCAAAACCGCTGAAGTGAGTGCACCGGCACCAAATGTGGTGGCAGCGCTGAAAACGTTGGAGAAGCCTTTGCGAAGGATATCTCTTTTGACCGGTTGGTTTTTCGGTCCACCGGTGAGAGTCTGCGACTGTGCGGGCGGCGCCTCTTGCGGAGCATTACCCAGTGCGATCGGCATTGGATATTGACTCTGTGCAGCTCCGCCGACTAAGCCGGGGGGCTGTTGCATCGCCATGGCCGGGTCCATAGGAGGCTGTTGTTGTCCTGCTCTCCAGACCTGTTGCGGTTGTTGTGCTTGTTGCATCTGTTGCATTTGTTGTTGTTGCATCTGCTGCATTTGCTGCTGCTGCATGGGCTGCCCTTGTCCGTAGAGCGACTCAAAGGCTTGTCTGCGCATATCTTGTGCGGACATTTCTTGAAGCCCGGGTACGTTTCCCGTATATGAGGGCATTGCTCCCGTTGAATTTGCTTGCTGCCTTGATTGCCCCTGATTGGCGCTCATCGCGCTAGCCGCGCGAGGGTCGAGAGGTACCACTTCGGGGGGGAGTAGCGAGTCCTGATCAGGACCAATCATGGAGGATGGAGACATGGCTTCCATCGAACCGGCTCCCATTTCCTGGGCTCCAGCGGCGGTTGCTACCACGGTGGTGAGCAACAATGCTGCGGATATGGACAGTGCCTTAAGATTCATCTTGCCTCTTCCTTGCTTGAAGCTCGCCCGCCCGGGGTTTGCTTTAAATAACGTGGAGGAATCTTACGGCCAGTAATGCTCTTGAGGAAGGCGGGTAATTCCCATCTCCATGGGAGGATTCCCACTTTGCAGATAAGAATTTTTTCTCATGCCGGGGTAACCCCCACTCGAGACAGAAACGGGAGATTGTGGAACCTTTCGTATGATTGAGTCGACAACCATCCGTGGTTCACCTTGCCCAAAGTTGCAGTGGATGCTCAGGTTGAACCGAGTAACAACGGGAAACCAGTTGGCCGGGACAAACACGATGCCGTCCTCGCAAGGAGAGTCTATGAGGCTTCTACCAAAAGGAACTGCCAGTTACAGCTGTGCGAGCTTAGCCATGCTGCTGCTGGCGCTGTGGACCCAACATGGTGGCACAATGGCTCGCAACAACTTCAACGGAATGTCTGATTCACTGTCTCCACCAGAAGAACAAATGTCTCTCGACCAGGCTAGAGACTATATGCTTAGCCTGATAAACCGTGATCGCAAGAAGATGAATGTTCCGCCAGTTGCTTTGGACCCGGTGGCAACCAAGGCAGCACAATGGCATTGCGACGAGATGGCCAGAGGTCTCTTTAATGCCCACTTTCATCCGGATGGAAAGAAGCCGGTCCAGCGTTACAATGAATCCGGCGGGCTGGACTACGTGGCGGAAAACTCACGCGGGCTGGTGCCCCAGCCGCCTTGGAGCGCCAAACTTTCCGCCGATCAGCGCTTTAGTCGCGACGCGATCGACAAGGAGCAGTCGGTTTATTTTGACGAAAAACCTCCCCGAGATGGACACCGTCTGAATATCTTAGATCCGCAGCACACACATGTCGGTATCGCCCTCAATATGATGGATTGTTTGACGCCCGGCGCAGATACAGCCCGTTATCTAATTTCCACTCAAGAGTTCTTGAATAAGTACGGCTCTTTTTCAGCTTCAACTAACAGATTGTCTAAAGGAACCCGTTATGTGCTCACCGGAGAGTTGGATTCCGGTATGGCGCCCTACGCTGTAGACGTTTATCGAGAGGCTCTACCTGAGCCCGTAAGTGTAAAAGTATTACAAAGGGATCGCCAGTATAACCATTACACCAACGGCAGCGAAAAAATTGCCTCCATCTTTCCTGCAGCTGGATCTGCCGCAACTGCATCTTTGCGGTCTTCTGGAGCTGATCCTCCTGGAAAATTGTCGGTAACAGCCCGGTCCTTTCGGTTTGAATGTTCGCCTGCCGCTAAGTGGAAATCAGGGCTCTATTACTTTCTCGTGTGGGCCAGGAAACAAGGAGCTTCCGCCCCGGTTCCGGTGTCAGTGCATGCTGTACCGCTGCAATAAGACGCCCCGCCCTGGTCGGATTTGTCTTACACTTGTTACAAACAGTAATCTTACTGGCTTCCCGAAACGGCAATCGGGAGAAGTGTACCGGTATTGCGATTCAGCAACCGGTGGCAGCAGGTAACGTTGCAATTTGGTGGGCAAGATGAGATGTGCCACAATTGTACCGTTCTGAAGATCGCAATCCGGGTCCCGAAAAAGCAGAGGCGCAATGGGCAATTTCTATGGCAATATCACGCTGAAATGCGTAGACAAGAAAGCAGTTGTGGGATTGCTGAATGCTGCAATGAAGGCCGCGTTTGTGTCGCCGGTGGTCGAAGGCTGCCTTTGCGTATTTGAGGCTGAATCAGATGGTGACGGGGAGGCGTTATGGCGGCTGGCCGGCTCGATGTCTAGAGACCTGGAGTGCGTAGCCCTGGCCGTAATGAATCATGACGACGACTTATTGCTTTACCAACTGTTTGATAGTGGCGAATTGATCGACTCCTACGACTCTTGCCCGAGTTTTTCCAGTACTTCATCGTCGTCGAATCCTCGAGGAGGTGAAGCCTCCATTGTGTGCAACGCATTCGGTGTGCCCCGGCTCGAGTCTAAATTGAGGGTCGTGCTGGAAAAGAAATATGTGACTGCAACTAATCAGCACCTTGAAATAGTGCATTTGCTGGGACTAAACGAAGAGTATTCATTGATGGGATATAACGAACTGGTGCAGGGGAATAACCGCATGCAACTGTTCGAACCCACGGAAGAAGATGAGGGACCTCTTCCCCAGGTGGTTTTGCCAGGCGGCTTTATCAAAACGGGAGAAGACATTGATGAGCTGCGGCATAAGGCTGGTAGTCCACGGGCGCGCGGCAGACTGCGCAAATTGAATAGAGATAATCAACGCACGGCGGTGGAGGCCGCCTTCCAAACTAATTGTCTACACTTTGAGCGTATGGCAGATTCAGTGTTTGAGGAGTTAATCGCTAACCCCGGCTTACTCGTGTTGCGATCAGAGCGCCCGGGATTTGCCAAGAATAAATGGGTTACAATTGGGCATTATTGGGAAGTGCTGGACTTTGTGCTTGCGGCATCCGACGACTATCTGAGAGTTCTATCGTTAACCATATCTGGTGGCGCATCCGTCAGCAGAACCGAAGGCGCGAAATATCTCAATACGATGCAAGTGGTTGCTATATCCGAGTCTCTTCAAAAAGTCGATTTTGACAAGCTGATATTGTCTTATTCACAGGAGGAGTTTGAAGGTGCGCTACTGCACAGCTTCGATTGCAACAACATTGATGCTGAATTCGATCAACTGCGGTTATGCTTTCGCCAACTGCGGGAATTCTTTGCCGCCGCCGCCGAAAGAGAAGAAGTAGTTGTAATTTATAAATCGTAGACAGTTGTGAGTTTTCGTTTGCACTGTAGCTTCTTATCGCTTGTCCGTTGGTAACTCTAGTGATGCAAAGCCCGGAGCGTCCATCTTCTTGAGTTTTCGTCGAGTCGAGGCTATTTCACCGGCGAACTGCTGTTGAAGTGCGGCAACGCGATCTGAGCAACTGCGGTAGCGCAAGAGGAAGCTCTCCGGCTTATCTCTAATAATTATGCTCGTCAATAGTGGCTTAACCATTTCCAAAATGTAGTGACCAGGCAATTGTTTGCAACAATCGGTAAGCGATACAATCTTTTCGCTCAATAGCAGTCGCTCATTATCACTGTGAAATTGCGCAAGCGTCAGTAACTGTTTTACCACTTCCTCGTAATCGTTCAACCTTTGACTGACATAAATGCCGGGTAGTTCCATTGACTCGTATACAGCCATCGATGCCGGTGCTCGTTTGTTAGTGTCCAGCGCATTGTCGATGCATGTTGCCGAATCTATAATGCGTCCTAGACCGGCAAAGCATATGGCCCTGTTCATGTAAACTCTACGCTCAAGAATTTTGGCCACGTCCGTGTCAGCACTGTCCACCGGTTTCAAGTATGTCAACGCTCGCTGGCAAAGCTGTACGCGTGTTGCATCGTTGCTTCTTGCGGCTGTCTTCAATAGGTAATTCGATATCACAATATTCGACAGTTGCGTGCGTCCGATGGCATCCTTGTCATATGCGGACAAGTCGATTGTTTGCTGCTCGGCTAGCACAGCCTTCTCCATGGCAGCTAGTTGAAAATATTCGCTTGACAGATCATCGAGCGAACTCATCATCAGAGTTGCCCCTGATCGCTTTTCGTTTTCGCTGGCCCTGGCCCATCGTTGCTTGAGCTTTTCCCGTCGTTTGTCGAGCTTGGCTTCTGCGTTCTGTTCCCGCGAGCTTCTTGCGTCCCAATTTGAGTTCTTCTGAAGAGTCGCATAGACAACGCCTGCTATGCACAAAACGGCCAGAAACAAGAACGTTAGCGTTGTCGAGCTGAACCAAATTTTTCGTTGACCCGCTGCTGTATATTTCGCAATATCCTTGCCTTGGCCTTCCTTTACCCTTTGCAGATCTATCTTGAGTTCAGACATTGATTGATATCGTGCGGAAGGTTCTTTCTTGAGGCTTCGGGCAACGATTTCTTCCAGCCCGCAAGGCAGCGCTTTCACGAAAGTTGATAGCGCCCGTGGTTCCGCCGTTGCGTGTTGGTGCACTACCGCGACGGGATTATCACCTTGCGCCGGTAGTGAGCCGGAGAGTGCTTCATACATCACACAACCCAATGAGTAGATATCTGAGCGCGAATCGGGCCGTCTTCCGATGCACTGTTCCGGGCTCATGTAATGAATGCTACCGATCAGCGCTCCGGTTTGTGTTAGCCTGCCTCCATCTTCATCATTTACCAGCGCTCGTGCTAATCCGAAATCAATTACTTTCGTGTTCACCGGCCCCTCTGTCAACATTATGTTGCCCGGTTTGAGATCCCGATGAACGATGCCTGCATCATGCACTGCCTGCATCGCATCGCAAACTTGCTCACAGATTTCAATCACTTGCCGGGCAGGCATTCGTCCACCGTTGTGATCGAGATAGTCACGCAATGTACGCCCTTCCAGGTATTCCATGGCGATGTAGGGACCATGCTCGCTGAACGCGAACCGATAAATTTTGCCAAGATTCGCATGAGAAACTTCTGCCAGTAGGCGTCCCTCTCTTGCAAATCGAGATTGTTGCACCTCGTCGAAATTGCAGCCAGTAAGCAGAGTTTTTAGAGCAATGACCCGATTAAGCTCAAGCTCGAGTGCTTTGTATATACGGCCCATTCCACCCTCCCCGAGAGAAGAGAGAATCTGGTAGCGATTGTCAACCAGGGTCCCGGAGGAAAGATCCTTGTCCATTACTCTCCAGTAAGTGCAATGCTGTTGGCTATATCCCCCGCAAAGATTCACTCAAACCTGCTCGGTTGTTGACGATGCTGATTCCTGAGCGAAACAAATCCACCCCGGGACCGCGGACGTCCCGTCCGGCATACGATGACAGACGCTATTGAATACCGAGAGATATGGAGCGAAAACCTTCTAGAGTAATGCACCTGGTTCGCCTGTCATCAAGGGTGCCACTGCGGGAGGAGCCATACATTCTGTGAGCCGGAAGATCAGCGACAAATTGCCAGCACTCGAAAAGCGGGAATGGCCAGCCAGTGAACGCTGATCAAGATGTCCTGACATCTAACGGCAGGGCGCATTTCTCTGGTCTTTGCGTTTGATACCAATTAAAGCGAGTTGAGCGAGCGCTGGCGCGAAACGAGCGGCTAGCTCCGTGCCAAGGAGACGCAGAAAGTTCCTCAAGCTTCGATGAAACTGAAGGCCGATACGCATTGAGCAAAGTTATGAAGATGGAATTCGACCCTGAGTAAAAACGCGGGTGGTTCTATAGAAATTAAGAACAACGGGAATTAGCGAATAAATTTCCTCTCCCAGGACAATGAACTGTATTGGTAACAATTAATTCTGATCTCTATTTTGAACGAATGGTCGTGTCCCGGAGTCACAGAGCATGAGGAGCAATGTGGAAAGCCCTGTTCCCACAAAATTGCAGGGAATCGAACTGCCCCAAATTTCGTTCCTGCTACGCAGGCGGTACACAGTGCTAACGCCGGGGTGCCTCGCCGGTTACGGGGAATAGAGGTAGTAGCGGACGCGCGGCCAAACGGGGGGCCATGAAAAAAATAGTCACCAGGCAACTGGTGTTCATGCTTTGCATGAGCCAGTTGGGTATTGTAGGGCAATGTGAGCAGGCTCTTGCACAGCAGAGCCTTGATTTGAGTTCGACTACGCGAAGCGATAGCAGTGCTTTGCCCGCCTTTGATTCGGTAACCATTACCTCCTCAACCGGGAACCATGTAGTACACAAGAGCGATCAGTTAACAGCCGCAGAGCAGATAGCGGTTTTGCAAGTGTTGCAGGGTGGACAGACCGGGCAGACCATTAAGTTGGATGCCAGTGGTGTCGCTATCGGGGGGTCGTTTAACCTCACATCGTCAGGTTCGCAATTGAGCAACCTGGTGGTGCCTCAAGGGGTTACTGCTATTCATGACTTCGGGATCAGCCCGATTATTTCCCTTACGGGAAATCTAACCAATGCTGGAACCATTCAGGCGATATCGTCCCTCGCCACTGCGTCCACTGCTACCATCAGCGCACTGAATATACTCAACCAGACCAGCGGGTTGATAACGACAATGCTTCCGTCAAGCGGTGCATTGAGCGGGATACCAGTGCTTAATCTTCACCTGGTAGCAATCAATAACATTGTGAACGCAGGAAGCATCATCAGTTCCGGCACATTCTCGGCCATTGCCGGCGGTTCGATCATCAACGCGCTTCCTGTCGGGCAAATCGGGACTTCTCCGATAATGCAGGCGCTCAATGGCATTAACCTCAGTTCTGCTACTTCTACATTTATTAATAGCGGCCTGATCACGGCCAATACCAACAGCATCAGTATTCTAGGTGACACTGCCAGGAATCTAATCTTCGATAACCGTGGTGGAACGCTCAGTGCACTTGGCGGTGCGGTCAACATCGGTCAAGAGCTTGGTGCTCCCAAATTCGATACGAGTTTGCTCGGTGGGAACATTCTTGCTCGCGAACTGAATATCAATTCGGGAAGAGGCTCAGCTAATATCCAGGTTGATGACGTCTCGGCGGTGATCAACGTCAATGCTGGAGAACTGCACCTTGCTGCTGCCACACAAACCTTGCAATTGGGAAATTTGCACATAACTGGCGATCCTTCGATTTCTAACTTAATCGGTGATGTTCTCCTCACCGGTCTTACGTCGACCTCCGGCTCACCGCTGTCGATTGTCGCTTTCGGCAATATTCGCGCAACGGCAGCAGCCCAGATCGATACCAGCGGCGCTAATGGTGGCAACGTCTTGATGGTTGCCGGAGCCGACTTCACTGATTCCGGCACCCAGCTCATTATCACCGGCACCTCGCTCACCGGAGGGAGCATAAAACTTACAGCGCCGGCGCTAACGGTTTTGACGACTAACGGTACCGCTGTAAATGGCAATGGCGGATCAATTTCTTTGATCGCATTGCGTGGCAGCGACATCACCAGCGGCACGGTTAGCCTGCCGTCGACCCTCGCCATTGACACTTCAGGCAAAGGTAGTGGAAGCGCAGGCAATGTAACGGTTCTAGCTGGAGCTCCGTCCGGCAATGCTATTAGCATTGGTTCGATCACTGCCAATGGTGCCGCCGGTTCCGGGGCGGTACTTCTCTCTTCCACAACTCCTGTTATAAGCGGCCCGTCCATCGTTATCGATAAGGCCTCGGGTTTGGTGGTTTCCGGAGGGTTCATTGAAGGCGCGTCTCAAGCGGGCGACATCATTTCCTCTACGGGCTCGCCCAGTGCGATTACCGGCTCCGGTAGCATTGCCGTGCGAACCGATGGAAAACTTACCATCAATGCGAATTCCGGATATACCAGCACTGGTGGCACGATTGCGTTCAATGTAGCAAATCTCGTTCTGCCGGCCTCTGCAACGCTGTCGACATTTGGCGGTCAAGACATATTGATCGGCTCGGGGCCGTCCGGCGGAGACCTCACCATTACTTCTCCTCTGGGTAACACCGCTCTGGCCGCCAATGGCGGAGGAAGTGTACGCGTCACTCCAGCTGCAGGCAACTCGGTCACTTTTGCAAATTCCGGAGTCTCATCACTATCAGTCACCGGGGCACTCAATGTGACCGTGAGCGGCGGTGCTCACGTAAACGTGAATCCGTCTCTCAGTCTCAATACTACCGGCTCTTCTACATTTAACTTGAACGATGGCTTCTTGTCGAATAGCGGCACGATATCAGCTCGCACCGTCACCGGTGCTGGTGGCACTATCAATTTGGTCAGCACCGGTAATCTCACGGTAGATAACGTTGGAACCATTGCTGCAACTGCAATCGCCGGCAACGGTGGCGCCGTTAATATTACCGCCCCCGGCATCGTTTCGATTGCCGGTGGAACCATCGCCGCCGATGCTGCGGGGCCGCTTAATTCCAAGGGCGGAACCATTTCAATAAACTCTGGAACCTTCAGCACTTCCGGCGCAACGGCATTGACTTTGCGCACAAACGCCAGTGGCACGGGAACCGGCGGATTGATCACCGTGTCGGCCACCGCCAATAGCGCGGACCTCAACTTTAGCGCGGCGGCCGGAGGCATCACTGCAATTGCGCTGGGCGGATCGGCGGGAGCCGCCGGCGGCAGAGGCGGCACAATCACCGCCAATGCAGGACGCGACATCAACGTTGCAGCGGGAAGCCTTCAAGCTCGCGTTGCCGGCACTGAAGGACATGGCGGCTCTGTGAGCCTGAACGCAGGTAAGGGTGGCTCCGGTAACCTGCTTGTAACCGGTGGAATCAACCTCGACGGCACCGCGAAAGGTGATGGCGGAACCATTCAACTGACGTCGAACAGCAGCAGTGTCTTTGATGTATCCGGCGGTGCTGCTGTCAATGGCGTTACCGGCATACTTTCTGCCAATGGCGGAATTACCAGCGGGAACGGTGGAACACTTATCGTTCGAAGCGGCAATGGTGGCATCGCCATTGGTGCAACCGGCAATATCACCCTGGTGGCTCCCACAGGAGGAACAGGCGGTTCCTTGACGCTGGATGCGGGCACGGGCGATTTATCTTTGCCCGGTGGAACGATTTCCGTTAATTCCTCAGCCGGCGGCTTCAGCGGGGGAAATATTACTCTCTCGTCAGCGAACCTTTCTGTGGCGGGGACCCTGGCCCTGTCTGCAAATGGGAGCGGGGCCGGCGGTAAAATAGACGTTACTGCCACTGGTGCTTCTTGTGATCTCTCTCTGGGTACGGGCGCCGGCCAATTTACGGTATCAGCCAAAGGTAGTACCGATAATGGTGGCGACATCACTCTTGCTGCCGGCAGAAACATTACTGCAGCCGCCGGTTCCATCGATGCCCGCGCTCTGGGAGCTAGCGGAGATGGTGCCAATCTTACGCTCACGGCCGGTACAGGCGGAGCCGGTGTAATTCAGATCAGCGATGTTCTCAATGCCGATGCCACCGGCAGCGGGAACGGCGGCAACATTGCTATCACTTACAACTCGATTGCCAACTTTACTATTGGAGCGGCAACGCCGCCAGACAGTTTTGTAACTGGCAATATTACGGCCAATGCTCCTGGCAGCGGAACTGGTGGAAAACTCACGCTCTCTAACTCCAGCGCCACCGGTGACTTAAACATCATACTGACTGGTACCGGTGCGTTGCGCGCCAGTTCCGCCGGTGGAACTTCAGGTGAAATCGATCTGAATACGCCCCCTTTACGGCTTTCTCAGTCTGTGAGCGTCACCGGCGTTGGTGTTGCGGGAACCAATAATCTGGCCGGAAAAATAACTTCATCGGGCAATGCCGTTAGTATCGATCCCGGAGCCGGCTCCACCACCATTGATGTCGATGCCATTAGCGCTGATAAGGGCGACGTCAGACTTATAGCTAACGCGGTTGGCAGCTCGGTTCGGCTGGCGGCGGGGGCTGTGGTTTCCACCGGCGCCGGAAATGTGCTGGTCGATACATTGGCTCTGGTAAACGACGGCACGTTAACCACCAGCAGACCCGGGGGCAGCATTACGATTCAGAGCCCCGGCGCACTGAGTTATGGCGGTACCGGATTTGTCACCACCAGCGGTGTCGGTGCCAACAGCATCGTTGTCAGTGCCGGTGGACCAGTAACGTTTTCGGGAACACAGACTTTTGATGCCGGGGGCTCCGGCACGGTTGCATTTAGCGCTCAGTCCGGTACCGGGGCGGTGAACTTTGCGGCAGGAACCTCACAGATAATTTCATCCGGTGCACCGCTGGCAATTTCGGCGTTGTCTCTCAACTTTGGTAACTTATCCGGAATCGCTGCTTCCGGTAATGTGACTGTTTCTTCTGCCGGCGCACTTTCTATGATTGCACCAACTGGCTCTTCTGCCGGTATCACTACCACTGCTGGCACAATTTCCCTCAGTGCAGCGGCCGGGCAGATCCTTTCCTTTCAATCCTCAGCAGGAGGAACTGCTACTCTCAACCTCAACGGCGGCGCCGTCACAGCCACCAGTAACGGGGCTATGACCCGAATCAACAGCGGCGTGCTGTTATCTTCCGATTCTAATTTTCAGTTCAATGTCAATAACGGTACATTTAGCAATTCCGGCACCCTCACATCATCAAAGACCGGCGGTAATATAACAGTGCAGAGTACCTCCGCCCTTACGGTTGCTGGAGGTGGATTAACAAGATTGACCGGTGGTGGCAAGGGCTCCATAGTGATGGCCGCGTCCGGATCGAGTCAGCTTAATTTTTCCACTGACAATACCTTTGACGCCGGCAGCGGTGGCACGGTTAACTTTCTCTCCGTGGCAACAGGCGGGAGCATCTCAGTGGCCGGTTCGACCACGCAATCCATCATTGCCGGTAGCTTGCTTGTCATCGATTCGCCGGGGCTGAATCTCGGCGGAGGTAGTGCCATCGCTAGTGGTACCGCTGACGATGCGCTGGGAACGGCTATAACGTTGCGCACTTCCACCGGAAATGCTCTAACCATCACAGGAACTGATTCCGCTTCCGCAGCAGTTAGTACCGCTGGCGGGTCGATGACAGTGCGACCGCTATCCGGACAAAACCTGCTATTTGCAAAAACGGCTGGCGGCGGGTCATCCATAATTAACTTCAAGGGCGGACCGCTCACCACGACCACCAGCAGCTCGAATACAAGCATAGCCGCCGGAGTGGTACTGGCTGCCGACAATGATATCACTGTAAATGTAAATGGTGGCACATTGGCCAATGCCGGCACTATCCACTCCACCAATGCAGCCGGCGGCGCCGGTTCTGTCACGATTCGCAGCACCAGCTTTCTTAATATAGTCCCTCCCGGATTGATTACAGCCGCACCCGTCGTCGCGGGCGCGGGCGGCTCTGTTACTGTTGATGTTGCCGGAGCGCTGACCATTCAATCCGGCACCATTGCGTCTGATGCCGTCGGACCTGGAAACTTTGACGGTGGCAGTGTCAGCCTTCGCTCTCAGACTCTCACAATTAACGGCGGCGCCCTTAATCTGTCGGCGGTAGCAACCGGCACCGGTCATGGTGGCACCCTCTCCGTCATAGCAACCGGTACCACGGGTGACATCAACGTCGGCGGTCTGGTCGGTCAGGTAAAGCTAGATGCCAGCGGAGGCTCCGCAGGATCTGCCGCAGGTGATGGTGGTAGCGTGATTCTCCGGGCCGGGCGAGATCTGGTAATTAATGCCGGTGCCGTGACAGCTAATCCACTGGGGGTAAACGGGGCCGGCGGAAGCTATTCGCTTAAAGCCGGAACTGCTTCAATCGGTCATCTGCAGGTGACTGGTTCCATTATCGCCGACGGTGTCGGCACCGGTGATGGTGGCGTGGTTATTTTGAGTCACAATGACGGTGTAAATCCCTTTATTATCGGTGCATTGCCCGGTAGCGGCAGTTTCATTTCAGGCGTTGTCAGCGCTAGCGCTCCCGGTGCCGGCAAGGGAGGCTCCGTTTCTGTTGCTAATTCCGCCAGCGCCGCGCTGCTTGTCAGTCTTCGAGGCAACGGTTCCATTCGTGCTCAATCATCCAGCGGAAGTGCCGGCTCGCTCACCTTTGTCAAGCTCGGCCAGGCGGTCTCTGTTACCGGTTCCGTTGTTACCGGCTCCAATACGCTTTCCGGGAACATTACCGCCGCCGGAAGCAAAATTACTATTGATCCTGCTTCCGCGTCGACACTGGTGAGCGCGGAATCCATAACGTCGACAGCTGGCGATATCAGCATCAAAGCAGATAAAGCCGGTGCTCAAATCAATGTAGTAGCCGGTGGAACCATTACGGCAACTAATGGCAATGTTATTCTACAAACCGCCTCCTTATCTAACGGCGGAACAATTTCGTCCAGCGGGAAGACCGGAACAGCAGGTTTAATAGATATCTCCAGTAGCGCAACTCTAGACATTTCCAGTGTTGGAACGTTTAACGTTTCGCCGTTGGTTTCGGGAGACGGCGGCAAGGTAAATATTACCGCAGCTGCTGCGCTTTCCATTGCCGGTGGCGCTATTTCGGCCGACGCAGTCGGTTCCGGAAATGGCGGGGCGATAACCATTTCGGCCACGTCACTTGCATTGGGCGGTGCGCTGGCACTTTCGGCCGATGCTGCGGGAACCGGTGATGGTGGCAAGGTGTCGATTACGGTCACTGGCTCCGGCAGTGTGATCGATGCCGGCGCTGCTTTAACCATCGCTGCTCGTGGCGGTTCGTCCGGCTCAGTTTCGGGCAATGGCGGTAGCATAACTCTTCTGGCCGGCGGCGATGTAACAGT
>JAKFUT010000326.1 GCA_021732565.1 Candidatus Obscuribacterales bacterium
ATTGTTGTTGCACTGATGTGACCCGGGTTGCGGCGCTGCGGGTCACTACCATCGGGGCAGACCATTAGCGGTGCCGAATGATGTGTTCAAAAACTGCTGCCTCTTCTGCATATTGCCGATACACAGCCAACTACGATGGAGTGTCTGTTATGGTCAAGCTTCAAGCAACCCGACTTCTTACGAATGACTTTTCCTTAAATAACGATTTGCATGCGCGACGTCAATTGTTTACGCGAGCCTTCACAGACGGAACAGGTATTTTGTTATGAGTGCCGTCCAGGAATTGTCGCTCAGCTTCCAGCGTTTTGTATTCGTCTCGCAGTCGAGCAAACTCGCCAGCAATTTTTGCTTCTTCATTTTCACGTTTGTTGGCGGTCAACGCTTTGCTTGCCAGCGGCGCTGCTTTCTGAATTTCATTTTGCAATTTCGTCTCTGCGCTCTGAAGCTCAGATTCTGCCTGGTTCATTTTGATTCGATCGTACATCATTTGATTTGCGACACCTTGTGTCTCACGGAACGACCCCACCATTCTCGGGCACATATGGGGTGGTTGAATGGTGTTTGTGCTCGTGCCCAGAGGAAAGTGAAACTGGTCTAAATGCAAAGAATATTGCCCGAGATTGAGCTGATATTCCTTCTCGTTGGCATGGCATTCGCCGACTGTAGTTCTGAACGTATTGAGGTGTGCCTGATAGTCAGTGGCATGTCCCTTGAAGTTTTTCAGATCCAATGCAAACTGATTGCGCGCTTCCTGCGCCTGCATAGGGCTAAGGCTGGCTACAGCGGCATTAAGGGCTGCCGCCTGCTTCTGTAGTTTGGTGGCGCCGGCTTTTAAGGTTTTGCTTTCGTTGATGTTGGAGTTTGCATCTAAATGAAACTGCCTGGCATGAAGTTTGAATTCTTCGTTTTTTGCAATCAGCCTGCTTGCGTCCTTGATACGATCGTTCATGTCGTAAGGTAGGGTTGGATCCGCCATACATGCCGTTTCTCCGAATAGGAGTAGCGATATTGAGGATATACAGAATGCGAGATATCTTCCGTTCTTCATATTCAAACTCCTGCTAGTGCTTTTTGATGACGGGATAAAACAAGGGCGATGCTTTGAGACCTGGATCTACCGGTGGTGGCTGATGCAAACCATCGGAAGGTTCGCTGCCGTAATAGCGCACGTACAAGTTAGTTCCAAAAGCTCGTAACCTCGGTTCTCCTGGTTTGTACGGCTGAGCTAATAGTTGGTACAAACTGTTGGCCGAAGCCTCGATGGCGGTTGCACGAATACGTGCGTCTGTTTGTGCCCGCGTTGCCTGAACCCGTGCATCTGCCAGTTGATAGGCTATCTTGACCTGAGTCAAATTGCTTATTTCTGTTCGGTCATTCCAGTTAAGAATGGAGCGACGACGCCCCGGGTAGAAGCGATTGCCATAGCGATTGCCGTAGAAACGAGGAGTGTAAGCATCCTGCGTTTGCGAATTCGCCTGACGCTCAATGTTGTCCGCTTCGATATCGCCCAATCTAATTCGCCAATTCGCGATTTGCAATCCATCCGTCAGCCGAGCGCCCATAGCCTCTTTTGCCTGGCTATTGATTGTGCTAATGGCGCCCTTCATGATATCCGGAGTGTCTACCGGCGGGCGAGCTTCAAGAGCGGACCTCTCCGCCGTTGCCAACATTCCCTCTTTTGACGCCGCCGCTAGCTTGCCGAAAGGGTTCAGGCGAAAGGCGATTTCGAATTCGCCGTGAGCGCCCTCGGCGTCATTGAGCTGTTGTCTATCTCGGGCGAGCCAGTAGTGATATTCAGGATTTCCGGGACTGAGAGTAGATGCGCACTCGAATGCTTCCTCCGCTGCGTGATAGGCCCGCTGATTGAAGAGATCCATTCCACGAGCAAATGCGTCGGGAGCCGTAGTGGCATTGTTGGCCTGCGCGCCCGCTGCTGAATGTTGGTTGGGAAGACCTTCGCTGGCTATGCTCGCTTTCAGTTCCTGAAGACGCGAGAGCAAGGAACCATGGCGCCCCTCGCCGAAAACGAATTTTTCCAACTTTTCCATTCGTTTCTCGTCCGAGTCATCTGTATAAGTGGTCTGGAAAAAATGTCTCTCCAGTTCACTCAATTGAGTCTTCAAAGTTTCGTTTGAACTGGCGGTCGTAGGGACAGGAGGCATGTCGGACTGCGTCGCCGGGATGCTGGACGGAAGTGCATTCGTGGTGGCAGGTGTATCGATCGTGGCTGGTGTTGGGGCATCGCCATTAGGAATGGCGACCGGAGAAGCGGCCGAGGAAGCGGCGGGAAAAGCGACCGAAGCGGTCTCCCGCGGTGGAGCTTGATCGGTCGGATGAGGCTTGCTTTGCTGGCGTAGTGTGTATCGCGGGCGTATTAATTCATCAACGGAGCCCTCCAGTAAAGGCTCTCGTGGTCGCAACAGTTCATAAGTTGCCCCGTCACTCAATTGTGGTCTTGGGATCAGCAACTCGTCATCGCATGATTCTAGATCTGGAACGGATGCTGGATCACGATGAACTGTGGACTGATTGCCGTGTACCTTATGAATGAGTGATTTGGCGCCGACGGTTGCAGGTGAGATCTGCAAAACTACGGCAGCCAATATGCCCCAAACCAGATACCGGCACGCTGCGGAAATTCGCGTCATGCTTTTAGCCCCCCGGCTCGACCTGATTCTCAGATCAAGGATTCATTTCGTCAAGCGTTTATCTTGACAACCAATTGTGACGATTCCGCAATGTCTTTGTTCCAATCTACAAAAGAAAATCCGTGAAATGGATTGCTGTAAGGTTTGCGTTACCGAAATCTATTTGCTGGACCGCATTTCGGGAATGACGCAGGTTCTCTTGTGGCTTTACTGGTGGTCCAATTGTGATCGCCGCGTGATCGTCTACTTCTCGAATCAGCGAAGTCAACAACGACAGATCGTTCCCTGTGATCAACTTGTGACTAAGGCAGAACGTATTTTTGGAAGGAACAACGCTGTACAGCTCAGAGCATTATCTTAATCAGATGATTCTGATCTTCTCGTTTAATTAGAATCTGAATGACATCGCCAATAGCGGTGCTTCTCACAAAAGAAGTGAATGCTTCTAATAGATCTGGCGTCATTCCCTTCAAATTTTGCACGGGAATGTTATCAATTTCCAAGATCATGTCACCATCTCGCACTCCCGCCCAGTAGCCTGCTTCGTTGGGAATGACCCGGCGAACACGAATTCCGCGATGCGGTAGACCAAATTCATCAAAAGTTCCCAACTCGTGCAAATGTAGCTGTAGACCAAGTTTCCGGCGACTCTTGGCGACACCGGAATCATCGCCCGGGGCAAAACTGCACTCTTGCGATTCTGGCACGTTGGGATTGGGCAAGTTTGATTGAGACATGTTTGATTGTGACATTTGATAATGGCCTTGAGCGCTCGCCGTCATACATATATCACGTATGGATAACAAATCGACAGCTTGGTAAATACGACGGGCGGTATTTACCGCCCGTCGTTGCAATCTTATTTAGATTTATTTTCGAAACCTTGAAGTGCTTTCTTCAGATCACTGAGATCGCGCGGTCTTGAAGGGTGGCAGTTCAGTGTATCCATCGGATTCATCCATCGCTTTGGCGGTTCAATCGGCCCGATCGGATCAATCGGTCCAATGGGCTCCGGCCATCGACGGGGCGGGTTGATCAAGTCCGGGTCGATTGGGGTGATTTTAATCGGCCGATCAAATAAACTTTTGTCCAGGACACGAAATTTCGCTGAATCCACAACTTCGCCAGTGGTGGTGTTCATTACCAGAACCTTGCGATCCTGCATCAGAAGACGACTGATTCGTCCGTCGTCTTTAGTGTCTTGCTCCTGGCGTTTATCGAGAAATACTCGATGGTGTGAGCCCGCCTCTTTCAACTGCTCGTTGATCGATTTGACCAGCTCTCGTTCGCATCCCATATCGTATGCGCGACTGAATGCATCGTGTATTTTGCCTTTCTCTTCATCAGATAATTTTCCGTCCAGAGCAGCAAACTTCGCTATTTCCCGAGCCGTTTTGGTAAGCAGTTCAACCTTCTCCCTGGAATTATGACTGAGGCGATCGATCTGTCCATCCCACGACTTTTCGTGTTGTTCATTCTTCAATAATTGATCAATGGCGGAACCGAGAGTTGAACCTTTATCATGCTCCTCATATGCTTCACGCACCGCATCTTCCCACACACCGCCTTGCGAGGTTTTGTCCACAGTTGCGGTCTTAGTATTGTCTGTGGTGACCTTGTTCTCAAATTTTTCCATATCCGCCTCTTCCTAATTGCTTGAAAGGAGAATGCCATCGCTCGTAATTGGTTCTACCGAGACAGCAAGATTTTTCGACACTTCATTTTCGAACCACGGCACTTTGAATCTTTCGTTTCGTAATTTCACGCAAGAAGGTCAACGTGAATCTGGTGGCACGATACATTGACCCTCCGCAATTCTGGAAAAGAAGGAGACTGGAATTTCGCCAGCTGCTTTCAGAAGCTGCCTCATGTCGACGTCAAGCGCAAACAGATTTGTTCAAACAGTATAAGAGGCTTCAACTGTCATAGACGAGGCATGTTTGAGAGGTATCATTAGGCTGGTAATCGCCTGACGGGAGTGCTCCAGTAGATTGAGTAAACTATTCGAACAACAAGTTCATCGCATAAGCTGTCGAGTTTGTGATACCAGAAGATCAGAGATTGAGCATCTAACTGCGGGCGGTATCACCTCATACAAGAGTCTGGTTCGAGCAACGCTCAATCAGGAACGCGACAAAGAAACTAGAAGAATCGGTGCCTGGGTTCTGGGAAGACTGCCAGCGCGGAAAAGTGGTCTGCGGGCGATTCTGACCCTGTTGAAAGATAACGATGTCGAGGTTGCTGCAAAAGCTGCCAATTCGGCCGGACGTCTCAAGTACAAGAAGGCTGTGCCCGAGCTCGTGGCCATGCTCGATTCCCCCCATGAGAAGCAGTGTTTAGCCGCCCTCGCCGCCCTTGGTGAAATCAGAGGAAGAGAAGCTGCCCGTGCGTTGCTTTCGGTGATGGAGTCGGAAGATGTGACCAGGCGATGGGAAGCCGCTAAACTGCTTCCCGTCTTTTCCGGAAAAAAGATCACCGGCAAGTTGATTCGACTGTTAAAGAATCATCAAGGACCAGTGCGTGAAGTTGCCGCCTATGCTCTCGGGTTCAAAGGAGATGCCGAAGCTATCAAACCTCTTCTTTTACTGGTACAAGATGAAGACGAACTAGACGTTGTTCGAGCGCACGCGCTCGATGCAATCGGTTACCTTGCACCCGGGTGTTCATCCGTGGCCAAAAAGCTGGTCGATTTTCTGCGCAATCCAAAAATAGTAATGCGATTCTGGACAGCTTGCGCTCTGGCACGTGTGGCCACACCAGACAACAAGAAAGTGATCGCTGAATTAGAACGGCTAGAACACGACAACGCATTGCTTACATATTGGTGGACCGTTGCCGAGGAAGCAAAATATGCACTAGATTGCATTTACAATCGCGATACACCGGATCGCGAATGGCTGGATGAGAGCTTCCCCGCTTCCCTCACGGAGTTAGAGCTACCCACGGGAGACTCTATTGCACGCAATGGCGAAACTGAGACGCTCACCCTGGTCAATGGCGATACTCTCGTGACGAGCCAGGACCAGGAGTACAAGTTTAACTCCGGCGAGGAATTTGTAATTCACACTCAACAGCCACACGATACGACAATTATTGAGTATAAGAACGGGGACAATATCGCCTTCAACCAAACCGGCGTCGTTCAACTGCTCCGAGGCGGGCGCAATATGCGAGTTAAGCGAGATTGATCGCAGTGGAAACCAATTCAAGCGGCAGGCTCTCAAAAGTCTGGGGGGTTCAGGAGCCGCGCTAAGGGATCTATTCAGTGCCAGCGGTAAACTACAGTAGTTGCCCTTGAGCGCTTAAACGGTTTCATTTCGGAACAACAGAGTTAGATACCCCGCATTTGGGAAAGTTATTCTTCAGCAGCACAAGTAATATCAGGCAGTAATTCGAGGCAGCCCCTGCCGGTGCCCCACCAACAGATTTTTGAGGCTTAACTAACTGTCCAATGAATCTCTTCCAAAAGTGCTTCCTCTTCCTTTTCACCATCCTGGTATTCCAACTGACAGTAGTTGCCGGGCTCGGGTTAGCACTGGCAAGAGCGGAAGAGAATGCAGACCGAGCAGGTTATTCCAGTCGCGCTGTAGCTAGCTGCCAACAGTTGACTCAGAATTTCTTCGTTGCGTCTCACTGTCTTTTAATGTTGGTGGCAACTAATGCTCCTGGCTCAGAAGATCGATTTAACGATCTTTGCACCGGGCTAGAGCAGGAGGTATCACAACTCCAAGGCGAAAAGCATGCCTCTGTGCAAGACAAACAAGAGCTAGAACACATTGGCGAAATAGTGACGTATCTCGTCGCTGAAATGAAAACGGTCCGAGATGATTACCATCATAAACAATCTCCTTCGGACATTTTCCGGACACTAAAATTTATTCGTTTTGAGGTCAATCCTCATTTGCGTGACTTGAACGAGATAATGGATAAGTTTGCCGCTCGTCACAAGAATATGCAGAAGGGGTTCGCGGGCGAAAGACAGCTGCGCAATTTGCTCAGGATGTTCGTTTTCTCGGCGTTCTTTCTAAACATTCTAACTACCGCTGCAATTGTCATTGGGTTCGGACGAGGAATCAACGCAAGAATTGCACTAATTGCAGACAATTTTACCCGGTATGCAAAACAAGAGCCATTGCATCCGGTGCAAGAAGGGCGCGATGAGATCTCCCTCCTCGACGGAAAATTCCACGTTTTGTCCAGAGCGCTGGATGAAGCAACAGCGAAAGACAAGGCTATATTCACTAATTTGCCCATGGCGCTAATAACCTGTGATGCTTCTAATCAAATAGAAGGATTGAATCCTTGTGCACATTCGTTGTTGCAGCGAACGGCAGATGAACTGAATAGCCTGAATCTTTCCGATTTCTTTGCCACTCCTCATGATTTCAAACAGGCCACCGACACTGCGGAAGGAAAGCGGCCTAGCCCCTGCAGAGTACGATGTCGGCGAGCAGACAGCACCACCTTTCCCGCAGAACTATCTTGCTCGCAATTTCTGCATGAAGGACAGGTTCGAACTCTGCTGGCTCTAGTTGATGTTTCCGACAGAGAGAAGATAGATCAGCTACGCCAAGAGTTTGTTTCTATCGTAAGCCACGACATCAGGACTCCGATGGCGTCTCTCAAAATCTTTTTAGGACTTTTGGAGGACGGCTTGCTCGGCCAGATAACCGACAAGGGAAAGAAGCAGTTAGCCGTAGCAAAAAATGAAGCAAGTCGGCTCATAAGGCTGACCGCAGACCTGCTCGATATAGCGAGGCTCGAGACGGGAAACATGAAGCTACAGAAAATCGAATGTGAACTCGACGTCGTCATGGTGCAGTCGCTGGATGCCGTGCAGCAGTCTGCCGAAGCAAAGAACATTACTCTAAACTGTGAGCCGTCTAATCTAAGAGTTCCGGCCGATCCTGACCGAATTATTCAAGTGCTCGTCAACTTTCTTTCCAATGCAATTAAGTACAGCCCTGAAGGTAAACAAGTTTCGATTGCTGCCACTAAAGACAATGACTTCGCATGCATTTCAGTAACTGATCAGGGGCGCGGCATACCTGCCGACCAGCTGAACTATGTGTTCGAGCGATTCAGGCAAGTACGCGATGACGATTCATCAAAAGGCTCAGGACTCGGCTTGGCGATTTGCCGTTTAATAGCCGAAGCACATGGGGGCACCACGTCAGCCACTAGTACCGAAGGTGAAGGCAGCCGATTTTGGTTGAAACTGCCAGTTTGTTGATCTTCCGTTGGACCTCGTATCTTCGAATACTTTGCCTTATTAGCGATAAAGTGAGTTGACCGTTGAACAGGCGCCAGGCGAGAAGGTTTTATCGGCATTGTTGCTCAGCAGGAGTAGCTCTGCTATTTTCAAAGACGGTGGTTCTCATTTGGCCAGGGGTAATCACTTCCTTATTCGGAATAAGCCACTAACCGGAAAGTTTGCGGAGATGAGGAACCAAGGCTTTTCTGCCACCATTTTGTCAATACCGCGTAATATGACCGTTCAGCGGGTAGATTGCATACCAGGCATCCAGACATGTATGCCACTAAGGGCAGAGCCCGGCCTGTGTTTTCAGATCTGTATTCTCCAGGTTGGATGTAAAAACAGGCTTCAGCAGGAAAGTTATCAGTGACAAAGATTTTTGAATGTTCTATATCCTGGTCGCAGAATGTCCGTGCAGCGTTGACCGGTTTTACCGCCACCGTCTTGGGTGCGGTTTGTCTTCCCTCATGCTCGGCTGACCCTGCCTACGATTTCAAGGACCAGTTTCAGTGGGATCGGTATACCTGCGGTGAGCAAACGAATTTCACTTCAAAGGGAGGCAACGATCCTGTGCCGGCTCGAGTTCGGCGACAGCAAATGGAAGCTGCGATGGCACGAGCGAAGGCAAAAACTCCTGACGCCAGTGTGCCGGTGGGAAGCTTTCAGGTGCCTTCATGGGTTGTGACTCAAGCACCGGTCTTTCAACGTCCCACGGAAATCATCAACAACTACCCGCGTACTGACAGTACGATTTACGCAGGCAGCACATTCATAACGCCCCTGGCATCTGCCTATACAGGATTCGCTGGCAGTTGGGCCGCACCCTATTGCGGGGGCGGCTCGCGGGCGCTTTCTTTCG
This sequence comes from Candidatus Obscuribacterales bacterium, assembly GCA_021732565.1. Classification (GTDB taxonomy): domain Bacteria; phylum Cyanobacteriota; class Vampirovibrionia; order Obscuribacterales; family Obscuribacteraceae; genus JAKFUT01. Next base: position 8,765 of record JAKFUT010000326.1, read on the forward strand.
CATCTTCTTGGGCACCGGGTGGTTGGGGAGGATACGGTTATGGCTGGGGAGCGCCTAATCTCGGGGCAACCCTCGCATTAGCGGGAGCAGCTAGAAACTTTGCCCCTGGCATCGGATACGGTGGTTGGGGTGGCTACGGCGGTTATGGCGGGGGTGGATATGGCTTTTCCCCTACATTAGCCGGTTTGGGTTTCCGTAGAGGTCCCATTTGTGACCCTGGCGGAGGAAAAGTCTTTCAGAGTGGACCGTCCAAGGCATCAGGAAACTATTATCAACCCTCTACTGTCGATCCTTCAGCTTCAGGCAGTTACTACGCCTCCACAGGACCTTCGCAAGTACTGATCGGTCCCTCGGAACCACCGCCAAAAGACTATTGGGGGCCTGATGGTAATCCTTTTAAGAATCAGCTGGTCGCTCCCTGAGAATATTTGTGTGTCGACTTCGTGTAACGGCCCGATCAGGGAATGTCTAGTCCCGGCTAACTGTTTATCCATGGCACTCCCCGGCGGCGGGGCCAGCAGCGCCCCGGGCATTTCACCATGATTGGCTTAACGCTTGCTTTGACTATGCTTTTGGCGAATGTATAATCTTCATTAAATTCATTCCGCGCTGATTCGAAAACTCGGTTCAGGTGGAATAAAGTTATTTGTCCCCCCAATTCCAGTAGCCGGGGAACTTCCTCATTGGGCGTCTCCGCTGCAAAAAGTGACTGGTAAAGAATGCGCGAGATTCGCGAAAAATCGACTAAGCCCAAAAAAGCAGGGCAAAACCCTGCCTATACTCCGGCTGAAACTTCCGGGGATATTGAATCGAGTTCCAAAGCTAATTTGAAAGATAGCGCTGCCTCACCAGTAGTGCCACTCGATGCCAATTCGAATGGATCACCTGGCACTGAGACAGAGAACCGACTGACGCTAAGCGAGGTGGAGCCGGCACCGGAAGCGGTTGCACCGATGCCAGACAAAAATTATTCGATGGAAGAAATTGGTAAGCCCCTGACCGCCGCGTTGGAGCGTAGCGGAAAAACCGCCGATGAAATTCGCAAAATCAGAAAAGCTTACGAATTTGCCTTCAAAAGTCACGACGGGCAAGTACGAAAGTCGGACGAGCCGTACATCATACATCCGGTGGAAGTTTCGATTTGTCTGGCAAATCTCAATGCAGACGTTGATACCATTTGTGCCGGCCTGCTCCATGATGTTATAGAAGACTGCGATGTAAAAGGCGAAGAGCTGGAAGGTCGATTTGGAGCTGATGTTCGGAAGATCGTCGAAGGTGTCACTAAGCTTGGAAAATTTAGTTTCAGCTCAAAGGAAGAGCGGCAGGCTGAAAATTTCAGGCGATTGATCATTGCAATTGCCGAAGATATCCGCGTAGTGCTGGTCAAAATGGCTGACCGATTGCACAATATGAAAACGCTGGATTACATGAAACAGTCGAAGCAGTTGGAAATTGCCCAGGAGACCCTGGAAATTTATGCTCCACTGGCGAACCGATTCGGTCTTGGTCAAATGAAGTGGGAGCTGGAAGACCTTAGTCTCAAGTATCTTCACCCGGAAGAGCATGCCAACGTAGAAGAACTGGTAGCTTCCGGCAGGCAGGAACGCGAGTCTTTCGTCAATGAAATTGTACAGAAACTGCAAGCTGAACTGGTGTCGAAAGGACTGAGAGCAGAGACCTCAGGCAGACCCAAGCATCTATTTGGTATTTGGAAAAAACTGAAAAAGCAAGGCAAGTCGTTCGAAGAACTTTACGACGTTTTTGCAGTGCGAGTTATCATTGATGGACCGGAAGACAAGAATTATTGCGAGTTAGGTTCTGATCCCGACACGCAAAAATGCTATTTCGTGATGGGGCTAGTGCACCAGCTATTCCGGCCGATTCCCGGTCGATTCAAAGACTACATCGCGATGCCGAAACCAAACGGCTACCAATCGCTTCACACTGCAGTAATGGGGCCCAACGGCCGCCCTGTGGAGATCCAGATTCGCACTCGCAGAATGCACCATGTCGCCGAGTACGGAATTGCCGCCCATTGGCGATATAAAGAATCCGGCTCGGTGGTCGTCGACTCCAAGATCGATCGAAAACTGGCATGGCTGCGTCAACTGGTTGAATGGCAGAAAGATCTGCAAGACGCACGCGAATACATGAACACCGTTAAGATGGATCTCTTCGGAGATGAAGTCTTTGTTTTCAGCCCCCGCGGCGATGTTTTTGATCTTCCAAAGGGTTCAACGCCCATTGATTTTGCCTACAGGGTTCACACGGAAGTGGGGCACCACGTCACCGGAGCGCGTGTCAACGACCGCATGGTCCCGTTAGCGACACCACTGCGCAATGGCGATATCGTTGAAATTATAACGACTAAGACTGCTCACCCGCGAATGGATTGGCTGAACATAGCTGTAACCCACGGCGCTAAAGCCCGGATTCGCCAGTGGTTCAAGAAACATCATCGAGAAGAGCATATTCAACAAGGTCGCTCGATGCTCGAAGCCGAGCTTGGGAAAGGCAATTTTGACGAACTCCTGAAATCGGAACGATTTAAAGATGTCGCAAAGAAGCTGAATATAAGCGATCCCGATGACATTCTAGCGGCGCTAGGTTATGGCGACTTATCAGTAGCTCAAATAGTCAATCGACTTCGCGAACAAGAGATTCAAGAGCGAGCCTCGTCGAGAAAGGAAGCACCGGCAGTACCGGAACCTGCCAACCGAACCAATCGCAATGTCAGCAGCCTGAGCGGTCTCATGCACAATCTGGCGCAATGTTGCTCACCGGTGCCGGGAGAGCACATTGCCGGAGTTGTCACTAGAGGTAGTGGCATCACCGTACATCGAACCGACTGCGCGAATCTCTTCAAGGTTGAAAAAGAGCGCCAGATGGAATTGACGTGGTCAGACGGGGAACAAGGTAAATATCCTGCCTATCTGGTTATCGAATGCATTGACCGAGTGGGTATAGCTGGAGATGTACTGAAAAAGATCTCTGATAACAAGATTAATCTCAGCGATCTCAGGGTCGAAACTCATCCACATAAAAAGACGGCTACAATTCACTTGATCATCGAAGTGTGTAATATCGCCCAACTTCAACACGTGACGACAAGCATCGGGCAGATTAGCGATGTCATTCACGTACAAAGACAGAATCATCGAAAGAAGAGCCCGCTGAAAACCGGGCAGGCCCCAAGCACCACGAAGTCAAAATCGCAGGCTAAATCAAAAGAATGAGAATAGTACTGGCTACAACAAATGCAGGAAAGCTCAAAGAATTCGGCGAGCTTTCCAAAAGCGAGCCCTGGCTTGCACTGGAACTGGCTCCTCCGGATTTCTCTCCGGAAGAGACTGGCAAAACATTTTTTGAGAACGCGAAGATCAAAGCAGCTGCGGCCGCGATCCTAACCGGCAACGTCGCCGTAGCAGATGATTCCGGACTCGTGGTTGAGGCACTGAACGGGCGTCCTGGTATTCAATCTGCTCGATACTGCGAGGGCACCGATGCTGATAGACGAGCAAAGCTACTGAAAGAAATGGAAAAGGTGCCCGGGGGTGAGCGGCAGGCAGCATTTTTCTGTGCGATGGTTGTGGCGAATCCCGATGGCACAGTGGCATTTAACACCATTCGTTGCTGGGAAGGTCAAATAAGTTTCACTGAGAAGGGCGATAACGGGTTTGGCTACGACCCGATATTTCAAACCAAGCGCGGGATGACGGCAGCCGAAATTGCCACAGATGAGAAGAATCGCATTTCTCATCGAGGTCAGGCGTGGGCGCAAATCGTGGCATTCCTCAAAAAGTTCGCCACAACCTCGTGCGAGCCGGGTGAAATGAGCAACACTCGCCTCTAACGCAGACGCGATCGTGGCAACTAGCGACAGAAAGAAAGAACCGGTGGTGTACGCATTGAGCCGTCCATCGCGCTGTTACGGTTGCGACAAACGGATGCTCGTCGGCGAAATCGTCAGGCGGTGTGACAACGATGAAGACAAAGAAGTTTATTGCCTGAAGTGCCAGAAGCTCGATCATCTGTCGGTTCTTCCTACAGGTAACGCAAAAGTGACACGGCTGGCGAAAAAATATTCGCAATCCCGGTTCTTAATAATGAAATGGTCGGACACCTGGAAGTGTTATGAACGTCAAGGACTCCTGGTTGAGGCCGACGCACTGGCTCGGGCAAGAAAGGAAGCCATCGAGAGTTAATTACCAGCAGCATCTTTTTCTGGCGACTCGATTCTAATTTGCGCATTGAGAAGCGAAAGATCGGTGAAGGATTGGATGGAACTTCGCCATTCCTGTCTGTTTCGCGTATCACAATGAATCACATTAAAAACCCTTAGCTCCGTTTTGCTCCACATTTACTTGGCAAAGGAATACACTTCCGAGAGAATGCGTTGGATATGAGCAGCGTCGGTCATTGCCGCGTTTATTTCAGCGACCGAAAACAGATTATCCAAGAGGAACTTGACGTGCCGGTATCGACCAGGGAAGCCCAGCCTAACATAGACGCCCTCACTGGTATTCCGTCATACAGAGAATATGAAACCACTGAACAGCGAAAGCCGACGCAAAAAAGATCGCTCTTATCCATGTGGATCTTGCCGTTCACAAGAATGCATCGTATTCCCGTGTTCAAACGAGTTTGGCTATATGTGGCAATGATGGCGGCATATACCATAGCTGTCGATTACATAGCTGCAAAGAGCTTTCCCGGGCACGTGCTAAAAGAAGCTGGAGCGGCGGCATACAGCAGCATTATTCTCGGTATGTTGCTGGTCTTCCGAACAAACTCGGCATACGAGCGCTGGTGGGAAGGGCGAAAGCAATGGGGACAATTGGTCAATGACTCCCGCAATATCTGCATTAAGGTACGGTCTTATTCTCGTGTGAAAGATGTAGAGAAAGCGCGATTTGGAGAGTTGATAATTTCCTTTGCCTACGCACTGAAGCATCATTTACGGGCAACCGCTCCTAGCAAACCGCTGCCTGGTACGCTCGATGCTACCGAATTGGAAAGTCAGCACCTACCCGTATATTTAGCCGGCCAGGTCTACGATAAGTTAGTTACCTGGCAGCAAGGTGGCAATTTGGATCCGCTGGCGCTGATGCAGCTCGATCGTCATGCTCGATCTCTCATGGACATTTGTGGTGCCTGCGAGAGAATTAAGAAGAGCCCGATTGCGGTGTCTTATCGGGCGTTTATGCGACAGGGCATCATGCTCAATCTCTTGATCTTGCCCTGGTATGCCGCACAAGAGTTTTCATTCTTGCTGTGCCTGCCGCTTAATTTGATCGCCACCTATTTTCTGGTAGGGCTCGAGTTAATTGCAGAGGACATTGAAGATCCCTTCGGCTACGACGGAGACGACCTGCCGTTGGACAACATCTGCTCCGATTTGAGAAATTCCGTTAGCAGTATCCTTCAGGTTCGCAGAGATCAAAAATTCACTTGCTCCATATCGGTTCCTCGATTGGACCCTCTCAAGCATCTCTAGAGATAAATACAGCATTAACGGCCAGACTTAAGGTTCTCGCACTCAAGCAGTTTTGTTTGAGTTGAAGTTAACTTTTCGCTTCGACGGATTTTGAATGCGCTGTATATTTTTATAGCTGCATTGTAATCGTCAGTTGCGGCCCGTAAGTACTCGGCACCATATGCAGTGGTCCCCGGTTTCTTTGACCGAAGCACGGCCAGATCTGCCAGTTCAACCCGTGCGTCGGCCACCCCTGTTGAAGTCGGTCCCTGAGTCGACTGCCTGATAGACTGTATTTTCAATAGGCAATCTTGAGCACCGGCAAAGTCTTCCTTTGCTGACAGAGTTTCCGCAAGCAAGCTGTACAGAGGCACCAACCCCGGATCATCCGCGGCGATGTAACGCTGCATCATGTTAAGGCTGGTTCTTGCAGACATTTGCGCACCATCAACAGTTCCTCTCTTTACCAGTTTGTTCATCTGCCCTAAAGGAGCGTAAGCTAACATTTGTGCCGTGGCGAATCGTGAACGTTCTTTGTCCGAGAGCCCTTTAACAGCAGCTATGATGTGGCGTGCTCTACCGTACATCCCTTCCTCTTCATAAATCCAACCCAAGTGCTTGAGGCTGTCTGAGAATTTTTCGCTTTTCTCGCCGTATGATTTTCGAGCCAGGAGCGCACATTCATAAAAGCCCTTGCGGGCACTATCCAGATTCCCCTGACTGTAGGCATTTTGCGCTGTTTGAAATGACTCGTTCCAGTCGGGTCGGCATAACCAGTTAGCAACAAGTAGCGCGAACGTTCCGATAATTGCAACTCCAGCGGAGTATAGTTTTTTCTTCACCGCGAGCAATCCCAGTGCAACAAGAAATACAATGCCGCCCGCAACATAGATCGGAAGAGGGATGTCCTCAGCATCGCCGTCATCTTCTTTCGATTCTGGTTTTACATTTGGTTCATTTGTCCCGGGAGATTTTGATAGGAGATCTTCCCGACTTGCATTTCTACTGCGCGGCGGAAGCAATTTTCGCAGATCGTCGCCACCGTATAACCCTTCGTCCGCTATCGCGGAAAGCACCTGTGCGTAGCTCCTATCCATCAGCACATCGATTTCAGATTCAAGCCGCTGATAGCCTTCTGGCAGATGAAAGGTATCCGTCGAAATAACACTTCTTGAAATTTTAGTAGTGGTAAACATGGAGCGGTGTTTATTGTTTTCGTCAACGAATGAAACCGACAAAGGGACGCCTTTTATGCCCGTGAGATTTACGCCGTAAATCTTGCCAAGGATTTGTTGGAGTGGTGGAGGAACCTCTATGTCTTCGGCAACGGAAAACTCAATTCTTTTTAGTTCCTGTGTTGCGCGAATGTCTGCTAAGTAAATACCGGTGGGATGTCCGAGAAAAGTTGTTTCACTTATCTTTTCGGGTTTTTGAACCGCCCCGGTATCCTTCGTAGACGCAGGGCGTTTCTTGGCCGAAGATTCTGACAACGATGAAGGATCCGACTGTGTCGTCTTTGCCGACGAGTTCGACTTCATTGACCCCGACTGCCCGGGATTTGCTTCTGTTGAGGAATCCGACACTTCGGTCCGGGAATCCGACTGTGTTGACGTGGTGGACTTTGTCGACGTGTCTGCCTTTGCCGACGAGTTTGGCTTCGTCGATCCCGCCTTCCAAGGAGAATCTGCTTTCGTCGAGGAATCCGATGCAAAAGGGCTCGGGGTGGACGAAGGTGCCTCATGTGGTTGTGGTCCTCGCCACTCACTTAGTCGGCTGAAGAAGTACACCTTCGTGTCGTCGTTGTACATGATCACATCCCAATCAGGCGCTGAAGCCGAAAGGCTCACCATCATGGATTCGTTGAAATTCTTCATTCCATCATCCGACAGATAAACCTTCCAGCCACCAGTTTGAGGGTTGTTCTGTTCAATGATCCATCCTTGTTTAGGCTCTTCTGCTGACACTGCCAATGCGCTAAACGCTGTGACAACGATGGCGGTGCTGAACCAGAACTTTCGTTTCATCGATCTTCCTTGTGCGCTGTCAGTGAACATACTGGTGAAAAACCCGGGTGGCAGAGAGGAGATACAGGTTGCGATAAAGGCACGCCCGCGAACCCCGAATTATCCATTGAGATCGGTGACTGTGGTTGCTAAGAGTAGCGAACAGATGGTGCAACGATGGATTCAATTGTAATCGTTCTCGTCGCCTCGCTCGCTTGCCCGGTCTAGAATAATCGCAGTTCCCCTTCGGAAGTCAAGTAGGGCAAACAAGGGAGATTGTCCCCGGGGATCAGCCCCCGGGTATTATTCTTCGTTCATATTTGGACCAATAATCTCAACGGCTGGCATATAAAGTGTAGGAATAGTCCAACAGGAGCAGAGCCAAAGTGACAGTACCGAGTGAGCACGAAGACGCACTGTCAGCGATGATCCAGTCCTACAGGGACTATGATGCCACAACCGACCATACACGAATACCAGTAAAGAAAGGGCTGATGACAGCGTGGCTGCTTCCCTTTACAAGGATGCACCACATTCCGGTATTCAAACGGGTTTGGCTGTATGTCATTGCAATGGCGGTATATACCGTGTTAGTGCATCGCATTGCTGAAGGGGCATTCCCTCCCCATGTGTTGAAGGAAGCTGGTGCCGCGGCCTACAGCAGCATTATTTTGGGAATGTTGCTTGTTTTTCGAACCAACTCTGCATATGAACGTTGGTGGGAAGGACGGAAGCAGTGGGGGCAACTGGTCAATGATTCGCGCAATTTATGCCTGAAAGTGCGCGCTTATTCCCGAGCCAGAGACACCGATAAGGCTCGATTTGCTGAACTGGTTATCTCCTTTGCTTATGCACTTAAGCACCATCTGCGGGGCACGGCTCCAAGCCGGCCCCTTCCAGGCACAGTGCACGCCACTCAAGCAGAAAGTGTCCATTTGCCGTTATACCTGGCCGGCAAGATCTACGAGCGCCTGGTCGAATGGCAGCAATCTGGAAATCTCGATGCGTTGCCGCTATTGCAGCTTGATAGACACGCTCGAGCTTTAATGGACATTTGCGGTGCGTGCGAGCGAATCAAAAAAAGTCCTATTGCGGTTTCTTATCGTGCTTTTATGCGACAGGGAATTATGCTCAACTTGTGCATCTTGCCGTGGTATGCCGCACAGGAATTCTCACTCTGGCTGAGCCTTCCCATGAATCTCATTGCCGCCTATTTTCTCGTGGGTCTTGAATTAATAGCCGAGGACATAGAAGATCCCTTCGGCTATGAAGGAGATGATTTGCCTCTAGATAACATTTGTTCGGATCTGCGCAAGTCGATCAGTTCAATTTTAGATGTGCGACGCGATCAAACATTTACTGGTTCACTGACGGTGCAGCGAGTTGATCCTCTAAAAGAATGATTACGCATTTTTCGCCCAGCCACTCTGCGGATTTTATGCGCTACTGAGCAGCATCATCTGAAGAAGATTTGAGAGGGGGGAATCGACGTTATCGTCCGCTAACCATAGAGTCTCCAATGACCGGAGTTCTATTGCCGATGCGTGCCTGACCAACTTCGACAGAGGAACCTTCCTCTCGAAATCTTCGCGTACAGTGATCATCGTCTTGCTGTCGTTTTGGATTTTGCTTCAAGGGATCCATTCTTCCGCACTTTTCCTGCTTCTTTTTTTTCTTCCGCAGAAGAGCGATACTTCTCCTGCAAATTATGCAGATCGTTTTCAATCAGTTCTCTGAACTTCCAATCGGTACCTTGCGCGCACTTGATCGATCGCAATGCTTGCTTGTAATAAACTTCTGCGACGAGAAAATTGCCATTTTTCTCATTCTCTTGTCCCTTCAGATAGAAAGTGAGTGCAGTGGTGTCTGCCTTTATCGAAATCTTCGCCTTGAGTCTGGCAGATTTCTTACCAGCTCCATCTGTTTCCAGCACTTCCGTCGGAAACAGGATCTTACCCTTATTAGATGCGTTACCCTTTAGGGGAGGTATTTCGCCAGGTATGGTTTCGTTCTCCGGCGGCGGTAGTGCAATCATTTGCCCCGGCAAATTGCATGGCTCTTTGTCGCTCTGCTGCGCTATGGCGGCTGGCACTCCAAGTAGAAACCCTAATATTCCTGCGGCAATGTGCATGTATTGGCGATATTGATTACGCAGCCCGCGCAAGCCAACGGGACAGTTGTCGGTCATAATGGTGCCGTCTTTGCGACGATAGAAAATTGTACAATGAGACACGCCGTTTTTCTGCAGGAAAGACTCAGCTTCCTTCGTGCTCATATCAGAAAGGTTCCAAACACTATGCTCGCATCCGTGACATGTGCGCACGCGATCATTACCGCTCATTGATTCCCACGTCATAGAACACGGAGCGGCGGTATAAACGCGGTCAAGCATATTTTGCGACTTTGCTTTCATTCCCGTACTTCCCGAGCCACTATGTCTACGTTAACTTCTGATCCCGGTCTTTTGTATGGGATTTACCCCGGGACACGTATGAACTTCCATGCCCGACAAGAAACCGGTTTTTCAACATCGGTCGGCACCTTTCCCTCATGGAAGAGGCAGCCTGAGGATCGCTTGAAGACAGCGAAGGCAGCTCCGAAGACTACTTTGAAGACACTAAGTGAATAAAATGAGGAAATCTTCGCGTTTTTCGCACTATAGTTCGACTGCGTGGCATAACTTACAGTGTTGTGATAGGGATTAAGCGTGTCGGACGAATTGAAGATTGGTACCGTAATAAACAATCGGTACACCTTGGAAAAACAAATTGCCACCGGTCGCACGAGTTTGATCTTTAAAAGCGGGCACGGGCGCAGGACAAATGCCGTCATAAAGATACTCAATCCGGAAAAGGGAGTATCGTCGCTGGCATTCAAGCAGTTTGCAGACGAGGCTGCAGCGACCAAGGCTATGGCGCACGCAAACATCGTTTCGATGTTTGATGAAGGGTTTGCAGAGTCAGGACTACCTTATATCTTCATGGAATTCTGCGAGGGGCAGACGCTCGCTGAAGTTCTGCAAACACGAGGCACCCTCGAGATAGCTTACGCCTCTCGCATCATCTGGCCGATTTGCGAAGCGCTGGAACATATTAGCAAGAACAATTATGTGTTTGGAGGGCTTAACCCCAGCGACATAATCATTGGTCCTGAGAACACCGTCAAACTTATAGATTTTGGCGAAGCGAGAATATTGTCCAGTACAGAAATCCCTCCGTTGGTTCACGGTCGAGCTCACTATATGACTCCCGAACAATGCCAAAGACTGCAAATTGATTGCAGGGCTGATGTGTACAGCTTGGGGTGTGTCATCCATGAATGTTTGACAGGAAGTCCGCCGATTCGGGGAGATAACTTCCTGGAGATAATTGCGGGACACATTTCACAACCAGTCTTGGAGGTAGCCGCTAAAGATCCAGATCTTTTCATTCCCGATGAAATCGGAACCGTCATTTTGAAAGCCCTGAAGAAGGATCCCGCAGATAGGTACCAGTCCGTTTCAGAAATGAAGGCATCGCTGAAGAATGCATTTCGCCAAACCGTCCCCGATGTTCCGCAAGATGACGGTTCTGCGAAGAAGAACAAGAAATGGTTCGGCTGGTTCGCACGTTAGAAATGTCCGAAACCTGCACCATATGTCACGGTGAAGTAGCTTGAGTTTGCCACTGAAGTGTGGTGGTTGCGGCAATTAGTATAGGATCATTTGTCTCCCGCGGTGGGAGTTAGCTCTCCCTGTCCGCGTTTTTGTAGGAAGTCTCCGAATTCCTTTTTGAGAACGTCGCACTTTTCATGAGTACCATCTTCCGTCTGGCCTTCTTTTAGCGAAAAGAATTTTTGAACCCTCCCCATCGGAGCTCGGTAGGCGAAAAGCAGCAATGGTTTTCCCTCACCGTCGAACGTCTTCTCGGTAATATCGCTGAGGATCGCACCACCTTTGGTGCAT
>JAKFUT010000097.1 GCA_021732565.1 Candidatus Obscuribacterales bacterium
AATATTTCAGTTTCACTGCTTGAAAACGCCCGACCGGTCGGGCTCTTGGCAAAGATCTCAAACGATATCGATTTAAATTTATACCGATATCGTTTCAGATCTTTCTCGATAGACTTGCTAAGAGCATTCGGCTGTCAAGTAGTCTTTGCGATATCCACACGTTCATGTCACAGTGTTTATTGCACATGAATTGAATTCTATTTGGCAGTTTCAACACCCTGAGTATCAATGAACTCGGAAACTCGAATCTCAAATCGATCGAATGAAGTGTCTGTACTCGGACCTGACAAACCACATGATCGGCTTCCGGAGGAAACCAAACCCCATTTCAGGAACTTGGATGTTTCCCGAGGCTTTTCATTTAGACGACCGAGGCAAAACCGTTGGCAGCCGAAAATACACCGCGCATTAACCTCCATCGGCTATTCGATGCTCAAACTCGCCCGCTCGGGTTTTCTTTCGATGAGTAAGTTCGCGTCTTCTAAAGCCGACCCGCTCTCGAATTCATATTCCTCCAGCCATTTCTTTAACAGGTACATTCGGTCATTATCTACGTTGTAGAGCAATGGAACCACTTTGAGATTAGAAAACAAGCTAGATAAACGCTGTGCCTCTTCAAGGGCAAAGTCCACGGGCTCCTGAATTTCGAACCGAGTTGCCTTTTGGTCGAAGAACTGCTCTGACTTTTCCCTGGTCCAGCCGTGTGAGCGTCTAAGGGTATCTACAAAGATTGTTTTTTCGTAAACGGATCGGACATCAGGCACTTATTGTGAACTATCAGAGCCATGTATTCGATGCCGGCAGACAACCCGAGTGCAATTGAAAACTCCATGTCTTGCATATTAGCACCAGGGCTTCGAATAACATAAGCACAATTCTTTGGCAAATGAATTTGCTTTCGATAATCGATGCACATACCCACAATCAAATTCACGTGATCCATCCGATCCGATGCTTCAAAAAAATTCTGGCATCGAATCAATTCCTCAATTGGCGTCTGTCGCAGACTGGCAGGAATGTCTTCCTGCGATTGAATCGCAACCAGTCGCTCGAAATTCGCAGGGGATTTTACATACGATCCGGTTTCGCGGCCTTCGTTCAGACGGGCACGCATTATAGTAGCGAGTTGGTCAGTATTGGTTAGCAGTGCACTACGCAACTTACAATCGTTCGGACCTTGATCGGTCTGCTTGTGTCCTTCGTTAGCAGGCTTCAAAACAGCCGCACAGCCATGGCAACTATTCTGAAGCGCATACTTATTTGCTGACAGAATCGCATCCCGAAAATCCTTGAAGATATTTTCTTCCCCTAACTTGTGCATAGCGCCGATACGTCTCAACATCTCAAAGAGTTGATGGGGAAGCTCTGCGAGAATCAATCTCACCCCGTTGCGGTTCAGTTGGGCATGAATCGAAAGAATTGTTTCCGCGCCTGTAAGATCCATGACGCTTACTGCTCTCATGTGCAGAATAACGACCCGCAGATTCCGGGTGTGAAGAATGGTCTCCGTAAAGCGCTCCACTGCGCCAAAGAACAACGGTCCATCGATCAGAAAGGTGCCGACAAATTTGCAGGCGGCCACAGGCTGTCGCACCGCTGACCTGCGATCAGGATCGTAATCTTGCTCGATAATCTTCAGTGCCGACATCTGCTTTATGAAGATGAAGCAAGTAAGTAGTAGCCCGCTAACAACTCCTGCAGTAAGGTCAATAAGCACTGACGCTAGTGTCGTAAGTAAAACAACGAATCCTTCGGTACGAGAAGCCTTAAAAATTTGCCGTGTCGCGTCCCATTCGATCAGTCTGGCTCCGGTCAGAATCAGGATGCCACCAAGTGCGGCAAGTGTTATCTGTTCGGCTTGTTTTGCCAGGGTAAAACTTAAAACCATCAACACTAATGCATGCACAATGCTTGAAAGGTGTGTCTTCGCGCCAGCTCGAATGTTGACTGCAGTGCGAGCAATTACTCCGGTTACGGGAATGCCACCGAAAAACGGAGTAATGATGTTTGCCATTCCCTGACCGATTAGTTCCTGATCCGAATGATGCCTTCTCGACAAAGTCATACCATCGGCGACAGACGCCGAGAGGAGAGACTCTATCGAACCTAGCATAAATACCGTGATTGCAGAGGCAAACAGAACATCAAAGGCTTCCCATGGAACCACCGGGAGTTGTGGCAGCGGGATAGTGGTGGGAATTGTGCTTATATTTATATGCGTGGAGTGTCGAACTGCAAACATGAAGCGACCACAGCTCCAGCTACCTACAATGGCCACCGCCCTGGTATCGCTTGGTACATTTGGGCACGATTACGGCCAGGAATAACACCAGACTGCCAACAGCTATCGCTGGCAGGCTAAATTCTCCGTGAATCACTACGTGCCAGCAAAGTCCGACGAGGTCTTGAATGAATATGACCGGCAAGCGGTGCCGCGTGACCAGGGTGCGCGATTGGTTTGGTTGGCAGTCCGAGAAAATCGTCGAGCGAGCTGAAAATTACCAGAATCCCGATCGCATTTGCAAAGCCGGTAATCACCGGCAAGGGAATGAACGAAATTAGCTTTCCTAATCGAAACATCCCTGACAATATTTGCAAGACTCCAGCGATCATTCCGACTAACCAGATCGCAGCAATTCCATATGTCTGAGCGATTTCAATGAGCACCACGGCCATCGGCGCAGCCGGCCCGCTGATGGCGTGTCTTTGGCCTCCGAAGAATCCAGTAATGATGCTGGCTATAATTCCCGTAGTGATACCGACGCCGGGCTCAACACCAGCAGCAATAGCCAAAGCCAGGTTCAACGGAAGTGCTACAAGAGCAACAGTCACTCCCGACCAGATATCGGCCGAGAGGTTCTTACCACTGAACATGTCTTTCCATTCCGACATGAGGTAAGGAAGATCAAATCCAAGTGTGCGATTTGCACTGACTTCCTTCTTATCTGCGATGTTCGTTTTTGTGTTGCATGTCATACAACTCATGATAGCAATAGCGAATCAATCAGGAAGAAATCACCACGCCTTTGTAACATAGATGGCATAGGGCTTTCAGCTATCTTTCAAAGTTGAGTCAGTCCATCATTTTCATGTTTTTCTTTGAAAGAAACACGAAGGAACAATGAGAACTTTGTGCTATTTCTTGTGTGGATGTTGCTTCAATCACACTGGTTAAGTGTCGAACGGAACTCCCAAGAATTTTACTAACGTTTCCAAGACGAAAGATGGAATAGTTTCAACCTTATATCTCTTGTCTGGTGACCATGCCGCCGTGCGCTGAACTTCCAACTTCTTGCCATAAGTCATTGCTGTCGCACGCAAGACTGGAGCGATTGACAAAACCAGCAAACAAAAGTGAGTTGAAGAACGGTTTGACACGTCGGCTTCATTGCGATCCTAACAGAATCTATGTCTGGGAATCCGCTGGCCAACGCTCATAGGATCGTTGCATCAAGCGCAACCAAACACCCGGTTGTCGAATGATCCATCTCTCACGAAGCACTCACAGTCCAGCTCGACGTCGGTTACACGCAATGTTTTTCGATTTCTGAGATTACCAACGACTCTTCTTGTATATGTGCAGCATGTTCGCAGTCTGGAATCAAAATCAATCTAGCATTGGGAAGAGCATTAACGAGATTTACCGAATTCTGCGAAGGCATTAGTCTGTCTTCTGTTCCGCTCAGAATAGCTGTTGGCATTCTTAGATCGGCAAGATAATTGCTGCCATTGAAGTTCTTAAAGGCATAAGAGTGTCCACGCAACGCGATTGTTGAGGTGGGCAGTTCTCGTGAGTTCTCGTATATTGCTCGAATAGCGCCTTCACAACGTTGAAGGTGGGCAGGCGAATACATCAATTCGAAGGTTGACATATATATTTCCCAGAGCGTCGTGCCTTTGGGGTTGGCCAGTGCAGCAGAAATTTCCGACTGAGGCTTGGCGTAAAGTTCACCGCCGGCAGTGCTCGATAACAGAAACAAAGATTGCACTTTTTCCTGGTACCGGTGTGCGTAGTCCAGTGCGATGCATCCACCCATGCTGTAGCCAAACAGATGAAAGCGGCCGCAATTTAAGTGACTAACCACTTGATCTAAATCGCCGGCCATGATTTCAGTGGTGTATTCGGTGGGATCTGCGGGAATGAAACTGAGTCCTGTTCCGCGATTGTCGTAGGTGATAACGACATATTTCTGCGCAAGTTTCTCAACAAAGGTGGCTGGCCATATTCGAAGGCTGCCTCCATAGCCCATTACCAGTACAAGTGTGTCTTTGGAAGTCTCGGTAAATGTCTTGCGCCAGAAAAGTCCGGTTTCCGTTTTTCCTTCGGCCGCGCCGACTGTCTGATTAGCCATGCTCTGCACCTTTATATCTTTTGAGATATCCGTTTGCATCGATATTGAAAACACCTTCTGGCGACGGTGAATTTGTGAATTCCGTGGTCAAAACCTCGGGTTTCATCAAACATCCATTATCTTGCCAGTCTGATATGAATCAGCCCGTTGTTTGGTTGAATCTACCACAGTTGAGTAGGTTTCGATTGCCAGTGGCATTTCGCTGAGGAAGCGGAATGCACATAGCAATTCTAAACGGGAATGTGTTTGATGGAATTTAGCAGCGTTTCAGTTGACCTCAGGGCAAGGTCCTGACGCCGGCTATTCGTGGATGCCACATGAATGTACTTGTCGTTCACTGGAAGCAATATTATTCCTTGCATCTGCTGCACCTTCGCTGGTGCATCCGGTGTCCACAGTCCTTCGCCTTTGGCAAATACCATGTCGAGCCCGCCTACTTTGCGAACGCCGGTCTTGAACGGTGTCATTTCAACTTCAGCCATTGTCGAGTGAAGTAGTACTTGAGCCACCTGTCCCTTTGCATCACCGCGCAGGAAGCAAACTTGTTCACCCGTGGGATGGGTCAAAATGAATACTTGCTCGCCTGATACGTCGGAGCAGGCATTTCTGCGCCATCCGGCGGGCAATTTCGTGGGCAGCCCCGCAAGATTTCTCGCTATTTGCTCGTTTTCAAATGGATCTGAATTAACTCGAGCGGCCACTGATGTGCTCCCGCCGGCTATAACCAACCCCAAACTCGCCAGTACAATCTTCGCTCTAGTAATTTTGGTGGCCATGAAATTTTGCGTCTCCCTATCCTTGTGGCGAATATACCGCATCTTCTTGGTAACCCGCTGTTCGTTTAGAATCCTTTTGTATTCTTGGTTAACTCGGACTGAAGATTGTTCGCGGAATTCCGTGCAGGGGCACGGTGTTGCGTGAGTGTCGGGGGCAAGAGAATGGCGTCTGTTCCAGTATGCCTTTTGCTCCAATTTCTTTTGACCAGCCTGTAGGACCTACACCGACGGGGAATAATTCCAATGGAAGCATGGCAAAGAAAACACATCAACAACAGCGCGAACGATCCTGGCCATCTCCGCAGGATTACAATGAAGCGCTGCAGAATCCGGATTTCTCATTCAATGATCCAGAATTACGTCGATGCGTTCCGGAAACTGATGCCTTGGGTTTTCCTCGCCCGACCTCTGGAGCGTTCGCGAGTGTTTACAGGGTAGAGTGCGGCGAGTGCAGTTACGCCGTGCGTTGTTTCTTTCGCGGAATTCAAGATCAGAAAGAGCGCTACGCGCACATCTCACAATATATCGCTAGCGATGACTTGCCGTACACGGTTAAGTTCGAATACCAGGAACGGGGCATTCGAATTGGTGGTTCCTGGTTTCCGATTGTGAAAATGGACTGGGTTGCTGGTGAAACACTGGACAAATATGTTACTCGTCACTCTAACCATCGAAAAAAATGGAGTATTTGGTTCGTCGTTTTGCGACAATGTGCAGCGATCTAAGAACTGCTGGTATTGCGCATGGCGACCTTCAGCATGGCAATATTCTCGTCCTCCCTGACGGGCAGTTGCGATTGGTTGATTACGACGGAATGTTTGTTCCTGCTATGAAAGGCTGGCGCTCTAATGAGTTAGGGCATCGCAACTATCAGCACCCCGCTAGAACTGCCGAGCACTTCGGGCCGGAGCTCGACAATTTTGCTGCATGGGTAATTTACTCATCTCTTTGCGCAGTTGTGCTGGAGTCTTCTATCTACAAGCAGTTGGGGGGAGGCGACGATTGTTTGTTGCTTCGGCGGGGCGATTTTGACAACGCAGGCCAGTCGCAGGTTTTTCGACAGTTGTCCAGCCTTGGTTATCCTATCTCTTCTCATGTGAAAACGCTTCAAAGCCTTCTTGAGTTTTCACCTTTAACGCATGTCCCGCTTCCGGCGCCCCCATCGCTGCTGATGAGATGGAAGCACAACGCTTTTTCCTTGGTGGAGCTGACACCACCGGTGAAGTTGGAGGCACAAAAGAAGAAAGACGAACTTGATGTGGAAACATGGTGGGACAAGTTTCTGGAAAGGTCTGCTCGAAAATCGCCTGTAGTCGATCAATTAGCGCATGCGGGCGATCAATTATCGAACAGTGGCCGAACGGGTACTGCAATACCTGTCAATCACAAAGTGACGGTGAAAGGGCGAGTTATTGAGAAGGGTACTTATAACAAGCCTGACAAGGAGGGGAACTGTCGGCAACACTATTGGATCTACTGTAAATATTCGGTGAATAGTACCGGTAGATCTGCAAGGGTTCGACACGACTCAATTTCGATCGCAAAGCATCTCTGGGACGACATCTACAGGGGGCAGGAATTGAATCTCGTTGTCGACGATGCCAAAGGCGGGGAGCCGTTTTGGGATAGTTTCACTGATAAACGATTTGCGGGAGAACTTGAAACGCCCTTGAACGCTTCAAAACGGCGAATTCGCAGCTCAGTCCATCTGTCGCAAAAACTATCGATTGTGGTGGCAATCCTGTTTGCTTTAGCTTTTGCGTTCGTTCTTCACGACAGTTTTTTGATCGCATTGTGGATCTCTGTTTCTATATTGTGCTGGAACGTGACGCAGTTGAATCAACCCGTGGAAAAGCACATTATAAAAACCGGAATTGCCGTCAGGGGACGCATTACGGGTAAGGGATTCAAAACGGAAATTGATAGCGAAGGCAATTCGTTCGTTCGATACTGGGTCGCTTATGAATATCCTATTTTAAATGGGGGCTACGTTGTTGGCGTGAGCCGGAAGTCGATTTGGGTCACTGGAGAAAAGTGGTACCAGTTAAGTGAAGGAGAATCGCTCACAATCCTCTACGATTTGGAAAAAGGACAAGATCTCATCTACAAGTTATCGTCCTTTCGCGCTATTTGATTCAATTACTGAACTAACTCCGGGCGGTAAGTTTTTCTTGATTCACCCAAATTTTATTGCCGATTTTCAGGACTATTCTAGAAAATTCTCGTAAGCTCGATGTTATTGCCTTCGTAAATGGGAGTGGAATCTATGAAGATAACCTCAAGCAGACAGATAAAAAGCGCTATCGAAGGGCTTGGCAAAGCCGTAAAAGCCCGAGTTGGCAACCAGGTTGTTTCTGAATCTGAAGATATGCTCGTTGATCCCACGAGACTCAGAGCCGCGCTATATCTGGCATGCATCCACATGACGGGTGGTGATTTATTGGCGGCAATGGAGGCTGCTGCCGAGTTTTACGAGGCGACACCGGATTTGCTGCAGCACGCGGAGAAGGCTACTGTAAGAGATGCACGCAATCAAACAGGAACGGTGCTCCCGTTCAAACGTTTCAGCCGCAAAGAGTGAGACTCGTCAGATGATCGGTCGGCAATCGGAGTATTTTGTGGCAGACTACCGGGAATACTGATCAGATCACGCACAATACGATCACATCAGTCTGCAAAACCGTTATAAAATCTACCCTCTCAGTAACGACAATAGGATCGAAAACGACCAAACGGTCGCAGTGGGATCTTCTTTGTTATTGTGAGACGGCTGGCAGGAGTCTATTGACTTGCGGCGTGCCGTATGGAATCGCCCCGGGCACTTTAATTCGGTAGTTTTCGCTACAATCCGAAAGCATTATCCGGCTGTTGGAATGAGCGCCATATCGTCTCTAATCCTGTTCTTGAAGTCAGTTCTCATCCCGACCTTCCACATTCTGAAGCGACTCTTCCCTCTCTTGCTCATGTTCTTGTGTTGTCTTCTGCAGCAATTCCACAACTGTTTGTTCGGTTGGCGCGGCGAAGTCGTCGTAGTAGAGTGATACCGCAGTAAATGCAGCAGGTTCCTCCAATACCGTCATGGTATCGACTTCGGTTTTAAGAGTATCGCGGGCCTGCGGTGAAATAACCGGCGTGGCCAAATGTATTTTTTTTGCCCCCGCGGCCTTTAGAACTTCGATGGCGCATGATGCGGTGGAACCGCTGGCGATACCGTCATCGACTAGAATTACTTCGCAATTGTGCACGTTAAACGCCGTTCGTCCATATGTTTTCTCCATCTTTTCTAGTTCTCTTTGTTCTTGTTTCACAATGCGGTCAAATAGAGAATCCGCAAGCTTAACTATGACAGCGGAATCTTTTACAACGGCGCCTCCGATGGCTACTGCTCCCATAGCCTGTTCCTCGCAACCGGGGATTCCCAGTCTTCGCACCAAGAGTATTTCCAGGGGCTTTCTCAGTTGCGATGCAATTGGATGAGCTACGGGAACCCCTCCGCGCGGTAAGGCGACTATTGAAAGGCTTTTACTAAACGATAATTCTGCAATCTTCGCGGCCAGTAACAGTCCTGCCTGCTGTCGATTTTGAAAGGATCTTTTGGACTTCTGCGCGGTTGGCAGATCAGGTCGAGCGTAGTACTCAAACCAGTTAGCCGCAAGTTCGGTTGCGAGCTCAAGCGTTCCAGATTCGGCAAACAGATGAGTAGCCAGCGGAATACTCTCAATCTTGCTGTAGCATTTGAATTCTCTTTGAGCCCTTAGATTTATCTCTTTGATTGCCGAGTCTGCGTCACCTACAATGAGCAGGGTCGGTGCATCCACCAATGCAATGCCTTCCGTGCACATGTCAAGCCTTCCGCTTCGGCATGCAATCGCGAAAATTTTTCCCGTAATGAGCCCGCATGCACGGACAATCGCTGCTGCACCTGCGCTAGCTCCCATGTAACCTATGCGCATATTGCCGGTATATGGTGCGCCGGATAACCAGCTTGTTGCGGATGTCACCGTGATTGCGAGTTCGTTAATGTTGTGCGAGCTCGCCGGACTCTGAATGATTTGAAGCGTTGATATTTTGCGCTTGTGCAGTTCTTTAGCAAGCAACATGTTTCTCGGGCTTTCGATGCTACTTTTCCATCCGTGACAAAACAGTACAACCGTTTGTGATTGTTCAACCAGTGTCAGCAATCCAGAAAACGATTCTGTTTCTATGAGTAATGCGGAAGTGCTATGTTCCATCGGTTAATCCCATTAACTATTCAGGGCTTCCAACCGTTGTTCCAATGAGCCTTCACGAAAAAACATGCAGGTGCAACTTTCGATTGCATTGAAAAGGCGGTCTGTGCCGTCTTTTATCAGCAAGGCGTTTGAGAGCGACAATATACTTCGCAAAAACTTGTGAGGTGAAACGCGCAATATTTCGAGCGGACCTGGATCGTTGATGTCCAGTTTGTCTAGCAGGATGGCTACTGAAAAAATGGCAGGTGCTGGTTGTTTGTGATACAAATCCGGACGAACTACCCATCGATCCGCAATGATTGGCAGAGGGTCGATGCCAGTGCTGTGCAACACTAAGTCTCTGGTGCCAGATCGTAGGGAAACAGGCAGAGGAAGGGGGACCAGCGAACCGTCGGCGTCAAGGAAATTTAAATCTTCAGCGATCAATCGCCATCGAGAGACAGCCGCTGCTAGCGACAGGGTTGTTTTCCCGGCAAAGGAATTGCCCACGATCATGATTGTTCTCGTGTGATTGCTTGGATCAACTAGAGAGGAGGCATGCAAATGCAATAAGCTGCCATGCGACATCTTTACGTGATCATTCACCCGTTGAATTGAGGAGGACAGATCTGTGGCGGCTGGTAAGGAGTCAAAATGTCCGCGGCTGATCTTGCACGGTTCATCCAAATTGATAACGATTTCGTCGAATGCAGGCGAAACTGCATTTGCGCTGTAGACGGCACACGTCTCGCTCAAGAGGTGCTGCTGCTGGCTGACAAGGCGAAAAGTTTTCATTCCCAACGTAATTCGATGACCAGGCGGTTTTAGATTATGGACATCCGGCATTCTGGCTCTCCGAGGGATCGTCCGACTTGTGTGTAAGATCACGGTTATACCCGCCTGAAATGAATCGCCAGACAACGGCTGGCAAACACTTGATTAATATAGCGGGGCGTATTAGATAAAAGGCGGGATAGCAGTCTACTAAGCCTGGAGCAGAAGCCCAATCAGAAAGGGCGGGAGTCATGACGAGTGAAACTGCATAGCCCAAGGTATGTAGCCGAGTGCGTTTTAAGTTTGCATGAAAGAGCCATGTCTTTAACGATCTGTATGACCTTGCGGCAGGGTTAGTGAAAAAACGACTCATCAGCTCATCAGTGTAAGCCTTAACTTTGACATTACAAGAAAGCTGTTTTGCCACCACTGAGGGTACAACGACCCCGGGTATGTTAGTTGCCAGCGCTATACCAAGAAGAAGCATATTTTCGCTACCGAGTTTATGAGCTATGTGAAGCGTTTTCTCCCAATCCAACCCGCCTTGCATGATCAGTCCTGCAATGTCGGCAACCCAAATAAACTTGGACCAGCAGTGTTTACATGCATGAGCAGCAAGTATGCTGATCATCAACTCTGGTGCTATCGAAACGGTAGTTCGGTCGTTCCGCGAATGCTCCTCCAGCATCTTCCAGGGAATTTGCACAAAAGAGGGGTCAAACGGTGCCCAATGAAGATCAACTACGAACTCAGTTTTCTCGTGGACAAAATAATGCTCAATGCATAGTTTGAGAAACTGCGGCGACTGAAGAAACTTATCGGTGATTGGCGGGTAGCCCTCCGGTTGCCCCGGTGAATAATTTAACTCCTTCAAGATTCGCTGAGCCTTGCACCATGCTTCTTTCGGCACAATGAGGTCCAAGTCGTAGCAAGGTCTCAAAGCTGGCTCTGGATAGATTTGTGCCAGCGACGGTCCTTTCCATGGTAATACCGGTATGTCGTGAGCTACAAAAGCTTCCATCACTTCACTCAAAGCCTTCTGAAGCTGTTCCATGCGGTGGGCTGCCTGCGCATATTCAGATCGCAGCCCCATAAGCAATTCCTTCGGAACCTTGTCTTTGTCTGCTTTGTTTCCACTTATCTTCCAATACAATAGCCACTTTAGTTTGTGCAGTTCTGCTGCTCTAAGCAGCAGGTCCCAGTTAACGGACTCCTGTGCTAATGCGTGGGACAAAGGGGACTCAGCTCCGAGAACCCATGGATTAGCACAGGCAAGTAAAATCTGCGCTTCTGGAAGGACCTGTTTCGCAGACATGAGATGGTTCATGCTGATTGGCCTATTCAAGTACTTTCAGGAATTCATCTCTGGCTAATTCGTTGAATAATTGCAAGACCTCCGCCTCTAAGGATTCACGATTTTCAACTTCCACCAGATTGAGAATCTCCTCAACTATTAATTCAATCAACATTTCTCCATCACAAAATTCCCACGCCAATGCAGCCATCGGGGGAATGATCATCGATAGATTTGATTCCCGATGAACCAGCGCGATGTAACCGTCGGGTAAAAGTGTCGTCTTAACTTCGTTGCAACGCCGAACGCGGCTGGATAGATTCATGGTTGACATTATGATTTTGCGGGAACACTAACTAAGATAGCACTTCCTACCGCGTCTGGAATAATCTTTGATGAATGAAAACGGCGAAGAGCAAGAACCGACGCCTGTATCCCACAATGCCGAATCTAGTTCATGCGTGAAAGGCATCAGTCGAAAAGAATTTCTCCTGCGAGTCGTAAATAGGGCCACTGTAGCCGGAGTGCTTCTGGTAGGTTGCAGTGAAATTTCTCAATTTAAATTGATTCCTCCAGCCTATGCCCGTTTCGGCAACTAGGCTCATTCCGATGTAAGGTGAATTTGTCACGGAAGGGTTGCGAAACAAAATTCGCACACAACTGTTGATACCATTACACACTGTTCAATGCGCCAATTTGTATTCTAGCCGCACGACAGTGATTCGCATTTTGCAAATCGGTCACTTTTGCCAACTTGATAACCTCGCAGGAGATCTCTGGAGCTGGGACTGGGAGTACTTGGACTGCCCACATAGATAAGAACAGACTGTTCACCCCTTTGGTTTCCGGCTTCAATTCGGCAACATGGGCTAGGATCGATGTCTCGGGCTTGCGACCTTCGTCTGCACCATCAATTGCACACACGTTGCCTATGGTTTGGCTTGTCTCTGCGGACTTACGCACAATGAAAAGTACGATTTTACAGCCTTTGCCTTTTGATCAAGCGATGTCTCCGCAGAACCTATTTGCAATCTTTCCTTATTTATAAAATAAGTCGGGCGCTTGTCGGTACGATCTCATTTTGCATGACACGTGCTGTTCTTCATTCATTTTTTCTGCAGTTCCTTGTACATGCGATCGTCTGTAAGCCTTTCTGCGTCGATTATATCTGCGCTGAGTTGTTTACCGTATTCGGTGGCATTGGCCGGTTGCATATTGGAAATTTGTTTCAGAAGATCCATCCCCTCGCGGCTGCGACCAGTTTGCATGTAAATAGCGCCGAGCAAGCTTGTGGCGGTTATTCTTGCATAAGTCTTTGATGCGCCGGTTAATTGGCTGGATAGTTCTTGCAATTGCTTGCAAGCTTGCTCGACACGCGAGAAGTCCTTTGAGACCATAGATATTGAGGCAACCTGTTGCACTGTAGTCGCTATGATTCGCGGGTCGGCATTTACTCTATTTTCCATTTCGAGCGCTTTCGAATAGAGATCAGAAGCTCGCTGCATATTTTTGTTCATAAACTCCAGATAGGCAAGACGTCTTAGCGCCATCGCGGTGCAGTTGCTCGTTTCGTGCGATCCGCCTTTTAGTACTTCGATTGCTCTCTTCAGACTTTGTTCGCTTTGTGAGTAATCTTTCTTTTGCAGATACTCATCGGATAGCTTGAGCAAACAATAGCCGATTCGCGGATCGTTGATGCTCTGTTTCTCCGCTGCGGCCAGCGCAAGTTTCCATTGAGCAAATGCGCCTTCGCGGTCGCCTGCTGTTGTAGCCTGCCGAGCTAACTCAATTGCTTTATCACAAATATTTGTAGTCGTTCCGCTCGAGGCTGTTGTGGCGCCGGCAACTCGCTCTTTCGCCCGTTCCACGGCGACCTCTTCGCGCAACTTTTCCGCCTCGGCTTTCCTTCCCATATTATCTAATAACACCGCGTATTCTTCGATCAGGTCGCAGACCTGTTTATCACCGGGCTTCAGGATCTTTCGTCTTATGTCCAGAGCTTGTTTTAGAGAGTCTTCTGCCAAGCCTTTGTTTCCTTCCTGAATCTGAATACGTCCTTCAGTGATCAGGCAGTCTGCCATTAGCCGGTCCTCCTCCGAGCCCTGCTCTTTGACAGTTGTGATTGCCTGGTCAATGAGGTGTCGAGCCGTTCCAACCTCTCCAACCTTCACTTTCTCATCGGCCAGCGAAATGTTATCTCTAACTGTTTTACGCCAGGTGTCGGTCGAAGCTCCCGCGGCCGAACCCTTACTGTTGGCGGCTGGTGATTTATTCGGTGACCCGGGAGCTTTTGTTGCCGGATTGGCCGCAAGGATGCAAGGACAGGTTACTGATAGGACAGTAAATGCTGCAATGACTGTCCAAAGGAGCTTTGCGGGAGTGTATTTAAACTGATCAATATGAAAATGACCGCCACGTTCAAATGACTTAAATTGGCCTGGATGTTGAACAACCGCCCTCAGTATAACTAACTGTAACTGCATTTCCTGAAGCTCCCGCATGCTGAATGATGATTTTAACAGGCGGCAATACACAGTTATTGATTAATTCGAAACCCGTTATCGTTGTTAAAACCTTCCACTGGCTAGTGGTTCGAGCCTCACACGTTTTGCCTGCTATGAGTTTGCAATATTTGTATGCCAATATGTTTATGGTGGTTTGGAGGGGCATTAATGTCCACGGCTTTGAACAATAGAAAGCTTTTGTCCATGATGGTTCACGGTTCGGCTTTATTTAGCTGGTCGGTTGTGTGGGTTGGCGTGCCGATTGTTCTGCTGCTCATTAGTGAAGATGAGGTGGTCAAGGCAAATGCCTGTGAAGCCCTCAATTACGGACTTATCGGAACCATAGCCTCAGCGATTATAGTGGCGGGCATAATGTGCACCTTCGGGTTGGGCTTGTTTTTGCTTTTCCCGCTGCTACCGTTAATTGTGCTGATAAGTATTCTGCCGGTGGTCGGTATGTGCATGGTTGCCATGAATTCCGACTATGTGTTTCGGTATCCGCTTATGCCAAGAATGATTAAGTACCCGTCTTTGCCAAAACATCCATAGTCCTATGGAACTGCCAAGCTTGTAAGTGGTGCCCGGATAAAGAGACGGACAAGGCGGTGAGCGAGATTCTCTACCCTGCGCGTCGCTTATGGTGCCAGCTGAGTTTCGCTAATTTATCATCGCCCTCCTGCACATGTAACATAGCGCTAACTTCGCTGCATAACAAAATAGCGTAATGGTACGCAAGCGCCCGGGACAAACCGATCTAGCGCGCTTTATCAAGAAAAGACTATTATCGGCGCACAACGAGCAATTCACGTACCGCGAGTAAAGCGCGGGGTTCATACCTGAATTCGGTCCGTAATCACGGACTGGCTTGAGCTGCGTTTATTGATCAGTCAAATCGCGTCCTGGAGGCGTTACTTCATGCCGTTTTACCCTAATAGTGGCAACTCAGACAGCCCCAATAATAGTAGCAGGTACAGCAGGCGCTGGCAGCAGAACCACTTCTGCGATCAGTGCACGTTCATTGGCGAGGGACAGTGTACCAATCACTCATCACGCAAAGGCTCCGGCTACCAAGGCTCCGGAGACACGAACACTGTCTATCGCCAGAATTTCGCCGATTACATTTCAAAGGCAGGCTCGGAACCCTTGCCCTCTACCGATGCTTCCATCGAATATGGAAAATGGTTGTTGGTTCCACTTGAACTGGACGGCAATCACCTTTCGACAGACAAAAAATTTGACTCCGACAAACGAATAGCTCCCATAACTCAACCGGTTGGTCATGGAACATTTCAGGTAGAAGACTGCATTGATACCACAAACTTATTCTCCACCCTTACTCTAATGCGGCGGCAACACCCGTTTAGAGAACTCCTTCAAGTATTGAGTCGAACTCCTACTGTAATCTTCTGCATTTCGGACGACGATGTCGAGGAATTAGCTCGTGAGATTCGCTGTGCCGGCTATATTCCCGGTAGATTCCATAGTGGAATGTCCCACCGCTATCGCATGCTCAGCAAGAAAGAATTCCAAAAGAATGCCGAGCGAACCGTGCTTATCACTACCATGGGCTTGTCACCATATATAGTGCATCCGTGTGACGGCGTTATGGTTATTCATGCCGCAATGCCGCCATCTCTAAAGGTCTTACAAGCAAATAGCAACAGCGTCAACACCAATAAACGGTCTAGAGGTAAATCGATTTTATTCTTTCATCAACACGATGTTGCGCGTTGGGAAAAACTTCTAAGAACAAGGTATTCTGATGAACCGTTTGCTCCTTTGAAATTGTCGCGCGCATTGAGGCAGCTCGGGGAAATGCAGCAGTTCTGCCTTCGAATTTGCAAGTAGATTCCATGCGAGCTGGCAAATGAATTCCCCTGCAGCGGAACTTGCGCAAGTTTAGAATGTAACTTGGTGCTGCTGAGAAGCTGTATTTAGCCGTTGCTTCTGTGATGCTACCACTGGTGACCGCCTGTGCCATTATCGTCAAGTGCAGGCAATTCCTGCCGATCTGCATTAATCACGAGCACGTCTGCGTCAACCGGGAAATTGTAATTTTGTGTGCGAACAATTCTTCCGTCGTTAAGCTTACGCTCGTCAACGTTACTCCATGATCCTCCCGCTTTCAGTTTCCATCTTCCGAACCGCGTTACCGCCCACGCGATTGGCCGGGCGTAGGTCGCTGTCCTCGCTCTCAGGCAGGGCTAGCTTCGAGCACAAGCGCGCTGTTTTAGATCTTAGCGAGTATCAGCCTTCTTTCGAGTGACACTTTGATTGAGCCGGCTGCGCTTCAAGATGGTCTTGAGTTTGGTGCGCATACGCTCTGCTTCGGGTTTCCGCCCAGTGGCCGCGAGGAGTCGCTCGTATCCGCCCATAATGGCGATTTGGTCGCTCTGGCGTACTGCAGCCGCGTTCTCCATTACTGAGAGAGCCTGCTTTAGCAGGAACTCTGCTTCGTCATACCGTTCTTCGTACTGGTACAAGTCGGCAAGAGTTGCATAAACTGTGAGCACCGCGCGATGATTCATTCGTTCGAAGATTTTCAGCGCTTGCAAAAGCAATGACTCTGCCTTGTCGAATTTTTCCAGAGAGCGATTTAGTTCTGCCAATTTTGTGAGAATTTCGGCAAGATGGAAATGATCTGTACCCAGGCTGCGTTCCACCTTCGCCAGGGCTTTGTTATAGTACTCTTCTGCTTCTTTGTAAGCACCCTGACTATGATAGACCACGGCTCGATCGTATGGATCATTATCGTCCACATTCAATTGCATGTGCTGAACCTGACACGCCATTGCCTGATCGTTCATCAGGTTTGCTTCGCTGAATCTTCCCTGTGCCATATAAACACCGGCGAGCTTGGACAGGGTTGCCGCAACTTCTTTGTTGTACGGGCCGAGCATGTCGATTTGAATTTCGAGAGCCAAATTTAAATGAGCCTCTGCGCGATCATACTTCTTTGTCACGCACAGTAGCTTGCCCAATCCGCATAGGGTGTCGGCCACTTCCAGCGAATGTTCTCCCATTAGTTTCTTACGCAAGTTGAGCGCTTTCTTGAAATACAATTCGGCGGGCACATAATTACATTCTGCGTAATATACATCGGCCAGCTGCTGAAAGATGCAGCCCAATTCGTCGTCTTGAAGGTTTGTCGTGGTTTTGCGAATGGCCAGAGACTTTTTCAGCAGCGGTTTGGCCAGAGTGTGATCGTGTTTGTCATAATGCAGAGAAGCTAGTTTGCGCAATAGACGTGCTACATCCTCGTGCTGAGAACCGTGTAGTCCTTCCTTAATTGACAAGGCTTTTCGGTACTGGCTTTCGGAAAAATCAAATCGTCGCGCAGATTGATTTATTGTGGCAAGAAGTTCCAGTGTTTCTGCAACTTCTCCGTGTCTTGCTCCGAATACTGCTTCTTGACTCTTCAGCAGTCTTTCAGCAATGTTCTTGGCTTTTGGTTTGGCGCCTAACTTGTAATGTACGCGCGCCAAATTTTTCATTATTGCCATTGTCTCTGAATCGACCCGCTCCAGCCATTCTTCGGCAATCAGCAAGGCTCGATCAAGTAGATCTCTGGCTTGTGCCGGTTTATTGGCGTCCAAATGCATCATCGCCAGT
Source organism: Candidatus Obscuribacterales bacterium (assembly GCA_021732565.1). Taxonomy (GTDB): domain Bacteria; phylum Cyanobacteriota; class Vampirovibrionia; order Obscuribacterales; family Obscuribacteraceae; genus JAKFUT01. The sequence continues at coordinate 17,524 of JAKFUT010000097.1, forward strand.
CTGTTCATGGTGGCACAAAGGCGATTGCGCGGACAATCGTCTGCTTGCTCCATAAGATTCAGAGCCTGGACGTAAAGCGGCTCGGCTTTGTCAATCTTTTCCCGAGCCTGGTGCAGAGCGGCCAGTTCAAGAACCATGTCGATAAACTCGGCTGACTGCAACTGGCCGTCAGGGTCCTTTGAGTAGAGAGCAATTGCCCTCTTGATGAGACGCTCAGCTTTGGTTAGCTTCCCTTCGCCGATATTGAGTCTCGCTTCCGCCATTAATTGCCGGATGTCTTCGTCTGAGTCCATGTATCGAACGCGATCCGCGCCTCCTACTCATCGAACTGCCTACAACGCCACCTGCACACCCGCAGTATCAACGAAGAACTCGCTGACATAACTGGCTGTGACACCCCTACCCCGACAGAAAGAATATTCCTCAATTGGACGGTGTGCAAACCCCGCTATCAGAACGGTCTGGTTGGTAGTTATTTTTAAACTCAATCGGGGGGCGACTTTCAGACAGATGTTCCGAAAACACTGCAGATAAAATTTTTTAAAAAGGAAGATTGCCGGTCTTCTCAGGGCCCAAAACCCACAAGACCGGCAATCTTTTGCGCTGAGTTTTGAGTACAGTATTCTCAGCTTAAATTTCTCGTTCCGCTAACGAGTCCTGCACCGACCAGGAGGGTCGATGCCTCGCCTGTCTTCCCGTTCTGCGACGGAAGACCAGGTCCCCCCGAACTCTGAAGAGTCAGGACTGGCTTACCGGTTCACATTGCAAACGGCCCGTGTCTGCATGTATCGGTGCCTCGTATTCCTACCTTATCTTCCGTACGTGAAGTGTCTGTGAAATTTTTTCTGGTTGTTTCCAACGGCTAGTGCCCGGCCAGTTGCGCCTTAGCCCGCACCCACATTGTCGCTAATTCGTCTTTCGTCAGTTCCTTCAGGGGGCGCTCTGATAGCTGTTCCATCGTCCGGTATCTGTGGCGAAACTTGTCAATAGCGCGTAGCAAGGATTCTTCCGGATTTAGCTTGTTCCAACGCGCCACATTGACCAGGGTGAACAAGACATCACCCAGCTCCAGTTCGATCTCATTAATATCACTTGATGCGACGGCTTCCTTCAGCTCTTCCATCTCACTTTCGACTTTTTGCCAGAGTTCCTCGAAGTCCCTCCACTCAAAGCCTTGTCCCACCGCTTTTTCTGAGACCTTCAGCGCCTTCAGCAGGGCGGGCAACGTTTTCGGCACGGTGTCGATAATCGACTGTTCTTCGGTACCGTTCTCTTTCGCTTCCTTCTGTTTAAGCTCCTCCCACTGAGTCAAGACTTCGCTCGAGGTTGAGGCTTTGCTATCGCTGAAGACATGAGGATGGCGCGAGATCATCTTCGCGTTTATGCCCTCGGCAATGTCTTCCATGTTGTATTGACCATTTTCAGTGGCTATTTGAGCATGGAGAACTATCTGCAGCAACAGGTCTCCCAACTCTTCCCGTAGCTTGGCAGGCACTCCCGCGTGTATGGCCTCGACTACTTCATATGACTCTTCCAGCAGAAAACGGGCAAGACTGCGATGATCTTGCTCCCTGTCCCACGGACAGCCGCCTGGTGCCCGCAGCCGTTCTATCGTTCGAATAAATTCATCAATATTGGAACCCATTACAATGAGGCTAACACATGCTTGATGTATCTGACATTTAGGCGAGCTTATTGTTATATTGATGGCTGCGTAGCGGAAAATACAGGGCGGCCAAATGGATATCTGCGTAATTGGAGCCGGCTATGTGGGATTGGTCACTAGCTGCAGCCTGGCTCATTTGGGCCATCGGGTTATTGTCGTTGAAGCTGACAAGAACAAGGTGGCAAAGCTAAAAGAAGGCATTGTGCCCTTTTATGAACCGGGAGTGGCTGACCTTCTTGCGCAGTACGGCAACGGGGATTTTCTCAGTTTCACTGAAAGTATTGCCGACGCGGTGCGAGATTCCGAAATAATTTTCATTGCAGTGGGCACGCCCTCGCTGCCATCAGGTGAACCCGACATGTCTGCCGTGGTCTCCGTTGCAAAGTCCATTGGCAGTTCTCTTGACTCCAGCCGGCGGCGCCTGGTCGTCAATAAGTCGACTGTTCCGGTGGGATCGGGAAACTGGGTTGAGATGCTTGTAAACCAGGGCAAGCAATCCGCCGTGCAAACGGTGCCTGCCAGAAGCAGCGTGCGCACCGACACTCCCCAATTTTCCGTGGTGAGCAATCCTGAGTTTCTTAGAGAAGGCAGTGCCCTGCACGACACATTTTATCCAGATAGAATTGTGGTCGGCTCAACCGATGCTGCGGCGATTGATCGCATGAGAGAACTTTACTTGCCTCTTATTGATCAAACCTTCACTCCACCTGCAGTCGCTCCTCGTCCTTCCGACTTTCACGGAGTGCCTTTCGTGTGTACCGATGTAGCGTCGGCTGAGATGATTAAGTACTCAGCTAACGCGTTCCTGGCGATGAAAATTAGTTTTGCCAATGAAATGGGCGGAATTTGCGAAAAGGTTGGCGCAGATATTCGCGAGGTAACCCTCGGTATTGGATTGGACAAAAGAATTGGTACATCCTTTCTCAACGCCGGTGTTGGTTGGGGCGGAAGTTG
>JAKFUT010000352.1 GCA_021732565.1 Candidatus Obscuribacterales bacterium
TGCAAAGTCGCCGCAAACCACTACTGCGGTCACTGAAATTCAGACGCTCAAAAAGATGATTGAGAGCAAAGACAAGGTACTTGACGATAAAGCCGCTTCCTTGAAAGAGCGTGAGAACTCCTTGCGGAGTCTCAACCTGCTATATGAGAAAGATATGCAGGAAGCGAAGAAGGAAAAGACGGTTCTCTTTCTCAAAGAAGCGGAGAATCAGTTTCTTGACAAGCTCACCTCTGAAATCGATTCGAAAACCAATGCACGCGATATCGCCGAAACCTTGCTTCGCGGGTTGAATGCAGAATTTCCCAATTCCGTTGAATTTGCGCTTTTCTTTAGTGCCACTGGAAAACAAGAGAATATTTTGCTTGCTCACATAGGCTTTAGCAGTAATCCTGTGGAAGTCTACAAAGGCTTGTCGGTTATGCGTGCCATGCCGGAAGTCGACAGCGAACTGGAGTGTACAGTCGTTGAAGCTTCTCAGGTGCGTGAGGCTCAGTTCCGCGAAATCTGTGAATTGATGGCGGCACGGCAAGTAATTTTATGTCCAGTAACACATTTGCAGCGGCGACTGGCAACACTGGTGATATTTTTCAGAGGTCAACCGCAGTCGCTCGAGCACATTACTCGCGTGCTGAATCGCGCATCCTCGATCACTGCCAAGACTTTATTCCACATCGCCGTTTACGAAGAGCACATTGAGGCCGCACGTACAGACCAGTTAACCGGATATCGCAACAAGACCTATCTTTCGCACTTGCTTCCTCAGCTTTTGGAACATGGTGATCTGCCGATCTCCGAGCGATACTTTTCCTTCTTCTTAATAGAAGGACACGATGTGATTTCGATTAACGAAAAGTTCGGGCGCCCCGCCGGCGATGCCATGATTGCAGAACTGGGACGACGCGTCGAGAAACTGTTGCAGCAGCGCCGAAACGAGACTATGGGCGGCTGGGGCGATTATCTCATTCGTTATCAGGGCTCGCAGTTCCTCATAATTCTTCATTCCGTCGATTCCAAGAAAGCGACAATTTTTGCCCAGCGCTTACGTCAGGTCGTTGACCAATCAGAGTGGCCATGCGGTCTTGCTAAATGGCCAACCGCCATTGGTATTAGTTCGTTTCCGGAAGATACCAGAAATCCGGAAGAGATTCTTGTCAATATCGAAACTGCTCTTTCGTATGCAAGGGGGCAATCGGAGCGCAACAAGATTGCCCATATTTCCCAGGTTCCCAAAGCCTTTCGCTCCGCAAAGTTGGCGGCGAACTTGGGAGGCTCCCTTGATGTATTTGACCCTGCGGCATTGCTGCAGTCGCTATCGATCAGTCGCAAGAGCGGCATTCTCACTGTCACACATCCTGACGGAAAGCAGTTCTGGTGCTATCTCGATAACGGGCGTCCGACCAAAGCAAGGCTGGGTAAGTTTGGTGGCTCGGTTTCCATTATCGAATTTCTTGTTCTCTTCGAATCGGGAGATTTCAGCTTCACCGACCACCAGAGTATTGACAAGCAAACAGTGGAAGACATTCGCAAACTTGACAAAACATTCGACGTAACGGGCTCACTTGAGCGCGCACTGATGGATGGAGCACTGGCGCATGATCACTTTATGTCTGCCAAGGATGTAATTAAGCAATTGGATTTGTTCGTTTGGCCGCAGCCTGCCACCAAGAATGGTGACTTTCTCGCACCGCTCAGGGAAACCCGCGACCCTCCATCGAATGAAGAAGAAAAGGTTATGAAGGAGATCGTCAAGTTGGCAAACGGGCGCGTTATGCTGAAGACGATCTTTGAGCGTCTCGACAATCAGCCGACGCATGCTCTGTGGCGGGGCGCGGCATTGCTTGTGCAAAACGATCTAATTCAATTGAAGAAGCTTGCCACCAGTATTGGCGTGTAGCCCATTGGAGCGCACAGATTAACTTCTGCTTTTGGATGTCGCCAATCTCTATGCGAACTCAGTCAACGGCTGTTTGCCTGTTCCAGGGCTTTCCTGGTTCGGTTCCGCAGAAGATACAACGGCAACTAACAGGCGAAACCGGCCAGTGCGTTCCGCGCCGGCCTGAATGCAAATCCATCTCATTTCATTGCTGACCGACCAGTCTCCGGCGACATGGAAAATTGCGCCATACGATCGCGACGTGAGGACGTCAAGTTGATTGGATGTCGCGGAGACCCGCCACTCTCTGTCCTCGTGTAAACGAGTGCATAGCTGATCCGGGGAAACTCGCACTCTCAGTTCTTAGGGGAACGCGAGGCTGGTGACAGCCCCGCTTTCATAGCGTCTGAATTCCCGACGTTTACGGTCTTTGTTGCTAAGGGAAAATTGCTTTCGCAATTTTCGATATAAATACGATGACCGCTAAATGAAGAACGGCAGATACTCAAAGTCACAAAATGCCTGCGCAGTCATGGCAGGCAGGTTCTCCAAGTGGCAACACTGATTCAGCATCTCTAATGTGAGTGCGCGAGCCTGTCAACACCAACGATCCAAGTTGAGCCTGCGCCTAAGGATGAGCGTAAAGCGAAGATTCAACGGGCGCACCACGCTGGCGCCGTACTTTCTAACTGGTCTATGCCGAGAGGCGGATTTGAACCGCCGACACAAGGATTTTCAGTCCTCTGCTCTACCGACTGAGCTACCTCGGCGCACAGAAGGAAAATATACCACACCCGGGTAAGAGCTGCTGTGCTCTGTCAACAAGCTTTGCGGATCGGCTCAGGCTTCGTATCTGGGAATGAATTCCGGATTGTCATCGCCAAACACATCGGTGGTTGAAAGGTCGATCTTGCGATTTGAAGTCCTGGCAACATATTCCCCGCAGCCGAAACAGAAGGATGCCTGTAGCGGAAGCACGGTCTTGCAGGTAAGGCAAATCTTAGTATCGCGCGTTGTCCGCGTCGATAGTTTCTCGCCGCACGCCATGCAGAACTTGTCAGCGTGGCGTACTCGTCTTGTGCAACACGGGCAGAGCATCGCTTCCTTTTCGGGAGCCACCTCTCGCGAGGACCGGCGGTCACCGCATTCTCTGCAAAAGTTTGCGTTTTCACGGTTTTCAGCAGAACAATGCGGGCACAGGTACATTCCAAGCGACCTCTCAAATGCACATATATACTTTAATAGTCGTTTTCCAACAACGACAATTCTACTGGCGCTTCTGAGGAATGTGTTTTCACTCGGTATTGTCGCGTGTAGCCCTCATATCCATCGCGGCTGCATGTCGATGTGAAGATGCCTTCCTCGAAGGTCAAATTCCAATGATTGAAGGCCCCGCGGTTACAGGCAAACGAATGACCGTCATCCTCATAAAAGGCACCGAATGCGGTGTCACCGAACACATGAAAACAAACTTCGGTACCGGTATATTCGGCAGTTGACTGCATAATGCTAGCCAACGGAATGATGGCGCCTTCTCGTGCGAAAGCCGGCACCTTCCCCAATTCCAGGTTGATGGCATGATAACCCGGACCCTGTACGACCTCGCCTCCCTCAAAGGGATGCCACCGTCCCGCGGGAAAATAGACCGGGCGAGTGTGCGTTGATCGTTCCACCACCGGTGCAACCAGAATGTCTTTGCCAAACATAAATTGATCGCTGATATCGCCAACAATTTTATCCTCAGGATAATGCCAGAGCATAGGACGCATTAGAGGAGCACCGGTGAGTCGATGCTCATAGAAAAGCGTTTCTATGTAGGGAAGCAACCGGTATCGAGTTTCAATAAGATGCCGTATCTTCGACTCAATGGCATCGCCGAACATCCACGGTTCCTGCGAGCGGCTCTCCATCATGCTATGGTTGCGAAAGAAAGGGTAGAAAATTCCTTGTTCATACCAGCGAACCAGCAACTCCGGTGTGGTGTGTCCGCCGAAGCCTCCTATGTCTACTCCGCAAAATGCGCAGCCGGACATACCCATGTTCAACAACATCGGTACAGCCTTTCGCAGGTGCTCATACCATGAATTGTTATCGCCCAGCCATACCGCTGCATATCGTTGAATTCCGGCATAGGCTGCGCGAGTCAACACAAAAGGTCGTTCATCGGGACGGTGTTTGAGCAGCCCGTCGCTGGTGGCGCGGCACATTTCCATACCGTACAGATTTCGCACTTCAAGGTGGCCGACAGGCCCTGTTTCGGTTTCATGAACGAAGAGTTGATCTTGTTCTTCAGGCAGCTCAACAGCCGCCGGATTCAGCGGCTGTTTAATGCCGAAGAAAGCCGGTTCGTTCATGTCGTTCCAGATGCCGGCAATTCCCTGATCCGTATAGAACTTCAGCTTCTCACCCCACCAACTGCGGGTGGCTTCTTTCAGGAAATCAGGAAATACGGAAAGCCCGGGCCACACTTGCTCGGTGAAGAGAGAACCATCGGCCTTTCGACAAAACATGTCGCGGCGTTCACCTTCTTTGTATAAAGGAAAGCCGTTATCGCGCTTCACACCGGGATCAACGATAGTGACCAGTTTGAAGTTGCTTGCCGAGAGATCCGATATCATCGCGCCAAAGCGAGGAAATCGCTCGTGCGACATGGTGAAGACCTTATATTCGTCCATGTAATCAATGTCGAGCACCAGCGTATCGCAAGGAATTTGACGTGCGCGAAATTCCACCGCTAACTGGCGCAACGTCGGCTCATCAGGATAACTCCAGCGAGACTGAAAATGACCTAGCGCCCATCGCGGCGGTTGAGTTGCTCGCCCGGTCAACGTGGTGTAAGCAGCCACCAGATTCGGTGCACTGGCTGGACCCAGTATGTAAAGGCGCCAGCCTCTGCGGCTGAGCAAGCTGATCCGTCCGATCTGCTGGAATTCGGTGTCAAGTTCCCATATCTGGGGTGCCGGGGAGTCCAAAAAAATAGCGTGAGATTGATCGCCATTGTACAAAAGGAGAAACGGAATTGCTTTGTACAACGCGTCGGCCGATTCGTTGTGGTCGGAATTGTCGGTGGCCAGCAGTGTGTGGGTGGCACCACGCAGGTCGAGGGCTGAAAACCGTTCGCCCAATCCGAGGCATCGCACTTTCGCGGGTAAATCAAATTCGAATTCAAAACGTCCAGACAAAACTTGCTTCCAGTGCAATCCCAGTGGCAGGTCCGATCGCTTGGAGGCAGACCATTCAGGCTCTAAGACTACGGCCGGGGTTGCAGGTGGTGCTGCGTCGTCACTTGTCCACGCACGACACAGCGAGATTGGTACGCTGTCAATCTTGCCTCGGTGGCATGATGATCCGCCTGCAAATTTATCGGGAAGATCGCTGAAAGTTTGACCATCTTCAGGTTTGCGGCGTGCGCGGGTCCAATCTGCGGAACCTGTTTGAACCGTCATGTTTGCCGACTCCCTTCTGTTTCGATTCGTTGATGAAACGATGAATTCGATTGCCTGAAAAACCTTGTTCTTCGTTAGCGTGTTGGTCGTTCTGCTAACTTAGCATTGAGCTTGAGAAGTCGTTCTCTGGCCGCCATGAGTGTTTCTTCTTTCTTGGCAAAACAGAATCGTATGTAGTTGTTTCCACGATCGCCGGGGCGAAAGAAACTAGAACCTGGAACTGCTGCCACGCCCACATCTTTCACCAGGAATTCGGTGAAGCGCACATCACTATCAAATCCGAATCGGCTGATGTTGCAAAATACATAATATGCGCCATCTGGTTTGTAATAGGGAATGCCACATTCAAGCAGAATTGATAGCATCGTATCGCGCCGAACTGCATATTCACTGGCTAGTTTGGCGTAGTAAGGAAGCGGCATCTGCATCGCTGTTGCACCGGCTCGCTGAAGCGGTGCCGCCGCTCCGACTGTTAGAAAATCATGCACTTTCCGAATCGCTGCGGTAAGTTCCGGTGGTGCCAGCACGGTTCCCAGTCTCCAGCCGGTAACGCTGTACGTTTTGGACAAGCTGTTTACCGAAACTGTGAGCTCTTTCATACCGGGCAGTGCAGACATGGCTTCGTGCTTCACACCGTCGAATGTAATGTGCTCGTAGGGTTCGTCGGTGAAAACGTAGACACCATGCTTCTGGCATAGTCGCGCGATAACTTCCAACTCTGCTTTAGTGAAAACCTTGCCAGTGGGGTTATGAGGCGTATTCAGTACCAGGGCCCGTGTGCGATTGTTGAATGCTGCTTCCAATTCTTTTTCGTCAAAGCTCCAATCTGGCGCATTCAATGAAACATAACGCGGACGGGCTCCAGCAAGAATTGCATCTGGTCCGTAATTTTCATAATAAGGCTCGAACACAATTACTTCATCTTCGGGGTCGACCAGAGCCAACATCGTGGCTATCATCCCTTCGGTGGCTCCGCAGGTCACTGTTATCTCTGTCTCGGGATCGTATTCGACGCCGATCCACTGTTTGTACTTAGCCGAAATGGCGTCGCGAAAGAACTTGTCGCCCCAAGTAATGGCATATTGATTGACATCGTCGTTAACGGCCTGACATGCCGCAGCCTTGAGCTCGTCCGGGCAAGGGAAATCGGGCATTCCTTGTGCCAGGTTGACGCACTTGTGCTTGACCGAGAGCCTCGTCATTTCTCGTATTACAGATTCGGTGAAGGTGCTTGCCTTCGTCGAGATTCGCTTACGCAGTTCAGGCGAGATGCTCATGATAACTCCCTTGTTACGGCACGGACGCACTCAGGCGCCTGTGATCAGCGCAGAGATCATACTGTAGTTTACCGGCTATATGTGATCTAGACTTGGCTGCGCCGGGCGGATATGGCGTTGAGCCGCCCACTGATGCAGAACTCGTCGGTGTCCTCCCTGCAACAGCTTGATGTTACTGGGAAAGGAGTTCCTGAATTCTCAAGGGTTTTGATCAATCTTATTCAATTATTTGAAACATTAGTTATCGGTTGACAAGGCTTTGACCTGAGATCAGTCATCTTTTGGTCTCCTAATGTCTTCAATGGCTCCAGGTACAAAATAGAGGATGAACCAAAGCACAAGCCCTATCGATAGAACGACAAGAGACAGTAAGAACACAAATTCCATAGCTGTGAGCAAGGATACCAACTTTGCTGCAAAGTGAGCCTATGACAAGCATAGCCTATTTAGGTAGAACCACGCTCCCGGGAAAGTAGTGATGCAGTATTTCTTTGTAAGAACGACCAGCCAGGGCCATCCCGCTGGCTCCCCACTGACAATAACCTACTCCATGTCCAGCTCCCGTTGAGCGAAGTTCTATCTTGCCGTTTTTTTCCTGCGCGCTGAACCTGGTGCCCGGCAGTTTGTCCCAACCGAATTTTTGCCCGACCCGAAGCCAAAATTGATAGCCGCACTCCCTCGTGCCGTCACGATATTTCAAAACTAGCGGACGCCCCGCCGCATCGGTTTTCTCTACAACCGGTATGCCAGAAGGACAGTTTCGCATGAACAATTCCGATGGAATTACCGTTATCTTTTCGGACCAAAACGGTGATTCCTTACAGAAGTCGCACTTCACGCTTGCGTCACACATCATCGTCGGCTTCTTGTTGGAAAAGACCTGGCTGGAACTGGTGCCTCCAGCGCAAGTGGAGTGAAAATATACTGGCACTGGTGTGCCGTTGCACAATAGTCTGGCTCCTCTTGTGGCATTGAATGCGCGACGGGCTTCCGGCCGTTCGTACTCAACACCGAGGTACGCCTGAGTTTGCGTACTATCCAGAAGTTTATCTCCTGGCTTGTACCGTAGCAACAGGGTTTGAACCAATACGCACTGCGCTTTGAGTGCCTCCTGCGGTGTCTTTGGCAATGACTCGCTGCCGACAACAGATATGACGTAATCCGGCAACTTGACGACATTCTTTATCGACAATGTCTCGCCTTTTTGCGGTGTAATGAGCAGAGTGCCTCGATATTGGCGGCTGGTGCCATCGGTTAGATGGACCGCAATTTTTTGTGCTCCGGCCTTTATCACCGCTCTGCGGCCAATGGCCATTCCCGATTCGCTTGCTTGAATTTTGAATTGCGGAGATGCACGTTTACTTTCCCGTAAATGTAAAATGCCGTGCACATTAGTAATTTCGAATAAACCACGCATGCCCGGAGAAGTGCCTCGCGAGTCGATGGTGAATGGCGCCTCTAATATGACGCTCTTAAGCGCCGGTCTGGCAGCGAAAAGATCCACGGTAATAAGATCGGCGCAGTAAACGAGCGAACAATTAAACATCAATCCGGCCAGTAGTAAGACCTCCACCGCCAGCAGTTTTCGGCGGAGTTGTTCCGGCGGGTTAGATTGTCCATTCGTTCTAGTTTGGTTCATGTTTCCTCAGGCTAGCATACTTCGCTATGCGCCCGAGAGTTCTTACTGGTAAACGCAACGGCCGGAATGCTCAGCTGGCGGGGTGGAAGATTTGCATCAGCGGTGATACGTAGAACTCCCAATGACTTAGGTTCCGCCCGAGCGTATAGTTCTCTCTTCTATAATGTCCTCCGGGTGGATATTTTGAGAGACCAATCGCCCCTTGTTCATGTGAGCGATGTATTGGCATCAGCAAATGCACCAAATGAGAATTTGTTGTGTCAGTTTGCACGAGCGGCATGTTATTCCGCAATACAGGAGCCGCTGCTGGGTGTCACTCAACTTCTGGATCATATCCCCGGTGTGAAGCTGGAGGGAAGCGTAAAGTTTATAGAGGAACCTGCGGCGGCGCCGTTCGGTTCCCGAACCTGGCATGCTCAAACCGTGGGTTCAGCTCTGGGAAAACTTCTTCCGTTTCTGGCCACAGCTGTATGCGTAAAAGGAGCCATGCACAGGCTCGAAGCTGAAGCTGCGCTTCTATCAAAACAAAGTAGTATTGGTCTTAGCTTAAGAGAAGCTGCGTGTACAGGGTTTGTTGCTGATGCGCTTTTTAAACCCACTGCTAAGCAAGATGATTGGGTCTATCAGCGCTTGGGAAACGGTTCGGTAGGTGCTGTCACATTCAGTGCCATGACCGCAGGCAGCCTCGGGTTGGATCAATTGGCGAAAGCAAAAACTGTGAGCAAGATCGGCGTCAGCGCAGTTCTTAGCAATCCGATATTTAGCGGTATTGTAAGCGCTCTTCCTGCAGGATTGGCGGGCGCCGAGTTTGAGGCACTGCAGAGTCACGGCAGACTGGCCACCCGGCGGGAGGTTTTGCAATCGATGTACTCCACTGCAGTAATTGGCGGAGTGCTTGGTCCTGTGAACCACTATGGTGGCAAAGTGAGCGCAAAGTTATTTGCTGCCAACGGGCGAGCAAGGGAGGCGCCGAAGTCGGTTTGTGGAGAGCCTGAAGCCCTTAATCCGTCACGGTCTCTGTCCGCCACAGGCGAGACCGGGGCTTTGGTTCCTGCGACAGGCCGGGCACCGTTCGCGGTGCAGCCGGCTTGCATTAGCGCCAGTGCTGGACGAGTTGAGCCGATGCAGCTGAAACCGGCGGAAGGAAAAACCGCAAGAATTGATATGTCAACTTTGACTGAGGTCCAACAAATTGTGACGGGAAAGGAGTGGTCTCAATTGCGGACCGATCAACAACAAGTCATAACAGCAGCCATCGATACGGTCTTCATTCGCGTCAAAGAGAGTGGCTTAGATGCACCGGCCTTCTTTGCTCGGGATTTTGATACAAGAGAATTCTTGCGGGCACGAAATCATTTAATCAAACATTGCGAGGCACAAGAAGGTGTTTCGGTGGCGAGCCTGGATCATTCTGCTGCCGCGCTCACCGCCATGTTTGGCAAGAGTTGGAAGACCTGGCTCGACCGAATGGAATCAGTAGGCGTGGAAAGAATGGACGCCGCGTCATGTTTGCCGCTTCGCTCACGCGAACAGCGTGTCGGGTTAGCGGAGTTGTTACTTGAGAATGCGACACCGGCTCGTACTAGCGAGAGAAACCTCGATCAAAGTGATGTTGTCTCTTTGGTCACTACTGTTGCAAGCAAATGGCAAAATGCCAAACCGGAGTATTTGAATTTGCCCCTGGATGAACTGGCTTTCCGTCTGACGGAGGGGATGTCGCGCGCTGAATTCCGTCCACGACGCGACTCTCTGTCGCAGACTCGCTTGACACCTCGTTCTGCCGATGCACAAGGCGTGGCCTCAGGTGAATTTGTGGTCTTCACTGAGAATACCTCTAATGCAGGTTCTTTGTGCTTTCAATGTGAGGGTCCGCGTGCACATATTTCTTTGCTCGCAGTTGAGCCAGCGTATCGTCGGTTGGGATATGGACAATTGCTGATCAGAGAAGTCGAGTTCCAAGTGTCTCCGCGCGCGAATGAGATAACATTAGATGTTGCGGCAAAGAACACGCCAGCGGTAAACCTTTATACCGCGACGGGATTTGTGCCTGACGCGAGGCTTTTTAATAATCCTTCGGTACTGAGTCTTTCCATGGCGATTGCTTCGAGCCCGCCCCGATAGGGTTACTGCCTACGCACGGTGTCGCCCACGGATAATGCCAACCGAGGATAAGTTGTTGCTCTTTTGGATAAAAGGGTCCTGAAAATGACAGATTTACTCGCCGCTGCTTGCTATAAATGTACTGAAAAGATCAAGAAGCAATCGATTCAGTGTTGTTGCATTGTTGCAGCCTTGGCACTTGCGTGCTGCTTGTTTCCAGGAAAATTTACTGACGGCGTACTCTTGTTTGCGGGACCGGATGAAAGAGGCACAAATGTCCGACTAAGCTGGCATAATTTCAATCTCGGCGCAAAACGTACCGAAGGCGTTATTTGGATTAAGTGTCGGATTTCGGAAAATCAAGACATCACTAAAGTGATTACGGTTTATGGCAATCTGTACCCCTTAGGTGGACACGAGGGGGAGTGCCATCCAGAGCGTGACGGAATCCGGGGAACTATCGTCAAAGTAAAGCTCTTGGATTTGGAGGTCGAACCACAGAAGGGCATGTATGGTGGTAATTCATTTTGAGAAGAATTAGGGTCTACGGTGAAAGTGTTCCCCCGCGAGTTCTGTGACTGATACTACTGATTATGCCAAGCGTCGCATAATCAACACTTTGCTCGCGTGCGTGCGTGCGTGTTGCCGGATTATGCGAAGTGAGGGCGGAGATCTTACTAAGGAAAGGGGTCGCTCAGCTATCCGGCCTGTGCTTGAACACATATCCTGCACCATGTATGTTTTGAATGTATTCTGCATCGGGATCAAGCTTTCGTCGCAATCTCTTCAGGGTGCTTCGTAAGGCTTCCTCCGTCGAGTCGGACTCATCAGGCCATACGTGAGATAGCAACACGGGAATCGAAAGAACTTCGTTTGAATGCCTCATGAAAAATTCCAGCAGCTGTAGCTCTTTGGGCAGAAGATTAACAGCTGCTCCGCGGCGACTCACCGTGCGAGACCTGGGTTCCAGAATAATGTCACCCTCTACGATGGCATTATCCGGTATCACCGAACCAGGGCGTCTGAGCAGGGCTCGCACCCTGGCGGCCAATTCCCTGGCATCAAATGGTTTAACTAAATAGTCGTCGGCACCGGAATCGAGCCCAACCTCTTTTTGCTCAATAGTCGACTGTCCCGTCAGCATCAGCACCGGCAACCGACCACCCGTTGCACGGTACGTTCTCAAAACATCAATTCCGGTAGTGTCAGGCAAAACCCAGTCGAGAACAATAAGATCAAAATCGAAGTGGTTCAATTGGAAAGCTGCATCACTGCCACTCTCGCACACCTGCACAACGTGGTGTTCCATTTCCAGACACTTCTTTATGCTGGCAAGCATTTGAGAATTGTCTTCGACAACAAGAATTTTTGCCACCGCACTCCTGCTCCAGTCACACGAGCGTGTATTATATTACATCTTGACTGGGGGGCATGCACAACGCTGGTCTGCGCCGGCAGGATCACCCGTGAAAGATTGTGTCATTAGTTCGCGTCAACAACTCGATTGGTGATTACAAGTCACAGCGCGTCCTTATGCCTCTGGTAATTTTTTACCATAGCCCCTACTTCTCGAGACAATTTCTCTAATTCTTTAAAATGCGGACGATTATCGGCATAAATCCTGAGGGTCCACTTTACGTCAGTCGGATCAAGTTCTTTGTGAGCGCGCAGCAGTTCCATCAGCGGAAAGAGGAACAGGGAAGACAGTTGTTCCAGACCAGAAGTTTTTCCGCTAACATCCGCTGGAGCATTACTTAAGCATTCGTAAACACCGACGTTCAGTACCTGTAAGACGACAGCCGGGCTAAACTCGGCCTTGCTCTCGACCAGGACCTGGTTAATGAGCCGTTTCGACTCATCTGTTTGTCCTAGCGAAAAAAGTCGCACTGCAGCCTGAACCTTGGCAGTCGCTGCTTGTAGAGAGCTCTGCGAATTAGCCACTTGAATGGCCTCACGAGAGCGGGAAAGCGCCTCGTCCAATTTCCCCGCAGCTTTGCAGTCCCTGGCCAGTTCGTTAATCAAGCCAGGGGTATTCTTGTTTCTTAGAAAATTCGGGCTAGTTTTTCGACTTTCATACAGCTTGCGCACAACCGGTTCGTCCTCTGTAAACATACCATTAGCGGATAGCACACTATGCCAGTCCTGGTAATCGTTCATCAGCTCCCCATTTACGTCGGGAAGAAATCTGGACTTTATACCAATTGCACGAGACACATTCGGTAGAACATATCGCAATTTACCCTGCAGAGTCGAACTGCTAATACCAAGGTTGATCAGTCTATTCAAGCTTGGTAGCAAGAATGGGTCACTGTCTCCATATAACTTCTCGGCGATAGTCAACGCATGGCAGTACTGCTTTCCCGCCTCGCTTTCTTCATTGCGCGCGAAATAAAGATCGCCCAAACACAAATGACAGTTCAACTGAAGGCTCGCGCCCTCCGAATCGTTGCTGGCAGGCGACCCTTGCGCCATGGAGATTGCCCTCTTGTACAGTTGCTCAGCAAGAGTAAGATCGTTTCCCCTGTGTGCCTTCATAGCTTGCTGAACCAGTGCATTCTCCGCATCGTAGTTGCCAGCCAAACAGGCGTCCGGGGAACAGACCGCCCAGACTTGAATTACTGAAATGAGAAGACTCAGTCCGCCAGCCTTAAAGACCTGGGTCCTACTGGACCACAGTCCGCCGAATTTCCAAGAAGATAAATTCACGAACATGTTAACGAGCCTAACCCTGAAATGTTTTCCCTGGCAATGGAGAGTGTAGATTCTAAAGTCATGAATTCGCATTCCTCCATGTAGCAAGCCCTTTATTCCTTTGACTGTCGGCTGAACATCGTCGATGAAGGGCGAGTGTCAACACTCCGTTGAATATTCCCTCAATATACAGGGGCAAACTATTGTGAGAACTGCCCGAGACTTGGTGGCCCCTATCGTCTTATAGAAGCTGCCCCGGAGTTGGAAAATTCAGTTCTGTTGCGCGCCAGGTTTGAGGCGCAATAAGCAAGGGCACTTCCTAAAGGTAAAGAAGGTCGATTGTCCTTCTTCAAAGAAGTCGATTTGTTTCGTTAACGAAAAGGCGCCTGTGACTTTAACTCTCTGGCAGAAGGCACTTGTACTTATCGGTGTACCTCTTTTATTTGAGTACACGTTCGTCATTGGCTTGCTCTCGGCGCTGGAGAATTCAGCGCGGACAACGTCAAACGAAAGAGAAGAACGGCGCGTACTGGGCACTGTGCTGAACTTAGGTGAAGGAGTGATAAGTTGCGGCAAAGCATTGGCTCTGTACCTGATGGCAGACTCAGAGGAAGCACTGGCCTCTTACGAGAAAAACCTTTCACACACCCGGGAGGAACTGTCTCGCCTGAGCAGATTATTAAAAACTCGCCGCTACAGCAACGACAAAATACAGTCGCTCTCCGATCGGTCGCGTTTGTGCATGTCGTACCTCAGGGAAACCAAAAGACTGTGCGACATTGGCGATCGCAATGCCGCACTGGAGTATCTCAAACGAATGCGCTATCTTGCACCACTGCTAGAAAGCGATCTTGATGATCTGACCATTACCATCAGACGCAAGAATACCGAGATCGACGATCAAAAGACACTGCAATTCACAAAAATAGCTCTTCTGCTCGGTCTGACGGGCAGTACTTTAATCGCGCTCGGGCTGGTCGCTTTCTTTCATCGGGGCACAAGCGGCAGGCTGAGCGTCTTAATTGAGAACACCCGCAAAATGGAGAAAGGAGAACGGCTGAATCCATTGATGGACGGTAAGGATGAAATTTCAGAATTAGACAGTGTTTTCCATCGGATGGCCGATTCAGTAAACGAGGCTACAGGAAAATTGCGGCGAAGCGAATCGCAAATTCGCACAATAATCGAGAATCTGCCCGTTGGCGTGATCACCTGCCATGAAGACGGGACAATTTCTTCGCTCAATCCACGGGCAAGTCGGATGTTCGTTCCAGAAGGACAAAATCTAATAGGAGCAAAGTTCGTTACTTTGATAAAGTCCGGAAATGCGGCCACGCCGGAATTCTTCCAGAATGAGGTCATCGGCCGCTGCCTTGAGCAAAGCAAGGAATTCAAGTCACGAAATGCCGCTGGTACAGATTTACCTGTAGAGATATCGGCTAGCAACCTTGTTACACTAGACGAAAGGGGCTTCCTCATTCAAGTGGCAGACTTAACTGAACGCTACAAGATTGAACGCACCAAGCAAGAATTCATCGCCATGGTCAGCCATGACTTGCGTACTCCATTGACGTCAGTAAGGTTGAGCTTGCAACTGATGCTCTCCGGTGGCTACGGCGACTTCAGTGAAGAATTGCATGCAAAACTTGTGCAGGGAGAGCACACGTTATCAAACATGATCCGACTGATTAATGACCTCTTGGACGTGCAAAAACAGCAGTCTGGCAAATTTGATATCGAAATGGAAGTATGTGATCTTCTTGAGCTATTCGAAATGTCGACCAACTCAGTTGAGAGTTTAGGACAAAAGCACAACGTAAGGATAAGAATACAACCTATCAACATTGATGTTCTGGCAGACCCGAGTCGTATCGTTCAGGTTATTGTCAATCTACTGGCAAATGCCATTAAGTTTTCACCGCAAGACTCTACTGTGACTATCCGCGCGGTGCTCCTTCCACCGTCCGCAACTGATGAGGAGGACCAACCCGACGCCGGGTCCCAACCGCTTTTTGTAGAAGTGCAAGTAAGAGATGAAGGATGCGGGATACCTGCAGACAAACTGAATATAGTCTTTGAGCGATTCGAGCAACTAGATCAGGCGAACACTATGAAAGCCGCTGGCACCGGACTTGGTCTGGCGATATGTAAATCAATCGTTGAGGAGCATGGCGGCCTGATTGGAGTCAGAAGCACACTGGGAGCGGGCAGCACCTTCTGGTTCCGATTACAAGTTGCCCCCGATTGGTTGTAGCAAGCCTCCGTCGACATTTGTTGAAAGGATACACACCGGCGGCGGCAATTGAGACAATCACGAGGCAGAACGCGTCAACTGCGCACCAATTCTGCGCCGCCGAGCCATTAATCCAATTGCGTCTTCCTTTCGTTGCAGAATAGCTAGTAAATCGATAAGAGTGTTGAGGGTGTCCAGTAGCCCTTCGAGGTTTCCTTCATCAGAATCGGAGGCGACGAGTTCCTGCATTGTGCTCAACGCGACAATCAAGTTTATTTCAGCTTCCTGGTAACGTCCTTGCGCCATTTGCACCTGTGCAAGATGAGTCAGCATGGCTGCTGTCTTTCGGGGATCGTCAAGAGGGCGATTGGCGGACACAATTGAAAGCGCCTTGCTGATCGCGTTCTCAGCTTCGCTCATCTTGTTCTGGCCAGCCATCGCGTACGACAGCCCGTTAAGAGTGGCTACTACTCGAATGTCATTTCGTCCAAACCGGGTTAGGCATATCATCAGCAATTCCCTATAGAATTTCTCGGCTCTTTTAAACTTTCGTTGGCAAAGATAAACTTGCGCCAGTTCATACAGACACTTGCAGTAGCGCGATGAATCACCACCGTCTTGCTGGCTTGATCGAGCGAGTTCGCGCAGGATATCAGTTTCTTGACTATCCAATTCTAACTCGTAGTCCTGGTCAGCCAATTCTAATTGAGGCAACTTGGTCATCTGCATTATTTCCTCCACTGTCAGGCTCTAAAAAAGGGGGAGTTTACCCTGGGAATTCCGGTAGGCATTTTCCGTACGTCGGCGGCTCGTTTCATCCCAAGACCTCTGTTCGGGGCTCTCGAATACAGTGGAATTGAAAAGTCTGCCGTCGTTTAGCCGAATATTGTTCATTCGATCCTGATAAATGAAGGAATTGGTACCTTCACTAATTCTTCTAACGAGCGAGTTGAATTCTTGCGTGTCAAGCTGCTGGCGCGCGTCCCTCAATGTATCGCGTAATCCCTGAACATCACCGTTCCACTGTCTGCCGTTGTCACCGGAATTGAAGAAACGATCACCTATTGTGTTGTTCCAGTTGTTCACATCTTGATCTGACATATGCACCTCCAACACCGATTCCTGCTAATCGGGCTCCGAGAACCCATGAGAAGAACAATATCGTGCTTGTAAGGCAAACTTGGGTCATAGAACCTCAATATCCAAGGAGGCTCCTCAACCATCCCAGATGTGCCAGACCAATTCTGAAGCGGATTGATTCTGGTAGTTCGATTTCAATCGTTACCGGGCGCGATGAAATCCGTTCGATTAGGCAACCGTATTCAGGTCGAGGGAAGCCGATACATTCATCTGGGAAGAGATAGAAGATCTACGCTTTCCAATTCGCCACAAAAAATCTCAAGCAAATCCCTATTGATCGACATATTTAATGCCCTCCTCATGCTACCTTATGCACGAATACAAAATATTCCGTGTGCATATCCCCCCGCGGGCGACGGTGCAACGGACAGACCGGCCGCACACAGGGCCGGCAACAGCATCTCGTCATCGCATCGGCAAGGAGAGCAAGTTATGCCCGAAGATTACGCCAAGAGGGACTCTGAACTCATACTTCCTCCAGGAGTTTTCGCCTTCGTTCTGGATCAGACCAAGGGCAAGATTAATACTCTTTGCGGACCCATCAAAACGTCACTCTCAAATACCGATCAGCTAGTGACTTACAAAGACGGGCGTTTCTATCCTGCCACGCAGCTACAGGCGATTCAAACCAATGTGATGGTGTCGAAAGGCCACTATGTGATCCTGGAGAATCCGTCACACAATGGCAAGCAACCCGAACCGGGAAAGCTGGAAGACATGCCCGTCAGCACATTAAAGATGGGACAAATCGAGAATATTCCGGGTCCCATTTCGTTTCCGCTGTGGCCCGGTCAAGGTGCAACGGTGGTGCGCGGGCATCATCTGCGAACAAACCAGTATTTACTGGTGCGTGTGTATGACGACGAAGCAGCAAAGTTGAATTGGGACAAATCAGTTGTACGAGAAGTAAGCAGCGATGCAAAACTAGACATCAAGAAAGAAGACCTTATGACAGGCCAACTGCTTGTCATAAAAGGAACAGAGATCGCCTTCTATATTCCACCGACTGGAATAGAGGTTCTGCTTGATGAAGATAAAAACTATGTGCGAGATGCTGTCACTCTTGAAAGGCTGGAGTACTCCATTTTGCTCGATGAAGATGGAAACAAGAGCTATATTAAGGGACCTGCCGTAGTATTTCCGCAGCCGACGCAGACCTTTGTCGTTTCCTCCAGTGGCAAGAGAAAGTTCCGCGCATTTGAACTGCAGACCACCACGGGCATTCATATAAAAGTCATTGCGGATTATACCGATGAAGAAAACGGCACGCAGCATATTGCCGGCGAAGAACTCTTCATCACCGGAGCGCAAAAGGCTATCTATTTCCCGCGCCCCGAGCAGGCAATCATTTCCGTAGGCGGCAGAGACAAACACTCTGCCATCGCCATACCGGCCGGTGAAGGACGATATGTGTTAGATCGCCACAAAGGTTCGGTGGATCTTGTACGCGGACCCAATATGTTTCTGCCGAATCCCATCAATCAGATTGTGGTGCGGCGAGTCTTGACCGATGCGGAGGCGTCACTCTACTATCCGGGAAATGGCGAAGTTCTGATGGTGAACAAAGCCTTGAGGGAAGAGGCAAAGCAGCAAACCTTTCTTAAGCAGGAAGTTGAGCCGGTCCCGATGGAGTCAAATGCATGGGCTCCGCCGAGTCCGCAGCCTCCTGGTGTCGCTCTGCAGTCTGTGGTTGCAGACACGTTAACCAGGCAGCAAAAATTCACTCCTCCCAGAACGATCACCATCAATAACAAGTACGAGGGTGTCGTTCGAATCGATGTCTTTAGTGGATATGCCATTCAGGTCGTTAACAGCAGCGGGGTGCGAACCACCGTTGTCGGGCCGCAAACTGTCTTGCTGGAATACGACGAAAAGCTAGAGAGACTGTCGCTTTCAAAGGGAAAACCAAAGTCGGCGGATAATCGTATTCAGACGGTGTATTTGAAACACATTTCGAATCCGGTTTCGGATATTTTATTGTTGAAAACACATGACCTTGTCGACGTTGAGATTCAAGTGAAGTATCTCGTGCGCTTCGACAATGCTGAAAGCGATAAGTGGTTTGCCATCGATAATTATGTGCAATACATGGTAGACCACTTGCGTTCTTTGATTGCCAATGCCATTCGGCGGGTCGGGGTTCAAGAGTTTTATCAAAACGCTGCAGATCTTTTGCGAGATGTGGTGCTGGGAGCCAAGACTACAAATGAAGGTCGCTCGCTCAGGCATTTCGACGAGAACGGAATGACGGTTTACGATCTTGAACTGATTGCAATTGAGGTGAAGAATCCACACATCGCAGAACTTTTGGCTCGTTCGCGACAAGAGGCTCTCAGCGACAATATCGAACTGGAGAGACATTCCCAAAGACTATTGCTGACAGAAGGCGAAGAAGAGGCGAAAAGGAAGACGCTAAAAGAGATCGATGCTACAACCCGGTTGAACGATTCGCTGAATCTGTTGAGGGACCAGCGAAAGGCAGAAGCCGATCTGGCTGAACTGGAGGCACGACAGGAGCGCACGCGAGTATCGCTGGAAATTGAAGCACTACGCCTTGAGGCACAGAGGCAGGTACGAGAGCAGGAGCGCATTTTTGCCGAAGCTGCACTAGAGCGTGAGATCAAGAGACTGATAGAAGAGGCAAAGGCCAGCGAGACCCGCATGAAGGCTGTTCAACCGGGGCTGGTGGAAGCGCTGACAGCAGCAGCCAATGCCGGCATTCTCGAGAAGGTTGCACCGCAGATGGCGGCACTGGCTTTCGTTAACGGAAGAGACCTTGAGGACACTCTAAACACGATGCTCAAGGGAACAGGCGCCGAAGATTTCTTAGCCAATTTGAAACAGTTGTCTCGAGTGAAACCACGCGCCACTACCACTATTGAACGCCTGCCGGAAGCAATAACTAACGGGGAAGATTAGAGCGGTAGATAGAGCCCATCACTGCGAATCATCGACGCTGGACGACCGTTCGAGCCTCAGCGATTTTATGCGCAGGGAAGCTAATTCCCGAAACATCTCGGAATTGTGGGTCTTCCGAGTAGGTACACTAATTGCTCGAATAAGTCTTCCATAGAGATTGCCGGTTCTTGCTCGCATTGCTTAGATATGGCGCTTCATCTCACTTGAGCGTAGCGCAAGATTCATGCCACACGGCAGGTACCAAACACAAGCAACTGCGCTGTAGAATCGAGTGTTCCCACATCCATCGTGTCAGAACCGATTTGAATCAGCTCGCCACCACCATGGGGACCCAATGGGCCCACAGCAGACGCTCCAGCGCGGAAACTGATCAAAGATTCAATTCCACCTGACGTTGTAATCTTGCTCGGGTGACTCCTGCGTGACTGCGAATGCATATTGATGTAGTGAACCTGAGGTGATTCCGCCATTCGTCGTGGTCTTTGACCCCATTATCCGAAGCGGGCCGCTGTGCGATTCTGAGAGGCATGGCACCTGGATGGAGCCGATGGGAGGAAAATACAATGAACGAAAATAACTTTGAAGAGAAGGAATCAGAAGGATCCGAAGACGTGACGGAAGGCGAAAGCGAAGAAGCCTTTGGCAACATTGCTGCAGAGTGTTGGGAAAAGAACCAAGCGAAAACCGAAGAAGGCAAAGAACCTGGCGACAAAAACATCGAGAAGGTAAAGGCGGACGACAAGGCAAAGGACAAACCACTCACACAAACTGAGCAATTTCTCGTAG
>JAKFUT010000080.1 GCA_021732565.1 Candidatus Obscuribacterales bacterium
ACCCGGGGGTCGTAGCCCATAACGGCTCTCCCCGGCTTTTCGCAGTTTATTGCGTCCTTCATCGGCTGCTGGCGCCTAGGTATCCTCCGTGCGCTCTTAGTAGCTTAACCAGCTTCAGACTCCAGGCTGCTCTATTTTGCGTGCTGAGCGAGCCCTTCTTCGTCTGAAGGCTGATGAGATACAGACTTATTCTTTGTTCTCGATATGCAGTTTTCAGGGTACAAATTGTCGAGCTCTCGGCTCTCGACTTGCCGGTCTTAGAGAGGATTGCATCCAATCTATTCGGGTCGGCTTTTGACGTAGCCGCTGCGGTTCGTTCACTTCCGTATCCGTTCCGCAGGAGAAAAACTATACCAAACCCTCCGCGATCATGCGCGGTCTTGAAACAATTCCTTAATGCTCCTGTCAGTCTGAACTGGTGGAGAACCACTGTCAGACTGACTCAATTGAATTTGAGCATGACACTTGGCAAACAGAAATGGCATTCGCGCTTGGCGACACACAATCAACATAAGGAATGGAAAAGCATCTACCCCTACATACTGAACGGGTCGTTCAGCGTGAAAACCGGTTCGAGTAAATCGTTGTAGCTGATGAACAATTCGTGGCGTTTCGATTCAGATAGCTCGCCGCGGGCAGGGTACCCCCGGGTATAAACCTTCCAACATCCCTGCCAGGTACGTAAGAGTGACAATCCATCTGCTCGCGGGCATGGGCATGATACTCGACGATCGCTATGCAATCATCGAACAGATTGGGAAGGAGGAATGGCCCGGATCTACAAGGCGATGGAGAAGGATCTCGATCGGGTAGTGGCAATTAAAGTGTTGCACTCGAGTTTGACGAGCGACAAGGCATTCCGCGAACGCTTCAAACGCGAGGGTAAGGTGCTATCGGCCATGGCGCACCCTCATATTTTGCAATTCTATCGCTTTGGCGTTTCACATGATGGTATGGCTTACATCGCCATGGAGTATCTGCAGTAAACCACCCTTCGTCTTGTACTTGAAGAAACGGGACGTCTGAAACTGCGCAAAGCACTCAGTATTGCAGCGCAAGTTTGCACCGCAATGGAGGCGGCGCACGCTGCAGGTATCGTGCACAGGGATCTCACCCCGGCCAACATAATGCTTGAGGAAGTCCATGCCGCTGACTTTGTGAAGGTCATTGACTTTGGTCTCTCGGCACTCATTGGTGAGCAAAAGAACACCGCTCAGCAGCTGACGAGCACCGGCGCCATCGTTGGTAGCGTGCATTATATGAGCCCGGAACAGTGCAAAGGAGGCCGAGCAGATCAGCGCTGCGACATTTACTCCCCGGGCTGCGTCCTGTACCAGATGATCACAGGCGTCGTGCCGTTCCAAGCGGACAATCCGGTGGCATTGATTCAGAAACACTGCATCGAATCTGCAGCGCCGATCAGTTCTGCAATTGGCGAACCTATTCCCCCCGAGCTTGAACAACTCAACTGAGATCACATCAACCCGCGCAATGACTCATGTTTCAAGATTGGTTGATAATGGCTTGTACAATTCATCGTGACTGACTGCAGGCAACACCCTATTCGGGTTTGATCTGCTATCTAATATTCGCCCCCTCAGAAGACGGGCTGCTTTCTCTCGGCTTCGGCAACAGGCTCAAACGATTCCGGGACCTTGCCATCGGTGCGTTGCCCCGCTCGTAACAGCGCCGTCACTTTATCTCTTATTCTCTTAGCCAAAGCGACATTGCGCAGTTGCTCTTGAGTTCGTGTTTTTCTTTCTTGAAGAATTCTCAACTCGGCCACGTCAGTCATGCTCAATTCATTTGACTCTCGTCTGGCCTCCAGTCGCCCAAGCGTCTCTGACTCTTGCTGATCCAGGGAAGTCCATTTTCTTCGTTCTTGAAGCATATTAAGTTCCCCCGCGTCGCGGGAACGAACATTGCTTTTCTCGCGTACCTCCAGAATTTTCAATCTATCGAGGTCACTTTGATTCAGCGGATACTTAAGCGGAACATCAAAGAAAGGAACGTTCTCGGTCCGTTGCCCCTGCTCTATAAGCCATTGCTTCACGGCAGCTCGAATACCACTTACCTGCCTGTCTCGCTCAGCAACAGCCTTCGTAGCCATCGCCCTGGCTTCAGGGCTCATAACCGCCATCGCATCCCTTAAACTGGTGTCAACGGAGTTAATCGAATCCCAGACCAGGGCATCTCTAAATCCGGTTTCGGGTCCACGAATTTTGACAATTTTACTGGCACCACCACTAGTAGCATAATTGTCGACAGCGTCGCCGTCTATCAATGCTTGAGAAATTGCATATCGTTCTTTGTAAGTTCTTACCAGCTCAGCATGCTCTTCCTCGCTCATCGTTTTGGAACGTTCTTCAAGATATGCCCTCACAACAGGATGATTCGGATTGGTCGGAACATACAGGTGTTCAACACCCGCTAAATTGAGAAGTTCTCGCTGATTGGCCGCGAGAGCAACCTCAAGCTCACCGTTTCCGTTTACGACTTTGGGAGCGAATTTATCATCAGTAACCCTGGCAATTTGCCTTATACGAGGTGGCTTTCCTTCAGTCGTCATTTCATCGAGAGTCACCTGTAACTCGCGATGGTGGGCAACTCTTTCGTCATACGAAGCCTTTAGCTTGTCATATTCAAGAGTGCCCCTCTTCTCTTCCAATGCTTTTCCTTCGACCTCCAGCGCCCTTCCCTTAGCCTCAAGAGCAAATCCTATAGCAAGTCGATAAATCATTCCCATAAATTCCGGAGGAGCAATTTGGTGTTCACGGATCGCCTGAGCGATACCTTCAATTCTCTCCCTCGAAAAGCCCTGTCGTTCTAGTGCAGTTTGCGCCGCAAGAACGCCATCAAGGTGGTGAGTAGTGAAATTCTTTGAGTGTTTTACTGAATCTGAAAACATCGATGCGGCCAATACATCAACCAGTGCTTCACCGCGCACCCCCTTCGCTTGGGCGGCCTCGAGCACGCGCCCCTGTTCGCCTTGGGTGTGAATCCAATTGACCTCTTGATCGGGCAACATTTTACCGTCGGTCCCACGTTGCACTACGAAAGCCTGACGAACCTCCGCCAAGAGTTCCAGAACTTTCTGCCACTGATCGCGCGTCATTTGCCCGGCTTCCAGCTTGTTTCCTTCTACAACCACTGAAGCAAGTTTCTCACCAACGCTTAAGATAGGATCGCCATCCTTGTAACCGTCGGGCTGTCTGGCTTTGACATCGCGGAGCTCCCTCTCCACCTGCTTGACATGAGCAGGCAAGGATTCTTGGGCAATGCCAGGAAAGAGTTTTCGGATTTCAACTAGTCGATCTTGATTTGCAGGCCGCCCGTCAAGTCCAGTTTCCGCCGTTCTCTTTTCCGGAGCCTCCTGTTTCGGTTCCGGTACCAGCGCAAGCAACGATGTCACTTCCACATGCTTTGCCTGACTCATGGTTCCGTCAGCCAGCTCATGCTTTTGTTCGGCATTGTCCCTATGGCTCAAACCATCGACAAGTCCGGGAGTTCTTATCCGGGAGTCGAAAACAACTTGTGATCGATAGCCAACCTCGGTTATGGAAAAATCGGGTGGTATCACTTGACTATGGACTCCTCGATGGCGACTAATAGCTCGTCACAACGATCATACACTCGCCAAACCGAGACTTCAGATGTTACATCCAATCTCCAAACTCTCCCGGTTTTAACTATTGCTAGTGTTGTACGTTGTGGTTAGTCTATGCGAATTAATGGTATCTCTTGTGTGTGGATACGAGAAGAAGGAATGCGCAGGCTTACCGCAGGTTTTGTAATAATAGTCGCTCTTGCCACTATCTCTGACTCGGTGGCGGCAGACAACGGTGACTTCTCCCGGCATGTGTTGGAAACGCAGATTCAGGGTTATAAGCTGCTTGATCAAAAGAAGTTCAATGAAGCTGAGCAACTGTTTACGAAGTTGCTCAAGGAATGTCGGGCCAATCCCGGTGAGCGCCGAATGAACCTGATTAATGGGTTGCATTGTCTTTCGGAAGTTTATCATCGAACAGATCGCATGGGAGACATGTTGAAGCTAACCGAAGAAGCCAATCGTATAACGGCAGAAGAATTGAGAAAGTTTCCCGACACCAAAGGAATGGCAGATGGACTCGACGCACTAACCGCACAGACTCGTAAAATTGCCGAGACCAAGCTCTCCGATGGAACATCTGCGGTCTCCAACGGGTCCATGGCTCGTTCAAGGGAAAGTGCAGTCAGAGGGTGTATGCGAACAGTACAGATTGCCGCAGAAAGTTATGCCATCGACTTCAGTTGCTATCCTACTAAGTTGGATACGGCATTCTCAAGCTACTTTCCGGGTGGCAAGGAAAAAGTTCGCGCGGGCGAACCGATAGTTAATGTTTACTCCGGCGCGCGAGAATGGCCCATTGTCATCAACAAGAACGAAGATCTCAAGTCAAAGAAAGTAATACCTGGCGCCGTCATTTACCTTTGCTCTGCCAACGGAAAGACCTACTCAATTTATGGTGTGGGAGCGGACGGAAAATACATTAATGATCCAAAGACGGGAAAAATGTTGGTGTTCACTGCAACTTGCCCCTAGTTATTTGTAAGTCCAACATGATCGCGCATAGATAGGCGCCCCACCATGGTTGCGATCATTCACCAAATCCGGCACACAAGATTCTTTGAATTGACACCAAGATTGGTGCTCTTTTCGCCACCCATCCGGGCTCTTTCGCCCCGCGGCTAGCGTACAGTGCTGACTAATCTCCACTATCAGTCAGTGTCTAACAACTTCCTCGCGTTCAATCCACGGAATCGATTTGATGGGCTCAAAAAACCGAGGAAATCTAGTAAGAACTAGGGTAATTGAGTCTCCACCCGTAATTTGAAGAACATGCTGTGCCACTTTGCGAAAAACGCGCAACTCAGGGTACGGAGCTGAATTCAAATCTTTCATACTCCAGTCGAGCAATGACAGATCATATTTTTGGTTGCCGGCGGGCACGGCAAAAACCTTTAGTTTCTCGGGAAGTTTATTGTACTGCAGCTCCGACAGTTCCAAATTTGCCTGCATGGTATTGCCGGAATAGAGTGCTAACGACAGGTAAGAATCCCAAACCCCGATGAAATTCAGTGCAGGAAGAAAGCCAAACAAAACTAGCGCAGCGATTTTCGCTGGCGACTTTCCTGGCGAAAGAATGCTCTTTATTGAACCCTGCGGCTTTTTCCAGAAAAGTAAAAATACAAGGATTGGCATGACCAGGTTCCAAGGCCATACTACTGAATTCCAATTTTGGTGTTGCAACAGATCTATTATTTTGAAGTGCATCAACACAATAAGAATCACTGAAACTCGCCTGGACGAACTAAACAAAAGCGCAAGCCCCAGGGCTGATTCTATCAGCGCGCAGGGAATTCCAACCAGATAAGTGTCTGCTGTATTGACGCTGAATAGCCACGGAACAACAGTGGTGCAGAATCCAGCGTTGAGCTTCTGAACGCCGCCCCAAAAATAAGTAAAGGCGACTACTATTCGGCAACCATCCAATGCATCATTAGGGCAAGGCTTGTCCTTCATGGACAACACAGCAAGCATAACAATATACTGATAAAGCCAGGGTTGCCAACGAGTTTGATCGCCGAGTGCTAACAAGATCGCAGCAGCGATGGCTAGAGCAGACAGCCACCGGACTCTTCCCGTAAACAGCCTTATCGTGGCTGCAATGGCTAAAATTGATGGTAAGACCAGATCCAGCGGTTTGCCAATCCCGGGCCACCACTCGAAAGCAGGAACAAGTGGATAATCACGAGCACCGGTCAGCCAGAGCGATAGAGAAGAGCAAATTCCGCACAACATTCCTAGCAGAACGGCGCGGGTAACCAGGTCAACCGTTTTAGAGTCTCCACTTTCGTCATCAGAATTCAGATTCATGGAGACACAAGTTGCTACTCTAACATTGTACCCCGCTGCAGGAACTTACAAGAAAAGCTGTCTCTAAATTGCCTGGCGCAGCCGCGAGTTGAGATGAGCTGACCACGCTTCTCCTAACTAAGGAGCCGGGAGTTTTCGCCGATTGGAATATCTTTCAGCAGATACAGTACTGCTCATCTTTGACCGATGAGACTTTGCAGATTGACTTGCCCCGACCAGTCGCGCAACAGAAGTGGATTCCCGACACAAAGATAGGATCAGGTGCCATTCGTGGCATATGAAAGAGAGCGGAGAAAACCATGCACACAGAGCACGACGAAACCATCCGCATGGAGCAGCAAGACAGCACGGTCAGCTTGTGGCGTCAAGTCGAGCGCGAACTCGGCATCGAAGGCCGGTACGCTATTTCGTCACGAATTGGCGCCGGTGGCATGGGCGAAGTGTTCAAAGCTCGCCAAATTGATATCGAACGAGACGTTGCAATCAAAATTCTCTCGGTGCAGATCGAAGGAACAGCAGAAGCAGCTCAGCGATTCTTGCGGGAAGCCAAAGTTCTGTCAGCGCTTGAGCATCCCCATATCGTGAGACTGTATCACTTTGGAATGTCAGGGAGTCGCCCTTATCAGGTAGTAGACTTCCTGGACGGCATCAGCCTCTCCACAAGGCTCGAACAAGGCCCGCTGTCACTGGAAGAATTCGGTCAGATTTTTGCGCAAATCATCGATGCATTGAGATATGCCAGCGAGCGCGGGCTCGTTCATCGCGACATCAAGCCGGGCAACATCTTCCTTTGTCGGCAACCCGATAACAGAATTCATGCGGTTCTTCTTGATTTTGGAATTGTGCGTCAAATGGAGTGCAAAGACGCCACGCTAACTTCTACCCAAGCAGTGCTGGGAAGCCCCCCTTACATGAGCCCCGAGCAGTGCAAAGGCTCAGTAGTGGATTTTCGCTCTGACATATACTCCCTGGGCTGTACGATGTTCCAGTCATTGACGGGAGAACCGCCTTTCTCTGCTGACAACATAATTGAGATCATGCTGTGTCACATGAACTCGCCTGCACCACAATTGACCGCTTTCATACGAGGAAAGAAATGTGACAGCGAAATTGCCAAAATTGTAGAACATTGCCTCGCGAAGGATCCATCTGATCGACCTGGCTCGTTTCAAGAGCTTGGCTTAAAACTTACTGAGGCAGTGGAATCTGCATCTGGCGATCTCGCATTTGTTCCGCCCAAGTCACGGAAGAAAGCCACAAGTCGAATCATGATTGGAGTTATGTCGTTGTTGTTAGTGATCCCGGGTGGGTTCATCATTACACAGAAGCTCCGTAAACCCGAGGAACAGGGTGGGGGTATCCACGTTAGTGAGGAAAGATTGCTGAACGACGTTGCCCGCTGGAAAAAGCAGGTGTCAATCTCACAAAAGAAACAACATCGCGGCAGTCTCATCCAAACTCTGCTGGACCTGAGCACTTACTACCGCGTGCACCACCGTCTCTCTCTGGCGGAAAAGACCTCCGCCGAAGCTCTGGACAGTGCAAGAGGACAGCCTTTCGCACTCTGCAAACTCTACAGGAATGAAAGCCTGATCTACCTATATCAGGCCCGTGAAGAGAAAGATCCGGCGAAGAAACAGCTACTCATGGAAAAGGCTGTGACCGCAGCTGAAACCGGGGTCAAAAACGGCGAGAATGCAGATGGATTCACCCAGTTAGAATCAGGTGCAGAGTGCTGCGAACTACTTGTCGAACTTCACAGAATCCCTGAGGCCGAGAAGCAGCTCGAACACGTCATTAAAATATCGGCTGACATGATTGCCGGCCGCTCAGAATTGAGCGCGGCTTACAGTCGAGAGTTTTCAGCTGAGATACAAAAGCGTAGCTTGATTAACACGAAACCATTTTCACGATCAGATCAACTTCGACTATCCAACATGTTCCTGCGAATAGCAGAGGTTCTGGCTGAAGCAGGCATGGTACAGGAAGGTGATAACTTTGTGCACATGGCAAGGGAATGGTATGAAAAGGGTGCCTCAAAAGCGGCAGGTATCGATGTCGCTAAAGAACACGACATCAGCTCCCGCCTCAACAAACTTGATGAGCTTATGAGTGTCCCTCGATAATATTGAAGGCCTAGTTATCTGGCGACAAGATCGACCCGCTTGGTGGTTTTCCAAGACCGAAATCAAAGTCGACCGGTTTTGTCTCAGCAGGTTTCGTTGCGGACGGTTCTGATTCAGGTTTTGTAGTCGGCTTTGAAGAGTCTGGCACTGCCGAGGCGCCAGCAGTGGAAGCACCAGGCTGGCCTACCTTATAGACTCCGGCAGGTTTGCCCTGCTGACCTAAATAAACAACGTAGTTTCGGCTTCCATCCGTGACTATAGACAGGGTTGCGGGAGAACTCCAGTCAGAAGGAAACTGCCAGATGTTATTAATGCGAACCAGGTTCGAAACTCGCGGGTCGATCCACATTGCGATACCGGGCAGAGTGCGGCAATTCCCCTTCGGTTTTGGATATTCCTGAGAAGCCAGAGGAGTTCCGACGGCCGATTCGTAGTTGTCAGTCAGAAACTTATCCATATCTGATTCTATACGAGGTAGACCCTTGTTCTTAGCGTAATAGGCGTCTAATTGATCAGCCAGCTTGTCTACTGCCTGAACCGCCCGTCCCGGCGCGGGACCAAATGTATCCGTAGTTTGTGAGTAGCCCGGAAGCGGGCACATCAAAAACCCTGCCAAAAGAGCCAGTAACGATGCTCTGTATGCTACGGATTTGCTCCTCATTAGTGCTCTCCCTCAAGCCCTATACCCCCCTTAGTATATCGCCTAAATTCCGCAAACCGCTTGCGATGTTCTGTTATCCAATAACAGAAAGATTCGAAACGCCTGGTAGGGGGTATTATGGTGACGGATTGCAACTCCGGGAACACTTATGGCAAAAATTCTGCTCGTTGAAGATGATCCCTTTCTTCGCGAATCATTATCCGAAGCACTGTCGGCGGATCAACACGTGGTGGAAACCGCAGCCGACGGCGAAATAGGAATGGCTCTTCTTTCCGCGTTCGAATACGATGTGGTGGTGTTGGATTGGCAACTTCCAAAGGCAACGGGAATAGAGATCTGCCAACGTTACAGAGGCAAGGGCGGGCAAACGCCGATTATAATGCTCACCGCGCGCGATACCATCGATGACAAAGAAGAAGGCTTCAACGCCGGCGCCGACGACTACCAGACGAAGCCTGTAGAGGTTCGTGAGCTCCGTGCACGGGTGCGTTCTTTGTTGCGCCGCCCGGTTACTTATACAGGGCATGTAACAACTGTCGGTTCACTTGAAATTGATACCCTGGCGAAAACAGTTAAGAGCGGCGGGCAAGATATTCAATTGCACCCCACGGAGTTTGCTCTGTTGGAATTTTTCATTCGCCATCCTAATGAAATTCTCAACCCTGACACATTGCTGCAGCGGGTTTGGAACAGCGACACAGAGGCCTCACTAGACGCAGTGTACACCTGCGTAAAGCGACTTCGAAAGAAACTCGATCCGACCAATAAAGAAGCATTTATTCGCACTGTCTATGGTATGGGCTACCGGCTCATTCCTCCCGATCGCAAGCATTAGCGCTGCAATTCCGAGACCGGTCGAACTTTGTTGCCTAGAAAAACGCCAAACAATAATCGATTGCTTTCAATCTCCTCAGCTGCCGGAGCTGGAGCGTCCGGCTCCCTTACAGCGGGCCACCACTCGACCCGAC
This sequence comes from Candidatus Obscuribacterales bacterium, assembly GCA_021732565.1. Taxonomy (GTDB): domain Bacteria; phylum Cyanobacteriota; class Vampirovibrionia; order Obscuribacterales; family Obscuribacteraceae; genus JAKFUT01. The sequence continues at coordinate 9,673 of JAKFUT010000080.1, forward strand.
TCCAATTGCGGGGAGCCAATATTTCGGCAGTCGCACCAGCGACAAACACCGCCATTGGCTTGAATGTCGTCCGCCCCAAACTGTTCCCTTGAATTGCTTCCCGGGGAAGCCCCATATCCCCTGTGACGGTTCTAATGACCGACATGGCGGCCAGTCCCGTTGCACCAATAAGAGTATTCTCAGCGCGATTTCGCCAAAAATTTCCTTCGTCATTGCCCACAGGAGTGAGCACACCGCCGTAAAGCGCCCCCATTGCACCTGTGGTCAAAGCTCTATGCTTGAATCCCGCCACGGTTAGTTCGCTGCCCGCAAGTCTTCCGCCGATCGCCATCATGCCAAAGCAATGAATCCCGGTACCGACAAGTCCGCCCAGCTTGCCAGCGACGCCATTAGACTCCGATGTGGAATCTGGCGCATCAATTAGCTGCACTTTCGGCAGCGAGTTTGTACCCAGCGTCTTATCCGCCAATTGAGCAGCACCGTTTATCGGGTTCTGTATGGTTGAGTAAGCAAGTCCACGCAAAAATGTAACGCCAAAACCATCCTCCTGATGCAGCGTCTCTTTGTTGACCAGGGTTAGAGTGACCTCTCGTTCTACCATCAGCACGCTCCATTTGGTCAGGTGATTCTACTAAGTAATCGCTTGAGAGGCATCCGTGATATTCCCATTGGGTAAGCTCCGTGAAGGCGAAGACAACGAGCCTTTGAACAAGCCAGCTGCGTGCGACTGGAACTGCTGGAAGTGAACACCCGGCCTGAATCTTGTTGAATCAGAAATCGTTACGAGTAATTAATCGATAATGCCGTCATACTACAGACTGGCAGATTTTTTCGCGGTGAATTTTATGCCCGAGTGGTGCTCTGAAGTCCTCATTCTCATAGCATTTTTCGCATTAATCGGATTGGTATTCGGCATGTGCTGGAAGACCATTCGGCAAATCTTGAAGCTGGGATGGAAGGCGCATAAGTTCACAGTGCTCGATGTCGTTACAATGCTATGTGGACTCTTCGGCATTCTCTGCATCATGTATGGACTGGTCGAACCCTATCATCTAACTGTGACCAGAGTTTCGATTTCATCTCCGAAGTGCCGTTCAAGCGCAGTCATTCGCCTGGTTCACATAACTGATTTGCACTGCGATGGTATCCAGAAAACAGAGAAAGAGCTCGCAAGAACCATAGGTGAGTTGAAGCCGGATCTAATAGTATTTACCGGAGATGCGTCGAACAATGCTATCGGATTGAAAGCATTTCAAGATTGTATGCAAGAAATCAGCCGGTTGGCACCGACCTTTGGAGTGAAGGGCAACAATGACATGATCAAAGAAGACGTCTTTGTCAACTCCGGCGTTCGCAATCTGGACGGCAAGGGCGAGTTGGTAACCATTAAGGGCTGTCGCATCTGGATAACCGGCGTGCCAGCGAATCACGCCGACCGCCTGAAAAGTGCTATGTCTATGGCGCCGGCAAACTCACTCAATGTGTTTCTCTATCACTATCCTGCTGCGATTCTTTGCGATTCCGTCAATAAGATCGATCTGCTGTGCGTTGGACACACGCACGGCGGACAAGTGAGGCTCCCTCTATATGGTGCCCTCATCACAAATTCACAGGTGGGAAAGAAGTACGAATATGGACTCTATCACGTCGGCCCCACCAATATGTTTGTCTCAAGAGGGATAGGAACGATTGGACTTCCTGTCCGGTTCCTGGCACCACCTGAAGTGGCGGTAATTGACATTTCTACTAACAATGGGGCGGATCGTCAACATTAGAAATGGAGAAGAGATCACTCACTGCGCAAACAATTCAAAATTTCCAGAGTTCGAGAATTAGACTTCGCGGCCAGATAATCTCCGACAGCAAAAGCCAGGCGTTGGTGTGGATCTTTCAATGCCTCGTCTGGTGCCATGTCCCAGCGGATTTTCGGTAGGGTCTTCCACGAAATGAACAGTTCTTCTAATTCGGTCAGAGATTCTTGCAATCCGGCATTAGCCTGAGCGGTACTCCAAGCTTCATTCATTATGTGGAACAGTCCCTTGAGCTTATCCTCGATGTTCTTGGACTCGCCCGTCCACGGATTCGCAGCGGTCGCGTTGGAATCGTTCTGAGGGTTAGCCTTTGCGCTGTTTGCCGATGCATTTATCATAGTGACCCACCCCGATACTCGTTATCCTCAGAATAGGGCTCGTTGGTAACTATTTGGTAAAAAAAGAGATGCGGTGACCAAGTTGCTGACATTTAATGTAATCGTTTGCCGAACCTCATTCACTGGCTAACTTCCTCAAGGTTCCAAAACATGGGCTCGCTATCGCACGTCATTCCTCGAGATAGTTTTCCCAATATTCGGTACGCTCCTTCCACGAACACGATTCATTGCCACAGATCAGCGTAACCTTTGACGGTCCGCCCGAATCTAACTGAAGGCTCGAATCAGGCCCATCGTAGGCGGTATCAGTCATGACCACGTAGTTATCGTACTTCTTGATCGGATTCTTGCATTTCGGACAACGCATCTTCTGATTCGCTATAGCTTTTTTAATTACGTCCTGGGACATAGCTCCTCCAATAATCGCATTGCCTATTTTAGATCTCCCAAGCCCCTCGATGGTCAAGAAGATGAATGAGCCATTAGCTTCAATAAATCTTCCGGCGGGTAGATCTTGCTCGGGATCCGCATGAACATGTCATTCTTCGAGCGGTCTGGAACCGGGGGACTTAACGTGGATTTTATCGGTCTCGGAGTCGGCCTCCTGGTGGGTGCAGCAGTTCTCGCCTTTATCGTTCTCCGGATTAACTCAAAATACGGCTCATTGTTCAGCAACGAAAATATCGTGAACATGTCATCCAGACTGGGAGCTCTAAAGCAAGAAGCAAACAACAACGTCTTAGAGGCCTCAAACGTCGTCGAAGTTTCGCCCGTCAACTTGGTTACGGACACCGGCATGCCGTTGACTTACACTGTCTCAAAGGCCGGCTCGCAATTTGCACACCACTTTGCCATTTCATTCGGGAACACTTACGTCGCTCACAGCGCAGCAATCACGATCGCTTCATGGGTTGCATACTGCCTGGACATTCCCTCAGAAAAAATCACAGTTCCCGTTCAGGCCGGAGATGGAGCAGGGCGCGTTCGTCATATACTTTTTAGTTTGTCTGAACATGAGCAACAGGTTTATTTGCAAAAATCCGTGCGCGTGGTGACAACAGCGGAAATACAGAGCCTCTGGAAGACCGTAATGCAAGCCAGAGAAGCCATTATGGCAAACTCACTGCCACCGCGTTCATAGCCGTAACGAGAGAATTGTTCATCGACAGAAGCCAACCGCAAATCCCGCTTCAAGAATGGACAGACTTCCACAACCTTGTCATCGACACCACCAGCGGCACCAAATGTGATCTTTTAGATATTGGTCTATCTTCTTCTCTTCATCTGGATTGGTACTCAATGTCCGAGCTTTCGTATAACACTCGGCAGCACAGTCCAACTTTATCGTGCTCTGATGAGCCGTCCCCAGATGCCACCAGTAGCTTGAGACGGTGGGTGCCAAACGAGTACATTCCTGAAACTTAGTGATCGCTTCTCCGTAGCTCTTATTTTGCATGGCTTTAGTGCCTGCGGCGAAGCACTCATTGAGCCGAGCGTCAATCTGACGTTGGGCTGAGGTCGCATCCGCAGAAGTGGACTTCCCATCCGACGCGGAATAGTTCGGGGAGGCTCCTTGCAAAGACGATTTTTTGTCAGCTGATGGTTGAACCAGGTCAATGTTCGTTCGTTCGTTAACGAGAGAACCAGGACTTGATGAAACGGATTCCTAGCCCGCAGCCGGGTGACCGGTCAAACTGAAGGCAGTTCCTGAGATCACAATAGTCAGCGCTCGAAAGAAGACCGAAGCCGCTTTGCCGCGATGGATTCCGCTGTTGCCTTGTCGATGACTCATGTTGAACTAATTTGCTCGGTAACAATAGAACTGATGAGCTTGCTCTTCTATTCTAATCACAATTCCCGAGTTTATGCCGCTAACGTTGCGTTGCTCTCCAATTGAAAAGAACTGAGTATTTTGTCTGGAATCAAAATCGACTCAATACTTTGTGGGAATCCCTTCACCGACTCTGCAAACTTGGTGGCTCCTTGGGGTCCGCATCCGCACCAAGAGCCCTCAATCGCTCCTTAACGGCGCCAATGTTCGGCCCCGTTGGTGCAAATTGCACATACTTTCTGTATTCGCCAATTGCCGCAGCCGTGTTCTTCTGCCCTTCGTACACCGTGCCCATGTAGTAGTAGCAATCGACTAAATTCTTATCGAGCGCAATGGCTTTCCTGTAATTTTCCATCGATTTGAATAAATTGTTATTTCCCTGGTACGCAGTGCCAAGGTTCATGCGAGTGGTGGCATCCTCCTCGATAGCCAGCGCGTCTTCATAATCACGGATGGCGCCAACAACGTCGTACGGGTTGTCTTTCTGGTTCAGCATGCGCAACCTTCGTTGGCACTCTCTCATGTTGATCTTGGTATTGAAATCATTCGGTTTAATCGCCAGTGCTATCGCATAGGCCTGGATTGCCCTGTAAAAATCTTCCTTACACTGATACACGGTACCGAGAGCATACCAAATGGCAAATTCCTTCTCCATAACGCGAAGAGCTTCAAGATACTGACCAATGGCTTCGTCGAACCGGCCTTCGCCCTGCAGTTTTACTGCATCATTGTACGCATTGCCAGCAGAATGTGGTTCTTTCCAGGGATGAATGTACTGAAGCCCCCTATTATCGGGATCTTCGAACAATTTTTTAATCCGATCCCGTGCGGGTGAACCGTAAACACCCCCGGGATTTTCCTTCAGGTAGGTCTGGTATTCCTCCATCGCCAGCTCGACTTTGTTGAAGCGCTCATCCAGGTTGGCGAGAAAATACCAGTTCTCCTTCTCATTCTTGCCATCCAAATCGACCCCTTTTCGAAACTCCTCCCGAGCACCGATAAAATCATCTGTCTGTTGCAAGCAGCCACCAAGAGTGGTGTGCAATCTCGCGTTGTCGGGGACGATTGCGAGTGCCTTTCTGTAGTGTTGTATAGCTGCCGAGTAATTGCCCGCACTTTGTTGTTTAAGCGCTTCATCAACGAAGGGCTGAGCCTTTGCACCCTGCACGCTTGAAATATATCTATCGAGTTTGTTCCGTTCTTCGGAATTCAAACTCGAAACCCGAGCCTTGGTGTAAGACGCAATGGCATTGTCTAGTTGACCAGCGCCCTGATGAGCGGCGCCCAAGTTAAGCCAGTATGTTGAAACGCCAGGAGCGAGGCGAGTACATTCCTGGAACTGCGGAATCGCCTCTTCGTATTTCTTGTTTCTCATCGCGCTTGTGCCGGCATCGAAACACTCGTCGAGATGAGCGTTGGCCTTCCGTTCGGCTGACGTTGGCTTCACGGCTCTTTCGTCACCGACGGATCGCAGTCGCTCAATCTTTTGTTGCCCACTAGCTTGACGAACAACACCCGATGAAACTGCTTCCTGGCTGGCAGCAGCAGGCTGACCGGTCAAGGTGAGGGCAAAGGCAATTGCTGGAATCACAATAGCCAAAGCTCGGGCCAGACCTCCATGAATTTTGCTGTTGTCCTCCCCGTAACTCATGTTCTGAATACAGCCACCAGCTTTGCCCAACCACGATAGAAATGGGGGTTGCTATCCTATCTATTATTCCCGAATTATCCACTACAACCACGGGCGACAGCGAAGTTCAATTGAGCCGAGCCAAAGAGAAGATAGCATGCCAAAGTCGAACCGGCCACGAGGGACAGATGTCTAACAATCCTTGGTCATATCAGCGACCAGTCCCGCCCGTAGAACATACCGGTAATGCATTCGGGATGTCAGCCATTTGAGAAGAATTTGGACAAACTCTTCGACTAGTTTGGAGACATCAGGTTCGACGGGCATACAAAACAGACTTCAACACAGTCTTGAAGGAGTATTCCATCGCGTCTGATCAGCCTTCACCATTCAGCGAAGAGCAAGTATAGGAGATGGAATAATGAGCGATACTCCAGAGACAAGAGCGGCAAGAGTAGAAAGCGTTTTGGAAACGGGAAATCTCACGGAGGCAATGAACAGCCTCAACCAAGAAATGAGCAGTGTCAGCGGACCAGAACAAAGGAGACAGCTGCTGAACGCACTGCAGCGGAGGAATGATGAAGCAAACAGGCGAGACTGGAGCCTTCCAAACGTGGAAATAACATACTCAAACGACGGCAATGCCGACGTAAACTTCTCTCAAAACATATTGGAAAGACTCGCTTTCAATCCCACCCCCTACGGCTCGACCACCAGAGCGTTGGAGAAGAAGTAAGCATGCGGAAATTTGATCGCATTTAAGTGAGACAATCTTCCCCTGGTGAGACACACGAGTAGACCGTCTCTCACGATTGATTCAAAACTGAAGCAGGCAAGCCATTCGAGCATACTTTTGGCAGCGACGTATTCCACGATGAGGACTAGCCCGTTTAACCGCCAGCGGAACAATGGTTACTCAAAGGGAACATACAGCGCATTTATCGCAGGCCTTGCACGTTTCCGATGAGAGTGGGGCGAACATCGGGCAGCGTCGTGCGGAGAAACGTTCCTTCCCGGCCAGCGCTTAGCTATTCCAGCGATCAGTGCGTTTCGATCGGAACGGATCGTCAAAATGTTTTTGCTCTGCTGCCCTTGCCCCATGGTTGTTTGGTTAGCCTATGGCTACTGGACGACTGGGGCTTCCAACAAATGTGGGGTGTTGGGCGAGCTGTCAGGATTGGTATTCCAATTACTGAGCTAATCCAAAAGCACAGCATTGACTGGTGCATTCATTTTTTCGATACTTTGGAATAGCCCAAATTGAAAAACATACAGCCGCAATTGAGTAAAGAATTGCAACCTGGTCCGCGCATGTGTGAATCTCGTAATTCATAAGCGAACGCCAGACACCTGCCCTAAATGTCTTGCCATTCAGCCTCAGCAGCAATCTTCCTAACAGCCTCACTTTTGAATGCGGGCCGAAACTAACTTGTGTAGTTCTTGAAAATCTTTTGGTTGTTTTGCCAGGTCAAGCTGAAGCAATTCCTCTGCGACCAGACTCACCGCCTCAGAACCTGTAAGGATGTTTTCGTCTGCGTCCTTGACTACAAAGCACTCATTTACTAGCACTGAGAGCATTGGTTTGCCACGCATTTTGTCGAGCCACATCCCTTTGCTGAGCTGAGGTTTAGCTGCTCCATCTAAGTATTCAGCTTCAAGTTCTCGAAACGTTCGCTCTACCTCATTAAACTCAAGCTGGCCCGCAACAACTGTGGCTCTTGTTCCCAGAGAAGCGCATGATCTCAACTGATCAATAGCTTTTGCAGCTGTCGGAAAATTGACAGGATTGGTGAAGTCTTCTATCCATTTTGCTTTCTGCTGTTCTCTGAGTTTTGCAATGGTTTGATTTGCAACATCAAAGAAAATCCTCTCAGCAGCTACCTTCAAAAGGCGCTTTATCATATCAGCGGGCTTACACTTTGTAAGAAAGGTGCTTCGTGATAAGTAATCTGGATCCAGAAAATAATTTTCCAGCTCACGCTTTTTCCAAATCAAAAGATTGTATGTCGCTGGATTTGGAAAATTTGCCCATGCATCATTTACGGCTCCGTCATCGTGATGATCCCGGTCTATCACAAAGTAGTAATTCGGGTGGTGCCGATGCAAGGCTTGTGCAGCGCTCTTCACACTAAAGGAAGGACCAAGTGCTCTAACGGCGATATCTGTATTCTTCAGTAACCGAGTAAGCGCTCTAGGATCAATTGCGTTTTCTCCGCTTCCTTCTACAAAGAGGATGTGAGCAGCATTCTGATTGACGGCTTCTGCAGAAACACCTGATACAATATCCATAGCTCATTTCTTCGTTGGTTGCAGAAGCAGCCGATTGCGCTCATCGACAGAATCAAAAATGTGTTCAGAATGTGTCGCAATAATATACTGATTTTGCGGCTGAAGTTGTGCCAGTTGGCGAATAAATCCTCGATGCCATTCAGCATTCAGATGAAGCTCCGGTTCATCTATTAGCACTACACCAGGTTGTTTGCGCGTGTACTTCCAAATCAGGAACAGCGTCGAGATGACCTCTTTCTGTCCCGAGCTGAGACCATCAAATGGAAAACTGGATTTACCACCTTTAGGATTGATCCGAAGTTCCACCGCTCTTTCTTCAACGTCTCGCAATTTCGCCAGACTGCCATGAGCATACTCTGAGATGATGGTATTCAGCTGTTGCACAATTTCTTCGGCTTCCTCTTCGTTAACGCTCTCGAACAGTCCTTGCCTGCCCATGAGCGCACGAATGATTTCAATCTTAAAAGCGCTGATCGGTGCGAAGAATTCCGGACCATGTCGGCGCCGCCAACGATCTCCGGTCATCATCATTCCAAGGTCAGGACTACCTTCCTGAATCTTTCTGTAACTGTTGAAATATAAAAATGGAGGAAAAATCATTGGTTCTCCAATGATTCCTAATAGCGACAAGAACAGACTTACTCGCTGTTCGCGATGTTCGATTCGCTTGGAATTTTCGAACATTGAATTCATACGATTGGGTCGATTGTATGGCTCAACGGTTATTCGTTCTTGTCCGCAGGTAAGCGAAACTGTGAATTCCTCACCGCCCAAAGAGAAAGTTCCACTGATCCGTGCAAGCCTAGCGCCTGCCCTTACCATTAGTTGGAATGGATCAATGAAAACGTCCGCATAATGCATGAAATCAATGACTGACCACCATTCACTGAAATCTTTTCTGTCGGTCAGGGACAAAAAGAGCAAAGCACAGCACTCAAGGATCGAGGTCTTTCCCAGTCCGTTTTCACTACCTATAACAGTCACCTGCGGATCGCCTGCAAGTTTCGGACCTCGAAACGCAACATCGAGATTGTCAATGCTTTTGTAGTTTTCGATATGGAGAGACTTAAGACGTACTCTCAAGGGAGCGGGCAGCTGCTCATTTTTCACGGGTGATGTCATTGACAAGTCCAACGAGCAGAGAACTATTCCAGTATACAGCCTGGCGATCTTGCCGTGCTCAAGTCAGACTACAGATAAAAATGCTTATTCAGCCAAATCAAATCGCAGTTAGTGATGCAGGCGTCAACTATCTCGAAATTGCACGGGAAGTGCTGTCTTAGGTCCATATCGAGCCACTCCTCGACAGGGCGGTCTTTGGTCCCTGGTATTTTCCTTTGCTTCGAAGAAATAGCTTTAGAAGGAGCTTCTCCAAATAGAACCCGATAGAATCACAAGTAAGAGTTCTGACGAAAAATTTCCTCTCGTTCCACCCGAAACCAAGCCATTTATCTTCAACTCGTGGGTTCGTGAGTAGATGCGCGTCTGCTGTTGGTATTACCACCGGTGTTTGGTACCAGAATTCCGCCAAGACGCCTTTCCGGCTATCAGCAGTGCTCTCGAACATGGTTCGTTGCCGCCATTAGCGTGTTCGCAAAAAGAGGTCGCCATTTTGAAGGGATCAAGCGGGTCAATCTCAATTCCCGTAAGTGCCACAACAGGCTGTCTAAAGAAATAACCTCCTTTGATATACGTTAGGTCAACTGGTTGCGTTGCAAACCATAATCGAGAGAGATAATACTTCAAGACCAGTTCACATTTGTCCGCGTTTGATTCCAAAGTATTTGCGTAGCTCATTTGACTCCAGGCGATGAGCTGATTTTGCAACAACATCGCGTGGATAACAATTCTGGGTTTCATTCTCATTGGCGGACCTTAGGTGCACGGCCTAGTGGGCATTCGGTAGGGTATTCCTCTACCCCTGACTAATTCGCATGCTGCATACAACTTCAATATTCGTTCCAAACACCCACCGTGCGCTGTTCGTACCCGGTTCCACCCAACCATCAGCGCGTTCTTGCTAAGAAAGTAAAGAGCCGAGTATTGCGCTGTTGAAAGCCCCTCAGCACCATGTCGGGTCAAACGACTGCATCGTTGTGGGACTAGTTCCGCGTCGTCGCCTGTACTGGAACAGACTAGCTGGGTGAATGGGTCGATTACAAAAGGCTGCCGGCATTCTTTAGCGTAAGCCCATTAAGATGGTTCTCACAGACGTTCCTTATGATGAAGCCACGACAGCCGACTTGCCACAATTGATGTATTCGAGAATCTTCCAATCCCGAATGACTTTCCGATCAAAGCCGTCCCCATATTGCGTCCACGAATCTGTCAAGCGACAAATCTTGACCTCCTGCAAATTTTCGCAGGGATTTCGAATGGACGCATATTGGACGCATTTTCCGCAGGGACTTCCCCAATATTCGGTTGTTCTAATTCCTGCAAACACTATTGCCGAAGGTCGGAGTCGAACCGACACGATACTTTCATATCGGCTGATTTGAG
>JAKFUT010000394.1 GCA_021732565.1 Candidatus Obscuribacterales bacterium
GTGGTGTTCCGCGCTGCCGCCCGTGGTGTCGGGCTTGCTGACGTAACCACGACCGTCTTTGTACTCCATCTTTTCTGTGCCGTCGTCCCACTTGGTGTGCTTATTACCAGCCTCATCCTTGCCTTGATAGGAGCCGTCAGCTTTTGGTTCTAGCGTGTATTTATCTTCAGGCTTGGGCCCCCAGTGCTGCTCGGTGAACTTTCCGCCAGCACCTTCAAACCGGAAGTGACCAGTGCCGTCTTTGTTCTCAACAATCTCGTTGCCGTTTCGCCATACTGTTACCTTGTTTCCGGCACCATCATCGAAAACGCTCATTCCGTCGGAACTTACGGTCACCGTGAAGTTGTCTTTCTTGTCGGGTCCAAAATGCTTTTCTGTATAAGCGCCACTGTCGCCGGGGACTTTTTCAAAACCGGTATGGTCTTTGTTCTCTTCTCGAAGTCGACCGTCTGGCCATTGGGTCGTCTTTGTTCCCTGATCGTCTACCACGACTGTGCCACCGTCGCTGGTGCGTCCCGGAAGCTCAATCTTCTTGCCGGGTTTAATTACGTCAGGATCGGAGATACCATTGAGTTTGGCAATCTCTTTTATATGTTGCTGAACTTCCGCCGCGGAGGCGTCCGGACCGAGATGTTCCTTTGCAATTGCGGTAAGGGTGTCGCCCTTCTTAATCTCGTAGAGCTTTGGTTCCAAGTCTTTTCCGGCAGCGACGGCGCCGCCTGCCGGACCATGACTTTGAGTGTCGAAGCTCGAACAGAATAACGAGGTGTCGTGTAAGTCGAGGAATTCGGGGACTGGCGGCAATGTCTTGTCCACCCCAGACATTAGCTTTGCGGTGGATTCTTTCATTTCATCCCAGATGGAGGAGGAGAGCTTATCGCTTTCCTTCTGTTCAGGAGAACACTCCTGCGGCTTCGTTACAACATCTGCGTTGTCTGTGGGCATGCCAAATCCTTCCAGCGAACTTCGCTGTTCTTCGATAAGAATTCCAATGTTTGTCTTTGTTGCGACGTTCATTTTGCGGTTATTAGGGGGAAGATGCGGGGAGTGAGTTAGAGTGGAGGATTTTGCGCGCTGTTCATCGAAGACCAACCACTTTCGATGCGGCACGTGCAGAGTCGGCGTTTGTGATGCCCAAACTCCTTCAACGTCGTAACGTCATAGGAATGTTTCAAAACCTTGGCGCGGGCGAATGTCAAGGCTTTCATCTGCATATACGCGAAGGCTCCCTGTGCCAGCCTGAGCACGGGAAGTAAACCCCGAGTAGTCCAATCCCTGCGAACTGCGATGCCGGCTCTTGGTGGATGGTACTGTAGGCGAGCAGCTCAACGTTGCATTGAACGGTAATCTATCTCCTGGAGTATTAGAAATGAATCATTCTAAATCCATCTTGTGCTTCCACCAGGCCTTCCAGAAGTGTGGATGGCTGGTTGCTCTGCTAATTGCGGCGATCCAGCTTCCTGTCGTTGGCGCTGAAGAAAAGGGCACCGCCGGCAGTGATAAGTCTGCCCCTGTCACACTTCAGGGCGGAGTTGTCAAAGTAGAGGTGACGTTGAATGATTTGCGTGATGCACGACTGTCCAGCAGCAGGGTAAGAAAGGCTGCTGCCAACCTCTATGACGAAGTAACGAGGCAACAGGTGACGATGAACTACAACCCTAATCTCGTCGGAACAACAGTCATAACGATACCGACTCCCACTTTCACCGGACAATACTTACCCCCTCGCAGAAAGTGGGTAGCGGCTGCCATGGCGGAAATCGGACCTATTATGAATCTATTTAAGGAAGATGTGGAGACGGCCATCGAAAGCGATCGTCGCACTAATGTCAGTGAGGCTACTCGAGAAGTGCTAGATCCGTTGAGAGATGATGTGTTTGCGTTGGTGAAGTCGTCATTCAGCACATACCAAGAGCTTGAGAAGCTAACTGGCGGATCGGGCTACGACAGTAACGCCATTGCTTCTGCTGCAAAGGGTTTGGACAACCAAATGAAGCAGCTCGATCGGTCGTTAAAAAAGGGAATAAGCACTTTGCAAAAAGAAGCAAAGTCGTCCAAGAAGTCTAAGGCGTGACCCGGTCACATTTTTGCACTTGGTACTTTCTCGGCGCAGTCTGCGGTGCTTGAAATCATTGCACAAAGTCTCTCTTAGGACTTTGTCGGTATCCAGCGGCGTTGGACCATCGGAGACAGGTCATCATACTTATTCTTGTTTTTTCTGTCCGGCAGTTTTATTTTGGCCTGTTTTACAGGCTTATAGGGCACTTGGCTTAAGAGGTGCGAAATGATGTTCAACCTCGCTCTCTTCTTATCACAGGAATCGACCACGTACCAGGGACAAGACTCGGTATCTGTTGCCTCAAGCATGGCGTCACGTGCACGCGAATAATCATACCAGCGCTCTCTCGACGGCAAATCCATGGGGCTCAGTTTCCATTGGCGCAATGGATCCTCGATTCTTGCTTCAAAGCGGCGTGCTTGCTCTTCATTGCTTACTTCCAGCCAGTACTTTAGTAGCCTGACGCCGTTTTCCACGATATTCTTCTCGAAGAAGGGGCATAACTCGAGGAACCGGTGATACTGCTCATCAGTGCAGAAGCCCATTACGTGCTCGACTCCCGCTCGGTTGTACCAGCTGCGATCGAAGATCACGATCTCTCCGGCCGCTGGAAAGTGGGGCAGATAGCGTTGAACATACATCTGAGTTTTTTCACGATCGGAAGGAGCTGGTAGTGCCACCACTCGAAAAACTCGTGGACTTACCCGCGCCGTTATGGCCTTTATTGTGCCGCCTTTTCCTGCAGCGTCCCTACCTTCAAATACTATCACGATGCGTTCGCCGGTCTCTTTCACCCATTCCTGAAGGTGACAGAGCTCCGTCTGTAGTCTAGATAGTTCCTCCTCATAGGCTTTCCGCTTCAGCTTTTTCCCCTCAGTCATACGCATGCGTCCTCCTTGCGATAGTCTATGCACTTCAGGTCATCGGTAATGTGACTGCCGCAAAATCACAAAGTTGTTGATCTTGGGATAGCAGAGATAGGGGGCAGTCTCGCTGCCTCATTGCAGAGGCTTGCCATAGCGAGCCTCTGCAATGAAAACTGGCTCAAAGTGTTAGCCGAAGCACCGGATCCGGCTTTTGATCGGTGAATCAAACTTAGCTAATCACGATTTACGATTTCGTTTACGCCTTGGCGATGCAAAACCGCTCCCTCAGGTTATGAAGCCTTGTTGACTCGCCACGCTCGTTGAGTACCTTGGCATACCTGTCAAATGCTCTCTTTATGTTCGGGTGTTTAGCTCCATACATGTATTCCATTTTGACAATGCCGTCTCCAGCCGCCTCCATGCGAGTGTCGTCTTGCATGGGCATGGAGACAGTGTAGATCATGTCAGCTCGAACGTATTCGGGGCACTCAGTTCCAAACACAACGCCGAGAATTCTCATGGCTTCGACAATATTGTGTTCCGCTTCACTCAGCCGCCCCTGGCTAACATACAATCCACAGAGGTCGCACAATGTGTACGCCCACTGCACGAATCCGTCAGAGCCGAGGTCCTTAAGGATATTGGCTGACTCCAGCAGCTCTTTCTCCGCGTCTCGGTCGTCTCCCCTGTTGGCCAGGGATTGGGCGTGAAAGCGGAGCGCTACGGCCAGCAACTCTTTGTGTGTACTCTCGGGACACGTTCTTAGCTCGGAGATGCTTTTTTCTAACCGACCTTCGGCTTCCTTCAGCCGATCTTCGGCTAAATATACGGCCGCTGTAGCGATCTGGGTGGTCTGCTCCGCAAAGCTATGTTCCGGTAGTTGTTTTGCCAGCTCTAGTGCTCGAGCCAGAAGCGATTCCGCCTGGCGAAACTCTCCACTTTCGTAAGCCATTCGTGCGACGGAAAACATTGCTCTCCAGCGTTTACTCTTGGAGTCGTTAGCCGTGACTCCCTCTGTTATCTTCTTCTTTACCATGTCGATTGCTCCAGTCCAGCTAAATACTTCCAAGCTAAGGTGGGCTTGACGCTCTTTAAGTGTTGCATAGTAACACGACATCCAGAATCCAAGATCCTCCCTCAGAACGATCAACCAGGGAGATTCACATACCCCTCCAGGATTTCTTGCCCTTCAGGCTTTAAGAGAAGTGAAACAACTTCACGGCTGCCGCCAATCGCGCCTTCAATCTAAGGGGTGGTATTACTAGAGGTGATGTGGTCCGTAGTCATTACATTGGTTTTGGCACCAGCATCTAACAATGATTGCACAAGACTCGCATCACCGCACCGCGCGGCCAGACATAGCGGTGTGAAGTCATCTCTTGCAATTGCGTTGACATTGGCTCGTTTCGCAATAAGTAACCTTGCTACCTCCTTCTGTTTCGGCGAAATATTCACCCGGCACGGAGGTGTGGTGATTGTTTTGCCATCGGATCTCCCCAGAGCATAAAACAATGCGGAGTAGTTATACCCGTCAACTGCATCTACATCCGCACCACGAGAAATGAGATTGGACGCTAAGTTGACGTCACCAGTCAGTGCCGCGAGCATCAATCCGGTCCGTCCGTATTTATCTCTGGCCGAAGCACCATTCAGTACGGCCATTAGTGCTGGAGGTCGAGAATCATCCCGGGCAGTGATGTCCTTCTTGGATGCCGCCGAGATGCCCCTGACACAACTTGTCCCTAGTGTCCCGCCAATAATTAGTACCAAGCACCACGAAATCCAACGCATTTGTCTTGTGCATTGAAGCTTAAGTTTGACCATAATACACCGTAGCCAACAGCCTCCGATAATACAACCTGGTTGATTATCGAGCAAGGAGGCGGAACAGGATTCAATGATTACTATTAGCCAAGCCGTTTCATCTATTTTAAACTCGTTAAACCCGACACGAGAACAACATGGCCAAATAGCCTGTTTTCGGAACTTCGGGAATGACCCAAAGTGAGCAAAGTGTACTCAGGTTGCTTCGTCCGATGGTTGAGGAAACAAATCCATTAGTTTGCTGCGCGATTTTCGACCGATAGGTAGTCGTGCCAGGATATTGCGCCAGTTGATCGAATGATTCCGCTTTCCCCAAATGTCTGCTGGCGGCGCTCCAAATACCTCGCTGTAGTTGTCTAGCGTGCGCTCATAAATCGCAGCGTACTTTTCTATGTCTTCGATGCTGCCGTCGCCAGGGTTGTGGTGTATTGGTTCCTGAAATATATCTGCACACAACACCTCCCAGTAGGAATGCGTATAAATAAGATGCAGGTGCCAAACTTCATCTACGCTCTTTGAAGGTGTTACCGTGTGTCCCGCGGTTTTGAGGAGATAGAGAAACTTTCGATATTCGTCGATTACCCTCAGCGCGAACGCGTGATCCCAATCCATCTTCTTTGCTAGCCGTCTGGAAAATGGCTCTGGGACTGCCGGAACGTCAAATTGAAAATCGACGAGCCTTTGCCATAAACGTTCATGCTCTGTCTTTATTCGCGGATAGTGATCCTCAATTGTTTCCATCATCATCTCTGCCTGGCTTAAATGTGGTCAGTCGCCGGAACGCGCACCAGTATGATTTGCCAGTCGGAGTTGGTCATTAAGTGGACCGCAAATTTCAATTGATGAGGTTTCTGTTTGTTAGTCACTTCCGCCGCCTCCGCAACTGGAGCCGCAGCTGGAGCCACTGTCACTGCTTCCGCAACTGCTGCCGCTGCTACTGCTGCCGCCGCAACTACTGGAATTACTGCCACATGAAGATGAATCGCTGTACGCTGCACCTCCAAGCGCTGATGCCCTGGCACCGCGGCTGTTCGATGGCTTGGGATCGGCCATCCGGAATAGTTTGAAGAGCCCATACACTGCTGCAGCCAGCATTGCAAAGAAAGCTCCAAGAGACAGGATCTCTCCGTAATTCGGAGCTGAGGAGTCAGCCTGCGGCGGAGTCGCATTTTCCGCTACTGGCGCGGGCGCTGTTGAAATTTGACCTGACGGGTTCTCTGCCTTCTTCGAAGAGATCGCGTTGTTAATATTGGCCAGGATGTTTAAGATGCAACTCTGCGGATCCTTCTGCATGAGTTGCTTTGCGGTGGGAATTACCGGTCCGGTGGTGCTTGCAAATAGATTTCTATCGACACCCAATTTGTGAAGATAGCTACCTGATCGCACGGCGACGGAGCCCTGTGGTGAGTTCTTCGACCTTACATACAGAAGAACGAGTGCACGTTCTTCTGGAAAACCCGAGGATTGCAATTTAGTCCACAAAGTGTTGTGCAATAACTCCGGCGCCCATCGTGAACGATCTGTGCCAAGATCATTGTCTTCCTCGGTCATGACGACCAGTATGTTGAGATCGTGTACCGCAGCTTTCGCTGAGATCTTTTCTGCAAAATCTTGAGTTAAACTCAGACGCTTCGCTAGCTTTTCGTCGATATTGATCACCGCTGTCGCGGAGTTCGGCAGCCACGTATCCGCCAGCGCAGGTTGCCAAAGCGAGGCTAAGCATAAAAGCGCACTGAAGGCTATAATTCTGCAACAAGCACCCGTTCGCTTTTTCATAATCCCTCAGTTGTACTGTTTCGATGTAACCTCGCAGACAATGTCATAGGCAGTTATTTCGGTACAGCATCGCGGTCTTTCCTGAGACCTGAGACAATGCCTCCTGACAAAGATCCTCGAGTTCGTTCTTCCATGACGACGCTTGGAAGATTATTCCCTCTTTCGAAGTGACTTTATCCAGGCTTTTGTAGTAGGAGCAGGCCAATCTTTCTAAACAACTTTAATTCGACTACTTTCCACCGGAAGTATCGGTAGTAAAGCTAGCTCGAGTGCATCCAGGGGATGCCCCTCTTTCAGGACTATCCTGAATGTTTCGTTGGTCTCCGCCACGTTCGTGACCAGCTCCAGCGCAGTTCTGTCCACCTGTTCGATTAACTTGCGACTGAGCCACATATGGGGCGCCACCATTCTCAGAACATTCTCGCACCATCCTGCCGACATTTTGATTTCATTCAGACCGCCGCCGCCTTTCTCCGATATTCCCCTGAACCAGTTCAGGATTCCCGACTCTTCGTAAACTGTTCGTCGGTATTCTCCTCCGGTGTCAAAAAATGGGTGCCAAGTACAACTTGAATGCCACGCTTGCAGTAACTCGCTGTCGCTGTTCGCAAACTTACTGAGTTCCTCGCGCATGCTATCGGTAGACGTTTCCATCCATCGATAGCAGCTTGGATGGTTAATAACCCAATTAAACACATGGATAGCCGGAGCGCTGGATGCATGCACAAATTCAGCACCTCGCATTTTACTCAAGGTGGTCGCAATCTTCAAGTTGAGCTTTTGAAGTTCGGCCTCGTCTTGAGGTCTAAAACCCAGCTGTAAGCCAGCACCAGCGATGGGATGTTCAAAGTCTTTCGAGAAAATTGACAGGTTTACAGTTTGATAAGCGCCTCCAGCTGCGAAGATTTGGTGCCATGTTTTAGACACGAGCAAGTCTTCTAAGGCTAGAGTCTTTTTTGTCTTGGAAGCGCTCCCCGCTCTGGTTCTCTGCTTCTCTGTCAGTAATTGAACCTTCGTCTCGGGATGTGCCAAAGCGAGCGGTTTCAGCCATTTTTCAAAATAAACATTGCTCGCATCGAGCGAGAATTGATTCTCTCGTGCTATCAATACGTTCGAAGTAATTGCGGGATGATCCAGTAGAAGATTATTTGCGCTGTGCGATTGGGAGCTGCGCATTTCCTGCAGAATATTGCTGGCAAACCGCGTTTGGACCTCTTTCAAATCAATTAAATGATATTCCGTTTTACTGTTCAGTCCGGATACTACGGGAATCCAATTTTTGAGCACTGTCTCAATTCGTACCTTTGGCAGGCGATATTGTTTCGTCTCGTCGCCATTCGGCTGGAAAGAGATTTCGATCGTCCAGTCGCCGTCCGTTTGTGCCACCACAGAAAGTTGTAGGACGATCAAAATCCGGGTGGTACGCTCGGGAGTCTTTGATGGAATATTCAAACCTGAGAGATCTGCACTATTTTCGTACCGGCGATGTGCCGCCGTCAATTGCTGTGAAGGCGAATTTTTTCGCATCGGTAATAGCTTGCGCGTATGCCTTTGTTTCGTCTTCAGTCATTGCAGGTGGTGGCGGTGGAGTGCTTTCCAGTGGACCGACTATCTGTCCATTATGAAACTTGCATCCATTCACAAAAATCTGTTGGAGTGAAAGCCCCTCAGGGCCTTCCACCGTCAAGACCGCTCTTGCATCAGTAAAACCAGCGCCGTCGCTGAGCACGAGCCATGTCGGTGAAATTTCTGTTGCTAATTTCGCCGGCCAGCTTGCAGGATAGACTGATATCATACGGCTATAAAACGGGTCATAGAATTGGCTGAATGATTGCTGTCCATCAACCACCTTGGCCAGGATTTGCTCCTTTCTCTTGAAAAAAAGATGTTTGATATGGGCAGCGGTGTCGTCTCTCACGTCCTGATATTGCAACTGCGATTGGCCTTTCGATAGTCCGATCAATTGCGATAAAGCCGAAATGTTGTCATCAGCAAATGCGCTATTGCGGAGAGCAGCTGAAGTAATTTCTTCGGACGTAATAGGGCGAACGAAATAAGAACTCCAATTTTTTGAACGCGCAACTGGTTTCATCTGCTTCGAAATACTATCGTTCGTCTCGTCACCGTCCATCAGACAGTCAACTTGTCTCCCGTTAGAAAACAGTATGAACTCGTAAGAATCACTGTCATAAATACTGGTGAAGGCCGCTGCGGTCATTAAGGATTTTGTCGCCTTTAACGCCACATCTTTGAGTTCTCCATCATCCATTTGGGCGTTGGTGCTGTCGAATATCGACGCAAAGCGCTGCCCGTCCGGTGCCATGAGCACGATATGTTTACCTCCGGAAACATGTTTCTGGCTGCGCTCATATCCGATTGCCGTGTAAGCGCGGCTGACAGCCTGTATCACTTTGGGTAGGATTACTTCCCGTGGACCGTGCATAACAACGTGAAAACTGGCGCAAGTATTTCCCATGTGCCACCCTTAAGCTATTCTTCCGAGGTTGCGGGCGGTCCTTCGAGCGGAGCGGTGGTGCCCTTCGCCGGGGCTGACTTAGCGGAGCGATCTAATTTACTCAGACCCAGCATGAATGATCCAAACAACGCCAGGCACATGCCCCACCACAAATTGAGATTTATGCTCATCGTTCCTACAGTTGTGGAAACTGGCGCAAACACCCCGGTTAATATGAGCACCAGTGCGTTCAGCAAGAAAAACCAGCCAATAGGTATTCGCAAATCAAGCATAGAATCACCAGAAGATCAAATTGCAGGCAAGTGTTGCCACAGACACTATGAGAGCCAGAATGAGAGGACGCTTGTACCACGGTACCAATCCGTCCATTAGTGTAGACGGACCCGTGCCCCATACCAACCCTTGAAGTTCGGACTCAGGTTTCGGTTTGGTCACTAGAGATACTACTATTGTGACAGTGAAACAAACCAACCAGGCGATGGATGCGCGCCAGAAGTTACCCGCCATCGGCGATGTATAGGTTAGCTGCCCGGCATTGGTCATTAGAAATTGAATAACAGCCGCGATCACTCCACACACTAATCCAATGAAGCCGCCGGCCGGCGTCGCTCTTTTCCAAAACATCCCAAGCAAGAATGTAGCAAATACCGGTGCGTTGAAGAAGGAGAAAATGCTCTGCATATAGTCCATTATGCTGGGAGCGCCCATGACGAAATAGGCAGTTGCGATGCTCACCAGGATACCAGCGGCGGTGGCAATACGGCCCATCATGATATAGTGGTCGTCACTTTTCTCAGGCGCAAAGAAATTCTTATAGATGTCGTAAGTAAAAACAGTATTGAAGGCTGTAATGTTACCGGCCATTCCCGACATGAAGCTCGCGAGCATCGCAGTAAGTCCTAAGCCCAGCATTCCGCTCGGGTAAAATTTGCCCAGCATCAGGGGCAGTGCCATGTCGTAGCGCATGTTGGGATCGTTGCTGTGCCCCAGGTCGGGAAAGAATCCCAGCGCAATCATACCGGGAAGCACTGTGATGGCGGGAAACAGCACTTTAGGAATCGCAGCGATCAGCGGAGTTCTTTGAGCCGCTTGCAAATTCTCTGCCGCCAGTGCGCGTTGAATCACAAGAAAATCGGTGCACCAATAACCAAACGAGAGAACAAATCCCAATCCCGAAACAATGCCGAGCCAGTCAATGCCCATGGGGTTGGTAGCACTGGCGGTGTGCGACCATAAATTGGTGAATCCGTGGGGAAGGCGCGACGCCAATCCCGACCATCCGCCGATATTGATGAAGCCAATAACGCTCAGCGGAAGAAATCCGAATACGATCAAAAAGAACTGCAGAACTTCATTGTAGATCGATGAGGTCAATCCGCCCAGCGCCGTATAGCTGAGCACTACTGCCGCAGACACCCAGATGGACGCGGTCATGTCCCACCCGAGCAATAGTTTGAACACGATGGCCATTGCATACATGTTAATGCCGGACATGAGCACAGTCATTATTGCAAATGAAATAGCGTTCAACGCGCGGGTGGGCTCGTTAAATCGTAGCTTCAGGTACTCCGGCACACTCTTGATCCGCGAGCCGTAGTAGAACGGCATCATGAATATGGCGAGAAATACCATCGCTGGTATTGCACCGACCCAATAGAAGTGGGCGGTCATGATACCGTATTCGGCACCATTTCCCGCCATGCCCATGACTTCTATGGCGCCAAGATTGGCGGAAAGGAAAGCCAGGCCGGTTATCCATCCGGGAATTGAGCGCCCGGAAAGAAAGAAGTCTTCACTGCTGACCATCTGTTTCTTCAATGAGAAACCGATCGCCAGAACGAAGACAAAGTAGATTCCAATAATCAGGTAATCGACAAAACCGGCTTGCAATCAATGCCTCAATCGAAATCAGAAGGAGAAGGCATATCTGAACCGCCGCCGCCGCCGCCACCGCCAGCCCGAGTGGCATCGTTCTTGCTGTCTAGCAGCCGAACGTTGGAGCCATTTACGAATGCCTTTGAGTGTTTGACGCCGTCGTCGGTTGTCCACGAACTGAAGTCAAGCCGTCCTTCTACTCCGACTAGTCTGCCTTTTCGAACATACTCACCGGCAAACTCGGCCTGGCGGCCCCACAGCTCAATGTCAAACCAGTCGGTTTCGCGCTCTTTTGTTGGTCGGTTTACCGCCACGCTAAAGGTGGTTTTTACGCGGCCGGACTCGAAATAGCGCATTTCAGGGTCCTTTCCCACGCGACCGACAAGCATAACCGCATTCACCATGGAAAAACCCCCGCGAATACTTGCAACGTGTAAATTACCTCGAAATTATCCGTCATGTACATGCCTGAGTGATCAAGAATTTTGTTTGAAAATTCTATTGATCCGTTATCTTGAGGTTGAGAAAAGCCGCCCCTGCCCTCAGAGTTATGAGTACCGTGTTATGAAATCTCAGATACAAGTTGAAGGCGATCCTGCAGACACAGACCAACTGTCACACCAGGCGAGTGAGCCCTCTATCGCTGCTTTGTCCTTGAGGCAGCCCGCCTGGCATGTGCTGTTGCTGGGGGTGCTGACGTGTAAGCTTTACCTTGTTTACTGGTATTACAAGAACTTACGGGATCTTTCCAGGCACATGAAAGCAACGACTGAGGCTGAAATGCCCGATTCCAGTCGTGGCTTGCTTTACTATTTGCTTCCGGAGCATTTGAGTAAATTTCGCGAGGCCAGCCTTCTGTTGCGGACCATCTGTGCTTGTATTCCTTACATAAATGATTACTTGTTCTTAACCATTGCTCTGGGCGTCGCCCGCTTACAGCCGAAAGACAGCTTTGTTGGTAAACATCCTGTTACCATTGCGGCGTTGCTGGTGGT
Organism: Candidatus Obscuribacterales bacterium; assembly: GCA_021732565.1. Lineage (GTDB taxonomy): Bacteria > Cyanobacteriota > Vampirovibrionia > Obscuribacterales > Obscuribacteraceae > JAKFUT01. Next base: position 11,872 of record JAKFUT010000394.1, read on the forward strand.
GTTCTCCGTAGCATTGTCTTTACAGGCCTTTCAGCATGGAGCCTGGTATTTTCTTTACTTCTTGTCCGTGCTTCCCGCTATGTTTGTTCAGCACCTGCTCAATAAATACTGGGATACGGCTGAGCCTACGGGGCTTCTATGTCGAGCCGGTTTCACGTTGGGCGAGCTTGTGATCATAATTGTCGGCGCTCTCTTTCTCGGATTCATTATTGCTGGATTCATAATGGGAGCTAATCCGAGCTAAGAATTTAACCTCATTGAGGGCTCTCAGGTACGAAGCGAGCGCTTATCATTTAAGGTAACCGAACTGTCATCTTTGGATTTGGCTACTCCAAGCTCAGTGTTGTTCCAGCCTGACTGGCATAGACGACTGTCTGTGCCCAAGTTTCATTTTGTTGGCGGTTAGAAACTGCTTGCACTCGGGGCACTATAGGAAGAGAATCGTGTTTGCGGAATTCCAATACCCGGCCCGGATTAAGGGGGTGCACCAATGAGCGAAGAGCACGTCAGGTCGCTGCGCGAAGCGATAAAGATTTCGCCGGACAACCTGCCGTTAAGAATGCTTCTGGCTGAGGGGCTGTGCGGGCTGGGTAAGTACGAAGATGCTGAGAAGGAATATACGGTAGCGCTGGCGATGGAACCCGGCAACGAGAAGCTACAAGCTGGGCTGGCAAATGCTTTCTATCAGCTTGGTAAATATTCTCACGCGCTGGTGATTGTTGAAGATTTAGTAAAGAGGTCCCAACCGCCCGCCAGAGCGCTGCTTATTTACGCGCGCTTGTTATTGAATGACGGAAAGTTGGAAAAGGCACGACAACGGTACAGGGAAGCGATTGCTAGTGATTCTTCACTGATTGATGAAAGTTTCGCTGAGCGTTTGGGAACGGGTACGGGTGAACCAACCGTTGAGAAGTCGTCTTCTGTCCCGGAGCAGCGCGTACGCATCGGCGCTGAGCGCGAAGACTTTGACGACGATGATGTGCCCGAAGGTGCCGAGTTCTTTGAGGAGAATGCTGAAAAGTCCACAATCAGTTTTGCTGAAATTGGCGGTATGGACGAGGTAAAAGAGCAGATTCGGATGAAAATTATTCATCCGCTTAAGAATCCGGAGATCTTCAAGGCTTACGGTAAGAAGACCGGCGGCGGAATTCTTATGTATGGACCACCGGGCTGCGGTAAAACGCATCTGGCTCGTGCCACCGCCGGTGAAATCAAAGCGCGGTTTATTGCTGTCGGCATTAATGATGTTCTAGACATGTGGCTTGGTAATAGCGAGCGCAATTTGCATGAACTGTTCGAGCAAGCGCGGCGTCACACTCCTTGTGTAGTGTTCTTTGACGAGGTTGATGCGCTGGCTGCCAGTCGCTCTGATATGCGCCATAGTGGTGCTCGTCACATCATCAATCAATTTCTCATGGAGCTTGATGGAGTTAAATCCAGCAATGAGGGTGTGTTGATTCTTGCAGCGACGAATGCTCCCTGGCATTTAGATTCTGCATTCCGCAGACCGGGGCGTTTCGATCGCGTGATCTTTGTTCCGCCGCCAGATCAATCGGCCCGTGCAGCTATTTTGCGAATTCTGGTGAAGGGAAAACCGATTGAAAATCTCGATTTTCAACACATCGCCTCCAAGACAGAAAAGTTTTCCGGAGCCGATCTTATGGGCGTGGTAGACATGGCTGTCGAACGAAAGTTGGAACATGCGCTCAAGACCGGTAAATCTCAACCGATCACTACTAAAGATCTGGAGCAGTCGGTGAAGGCTGTGCGACCGTCCACAGCTGAGTGGTTCGCCACAGCGCGAAACTATGCCCTTTACTCGAATCAGGGTGGCGCATACGACGACATCGTCAAGTATCTCAAGTTGTAGGCGGCAAGATTTCAATTTCCGGTTGAAGGAACTAAGATCCGACCTGCCACCATGTTCGTTGATGAAACTGGACTTACGGATGATTTTCCTTAAGTCCGGATGAAACAGGACTCTGGTTAGAGACGGAAGATGGCAGTGCGCTGGTGCAATTGCCTCAATTGCACTAACGAGAATGAGAGTCCGAATCAGTTTATTTATTGCGCGATCTTTTCTCGAGAAAATCATAGAAATACTGGCGTTCGCCTGCCAGATGTTGATCTCCTAGTATCTGCTTCACCGCTTTTGGTGACATTCCAGCATCAATCAATGCGGCAGCGATGTCAATCTCTCGCATCGCCTCGTTGACAGTAATGTCAAGCTGGTCGGGGGGAACCCGATCTTTCCAGAATGATCGAAGGTCTTTGTACTGGGGCGATTTGCTGAAGTCTTCCGTAAGGGGAGATATGCCCCCCGTCTTTCCTTGCTGGCAATGTCCCCACTCCTCCATAACAATCATCGCCGTTTTTCCCAAGATTGCTTTGCCGGAAGGACTCCTCTGAATGGAATCGATCAATGCCTTTTCCTCAGGTGTTGTTTTTCTCCAGCCACCATTTTCCAAAATCTCTGAACTGGACCTCAGCGAGAATACCTTTCCGTCTGGTAGAGCAATCATCGGATCTGGCGCTTTGATCACTTTCTGAACACTATGATCTCGCATAACGTTATCTTGCGCTTTTCCTTGACCGTTCATGAATTTCAAGAGCTGCTGCAATTTTGCAGGGTCATTGAGATCCGCAAGGGCGATGGGGTTCGGATTCTTAGTCCATTGTACTTCCGGTAAATGACTGGTATCTTGCTTCTGATCCGGAGTTACCAGTTTGTCATTCCAAAAATGAAGGGCAGCAGCATAATCGCCCTGGTCCATTAGCTCCATGAACTTGCTAATCTCTCTTCCAGCCTCGGAAGTATCAGAGCCGCCACTTCTGTTGGTATCGCGAAACTTTCCTGACTCCGGAAACATTTCAGGGAAAACATTGTGTGCCGCGTCAGGTAACGAGTTCCCTATATCGACTAGCTTCTGGAGATCTCCTTTTTGAAGCAGGTCCGCAAATGTCTTTGGATCTTGTTGCAGCACTTGCTCGCACGCTTTTCTGCTGGCATGTGCTTGATTGAGCAATTCTCTCAGCGATTTATCATTCACCGTTCCTGCATCCATTGCCCGACGATAGGCCGCGGCGCTGGTAGGCTCAATATCGCCATTCCGGCACATCTCGACGAATTGTTGTAACGTTTGAGGCTGTATGCGTTCGCCGGGCGGTTTGCCTGCTTGGGATTTGATCAGATCATTGATCAGAACGTCGCTCGGATGAGACTGTGACAGCAGTCTAAAGGTAGGTTCATTAATTACTCCACGATTCATATACTCGGTCAATGGTTGAATCCTTTCGATCAATTTATCGACTGGGGTTGATCCGCGCTTGGCAGTTTTCATCTCACTGCTGATTCGCTCCAGTATTGCTTCTCTAACAATCGGATCTTGTTTCAATAGCTTGCTAAGCGATTCAGGAGCTACCCATTGCAAGTGTTCGGCCATTGCCAAGTCATTCATATGTTTGGGTGATAACTCGCCCGTCGCGGCCAATTTCAGAACCTGTGAAGTGCTTTCGCCCGTTAGCAAATTTCCTTTTAGTAACGCCGCTGCGCCGGCTCGGGCATCCGCGGGTAAGCGCGAGAATTCGGCAACTTGAGACCTGTTCAAAACGCCGCGTTGCATCCCGTCGATAAGAGCCCCGGTATCATGAATAGTGACATCGCCGACAGCACGAATTGGTGCGGTCAAGGCCACATGAACATCTGCCGTGCTGAGGCGCGACAGCCCCGTTTTTTGCGCATTCATTGACTGCAGAACTCGTGCACGATCACCATCGGTCAATTGCAAGAACCGCCCGACGGATTCTTTTGTTAAACTGCCTGTGGGATCATTCAGCGCTTTATTGAGGAATTCGGTGGCTATCTTTTGTTGGACTTTTGGCATGTCGCAAATGTTGCCCGCCTCATTACCGATCAGCCCTCGCTCAACTCCCTTTAGCAAGGTGTTGGATTCCGGCGTAGTCAGTAGTTTGCCGATCACTTCCGGCTCCAGTTGTAGTACCTTCGACAAGCCCTTATCCGAAATAGTCTTCTTCAGTAGCAATGCTTCGAGGTCGCCTCGATCCAGAGCTCTTAAATTCATCAATCTCTCAAAGTCGCTCGGGCTCAGGCTGCCGTTCACGAGCTTTTCCTCATACATATTGCGCACTTTCGAATCGAGCTTTTCTGAATTGAGCCGATCTAAACTTTTCGCCACATCGGGCGCTAGAGTATTTGGATCAACAGTCCGGCGACGCACACCGGGCGGTTCTACTCCCGCATCTTGAGCTTTCTGCAGCGGCTTGGATGTTGAATCTTTATCACCAAACCGAGTATCGATTCGTTTGGTATTGAAATCAACAATTTCCTTGTGTGTATCGGCGAACAGCTTTCTAAGCTCCGGATCAACTGAGCTATCAGCCGGGTCTGTCTTCAGCTTATCGCAATCAATTCTCAACTTTGCGCGACCTTCTTCATCAAGACTGCGCTTCTTCGATACTTCCTGGAATAGTTCTTCTGCAACAAAATCTCGGGCATGTTTATCTAAGCTTGCCAGAGCTCTTGACCGGATGTAATCAATACCGATATGGGCAATGTCGACGAATGTTTGCCGACACTGCACTAAAAGCCGTTTCTCTTTGACCATTTTGTCAGGTCATCGATAGACTCGAGTTCTAACTTTTCGACTAAATGGAAGAGAAGCTGGTTCAAGTCGTATTCGGTTAGTCCCATTCGGTCAGCTGCTTTGGGCAGACCGCCCCGTTTGGTGATCTGTCTTAAAATTCCACGTTCTTGTGCGCTGAGTCGCAGTAAATTTCGTGGCAGTGATGGAGACACCACATTCTCATTGCCTTTATAGACCATAAGAATGCTCATGCGTATCAATGGAGCGGGATCTGTTTTTAAGATATAAGCCGATGCGCCGCCATCAAGAAAATCCTGAACCTCGGAAGCTTTGCTCTGGCTGGCATACATAACCACTTTTACGTTCTTTAGCCCGACCAGACGCCGCACTAAATCAGGTGTTTGTATCAATCCGGGTAAATGAAGATCAAGCAAAACAATATCCGGTAGCAGGCTTTTTGCTAGCTTAAATGCTTCATCTGAGGTCTCAGCTTCGGCAATTACTTCAATTAGATCACCAGCCGAAAGATCCTGCACGGCTTGTTCTCTAGTTGGAGGGTGATCGTCGACAACTAACAGTCTGATCATTGGTGGCAAAGGTTTGTCCTTTAGGTACTTGGCGGATCGCTTTCTTGGCTTTCTGTTGGCCCGCCTCTTTATTAAGCCGACCTACCTAGGATACACCATCGATTCGGGTCCCTGGTCAAAAAGGCGGACGAAGTATACAAGCGGTACAACTTTGCCGAAGCAGGGCGAAGGATGCTGAAAGCGACCGGGAAATAAAGCTATTTTGCAACCTGGAAATTAATCAAAAAAGTATTTCCAGCAGGTCCTTTATTTCTTGCATACTTCATCTTCAACACCGAGTTGCCCGGTTTTGCCACTCGAAAATGGAACTTGTATGTGCCCCCCGCTCCCATCTGGCCCGGAAGTCCCTGCGAGACATAGTCTGCCTTTCCGACTTGCACGATGGCTTCACTGTCTTCAACGGTCCAGTAATAGCCGGTTGTTACATTGCCCGGTAATGTCACGTTAATCAGGGTTCCCACAGTGGTTGGAATTGTTTTTCCGTTGCTGTGGGAAGTTAGCTCAAGCGGATTGGATGATTTTGGCGTGGCCTGTTTTTCCTCTGAGGCAGAACTCTTTTCAGTCTTTGCCACGGGCTCAGCTTTTAACTCCAGAAAACCGACACTCAAAAGCAGAGCAATGGCGAGAGTAATTGGTCTAAATGGTTTCATTGGAAGTTCACCTGTTGCTTGGTTACCGTCATTGGTGGTAAGCGTGCCCTGCTGCTCCTCCGTTGCCTCTCTCGCCCGCCGCTTGCGGAGCTGGCTCCACTGGCTTCCGGTTATTCTGAAGGGGCATTCAATAAAGCCGCATATCCTTGTTTGTAATCGGGATACTTTAGGCTGAGTCCAAGTTCGTTCAATAAGCGAGTCGGGTCGATGCGGCGATTGCCTCTGAGCGTTCTGTGAGCTTCTGCCAGGGGAATCGAATCGGGCGGAGGTGCGTCTATCTTTTCACAGAGCCAGCTAACAATTTCTTTCTGACTGCATGGACTACAATCGCCAATCACGTAGGTTTGGTGCAGCAATTTTTGTGCTGCAAAGGCTGTCAATATAATGGTGGCGAGGTCTTCGACGTGAATGCGCGACGAATGGCGTTCGCCATTGCCTGGCATTCGATACTTTCCGTTTTTCAACGACAGGTGCAAACCGGCATCCGGTCCGTAGATGCCTGGCACTCTCAAAACAATTGCGCCGATCGCCGACCAGGTTTGCTCGGCTTGCAAACGGCTCTCCATTCCCGGGGCTGATTGATCGGCTGGAGTGGTATCATCGATAGTGCCCTCCGTGTTGCCGTAAACGCCGGTCGAAGAGATATAAATTACCCGTCGGGCAATGGAACAGGCTGGTGCCAGAATCTTATCCGTGGAGCCATCGGGAGGAAAAGAAACCAGCACATCGGCATCCTGGCACACGGATGCAAAGACCTCCGCTGAAGGGAGAGGCATTATTAACGGTGTAATTCCGCTCTCGACCATGTGGAAGATTTTTCGCGGATCTCGGGTTGTGCCCGTAATGGAACGGGTTCCATGCGCCTGAGCAACGACTGCTCGACCAACTTGCCCGACACCCAGAAGAATCAAGTGATTAACGCCAGTCATCGCCCCTCCGCTGGACGTCCATATTATACTGTTGATACCATTGCTGAATATGGCTTTGTTGAGAAGCGACTATCGCTTGATAGGCTCACTATAAACCTCTGATGAAATAGCGATGAAAATTCAGTTGCAGCACCATGAGATCGAAGGGCGAGAGATCGAGATAACTTGTCCACTCTGGTTCGGTCGTGTGAACGTCACCGCCGATGGTGGTACGGTGGAACGCACTGTTGAGAAAGATGCTCCCTACCAGATCACAGACAGTGAAGGAGGCTTGCATAAAGTGGTGGTGCGGGCTCACTTCCTTGACCCTGTACCGGCGGTTTATGTTGATGGCAAGAACGTTTTGCTTGCACGCAAATTACATCGAGTCGAGAGTTTCTTCGCCGTGTTGCCCGTGGGCATGTTTATTGGACGAGGACTACTGGCTGTTCTTCTTGGTTATCTCGTGATTAGTAGTAACTTCAAAATACTGCGCTCGAACTGGCACAGTACGTTGAAGTGGGTGGTGATTTACGCGCTAAGCTTGAGTGCGTTTTTCGTATTTCGCTTGATTGAGCAATTTGCCTGGGGACAAAAGTAGTTCAGACGGGCCCGAGGACGAAACCGTGCAAAGCCTGGCTTTCTCCACAATCGTCAATTGGCGCAATAAGCACTCTATTCTATGTGCGAAGAGTATGTGAAAGATGTTGTTACTGTTGCTGGGTTGGTGAATTCGAGAATTTTAGCAACTGCACGTCAAAAACCAGTGTTGCATTGGGCGGTATGACCGGGGGCATGCCCTGTGGTCCGTATCCCAAATTTGGAGGAACGACAAGTCTTCGTTTGCCACCAACTTTCATCGACGCAACTCCTTCGTCCCACCCCGCGATGACTTTGCTCTGCCCCAGAGGAAATTCAAATGGAGAGTTCCTGTCAAATGAGCTGTCGAACTTCTTCTTGTTCAAGAGCCAACCTGTGTAATTCACTGAAACATAAGTGCCTGCTGTGGGCGAAGGCCCCTTCCCCGGCTGTAGATCAATATATTGGAGCCCTGTTCGGGTAGTGATCACTTTTTGCCCCTGATCGACTGGCCAGGTGCTCTGGTTGTCGTTTTGTGCTTGGCTAAAACCCCCCGCCACAACAACGGTTAAGCATGCCACGGTGGTGGAGAGGATTGTTTTTGTTGATGATTTCATCTGCTTCATACCAATTTCGACAGAGACCACCGTAATTATATA
>JAKFUT010000154.1 GCA_021732565.1 Candidatus Obscuribacterales bacterium
ACCCCTTCCTTCCAAACCGACACAAACTCGGAAATCGCGGAGTTTCCTCGCAACCGTCCTTGTTTGGCATACAATAATCGACCCTGGTCGAAAATCGCACGAAAGCTGCGATCGCGGTGCTCCACCGACAGCACTCCCTGGCATCGATTGCTAGAGAGATTTTGCAAGACACCCGCCGGCTCGGTGGTGCCAAGGTGCCCGATCAAAGACTGCAATCGTGCTTCAGGCTCGGTATTCAAACGAAATTTCACTATCTCTGAATCGCGAAGTTGACCGAAAAATGCTTGATCTTGCAGTGCGATTTCCAGTTGGCGGGCACTGATCAGCCCCTTCGAAACGCAAAGCGAGCCCATGGTCAATCGTTGGCTGGCACCGCCTTTGGCGTTTTGCATTGCGAAGATTACATCATCAAGTTGCTCTCGAGTCAGTAGGCGCGCTTCAATTAGATACTCTCGAAGCTTGAACGGCCTGGAATTTCGAAAATGATTAACCAGAAAAGGAATCTTCGGAAAGATCGGATAGATAGCGCCAATCTTCTCCATTCCCCGCAGCTCTTCCAGCACCTCGTCAAAGGTTGTGTGCTGCCCAAGCCTTTGTGCGATGGAACTCAAAGGGGTGTAGTTATCGATTGCACCGAGCACTTTGTTTCGGCGCTTAGTACCCTCGCTGCCGGCCTTCAACTTGATACCGAACATGGTGAGCACAGGGATAATTGTCATCAAGATCTGTTCTGAAAGATCCGTGCTGTCCTTGTTAATCTCAATGCCCTGCCCCATAGCCTGTTGGATATGCTTGGCCATAGTAGAGGAATAATCGTAAACTGCCGAGAAGCTTTCAAAGACATGGAACGACATATTGCCCACTGAACTCTCTTTGACAAGCGCGGCAGCTTTGTCATGTTTAACAAAGACAAGAGCCCCTTGCACTTCAAGCAAGCTCTTGCCAAGCACACTGGCTTCAATCAAATGCTCAGCTGAAAAAAGAAACCCTGACTCGGTGGCGTCGACAATAATGACATCAAAGGATCTTTTTGAATTGTTGAGTCCTGATAGCTCAGCGACAAAATTCGAACCGTATTTGAGTACAAGTACACTTTCGTGAACGACCGAATCTGCCAGGCGAAGTGTGGTTTGTTCGCCTTCGCCACTGCCGTTACCCTGAATGTCGCGATTTTGCAATGCGTTGCGTCTCACACAAAAATAGTAAAATGCAGATGAATTAAGGCTTGGAGCCGCTGATCTCTTATGCCCCGATTTAAGGTATCCGAGCTTTCCATCTTACTTAATTGGATAACTAATCGTCACTGATCGGATGCTTCCAAACAATAATCCAATAATTTCTATTGAGTTGGGGCATCATGCAACTATAATTGAAGTGAGTTGAGCGCGCCCTGGCGCGAAACGAGCCGCAGGGAGCGCTTACAATTGGAGAGGAGTTTAGGCGGTATGCTCTTTTTCGCCTGATGGCCAAAATTTTGCTGGTTGAAGATGATAAGAATTTGTCCCGGTTGCTAGTGGTGCAACTGGAGCATGATCGCCACCTCGTGGATGTGGTCGCGCAAGGGCAAGATGCCCTGGCAGCGCTGAAAATACACGAGTATGATCTGGTGATTCTTGACTGGATGCTGCCAGACGTGACCGGGGTTGACATCTGTAAGCAGTATCGTCAGCGTGGCGGACTTGCCCCCATCCTCATGCTCACTGCCAAAGGCACCGCCGAAGACAAAGTGCTGGGATTGGACGCAGGCGCTGACGATTATCTGACGAAGCCTTTCAACCCGCCGGAGCTTTCAGCCCGAATCAGGGCATTGCTTCGTCGTCCGGCATCAATGTCCGGTAAGGCTTTTGTGGTAAAGGATCTTGTGCTTGACACCGTTACTCGGCGGGTAACCAGAGCAGAGCAATCAGTGGAACTGACAGCAAAAGAGTTCAGTTTGCTGGAATTGCTCATGAGGCACCCCAATCAGAGTTTCACGGTGGAGTCCATTCTTGATCGTCTCTGGCATGCTGATGACAACGCTTCAATGGAAACGGTGCGCACTCATATAAAGACTCTGCGCAGAAAGATCGGTGACTGTGAGGAAAATCCGATTATTCGCAGTCGTCGCGGTCTGGGCTACAAGATTGTTGATGAATGAGGGGAGATAGCTCGCATCCCTTTGAAGGATCATTGGGTGCTGGCTCGATGCGATCTTGACTGGCACATTGTTGAGCGAGGAAAACGAATGGATGTAAACAAGCTTCCTTTTGGTTGGTTCGTCACCGGAAGCAACCCGAACGATTACCACCTCGGTGTCGACGAAAGCATAGCCCACAGCGGAAACCGTTGTGGCTTTGTGCGGGCTCGCAATGACGATCCTGCCGGGTTTGCTACTTTGATGCAGGCCTTCACTGCCGGCAAGCTCTCGGGCTGCCGGCTAAAAATGAGCGGCTGGTGCAAGGCTTGGAGTGTGAACGGCCGGGCTGCACTCTGGATTCGAGTTGACGGAGAAACCAGGAAGAACCTTGTTCTGGACAACATGGAAGATCGACCGATAAAAGGCTCAGTGGATTGGGCCCGTTATGAATTGGTAATCGATGTGCCGCAAGAGGGCACCGTTATTTCGTTCGGTGTGTTACTCAATGGTCCGGGCCAGATCTGGATTGATGATCTGAATTTTGAGAAAGTGGGTCAGGAGGTAGCGGTGACTGCAACCTATAGCAAGCCCGGCGATACCACAAGCTCAACACTTGACTGGCCGGACAACCCGGTCAATCTCAATTTTGAACAATGAGTGGCCGAAGGATACCGCCAACAAGGTACTGGAGCTCGGAACTGCAGTTGGTTTCGTCAATGCCCTTGATGCAGTCACTATAGCTCAAGTCTTTTCGGAATATTCGAAATGCAAGAACGTCCATCAAAAACTTGGACTACTGTACTCGTGCAGGAGCATATCCGAAAGTCCTGAGAAGTTAGGAGACGCCCTTCTTACAGTTGTGACGCTCGCTTATGGAACGGGGGACACAAAGTGGCGTTTACCGACAAATAGATCAAGTCAGCCCAACCACTTGAAGAATTTGTGGTTGATATTAGGAAGGGTGCAGCGAAGATGCATCAGGGTAGGGGAGATCTGGACGCTCAAATTGCGCAGTTGGAGAAGGAGAATCCATCTGTCAAAATTGCCGAGTGAGTTTTTTGAAGGATTTTCGCAGTTGTGCTCACATCGAGTGCAACAAAATTCTCCACGTGAAACACGACGAGGCCGACAGTTTCCGGTATCTCTAGACCGGGTATAAAGTGTGGGCTCCCGCCTCGGCTCGACAATGTTCATTCAACTGCCTGCCAACACTATAGTTGACGATCGATACGAAATCCTCGAACTGTTGGGCGAAGGAGGAATGGGCTGCGTCTACGAAGCCCGGGAAATAGAGCTAAATAGATTGATAGCACTGAAGTTGCTCCAACCGACTCTCACTGGAGACGATGAATATTTCAGTCGCTTCAGGCGTGAAGGCACAGTCATCTCACGGCTTGATCATCCCAATATCATTAAGTTTTATAGATTCGGCGTATGGAAAGAACGAATCGCTTACATGGCGATGGAATTATTGAGGGGTGCATCTCTGCTGCACATTTTACAACAGGGTTCGATTTCTTCTGCACGCTGCGCTGCAATCGGCATTCAGATCTGTGAAGGCATGGAGCACGCACATCGCCAGCAGATTATCCACCGCGATTTGAAGCCCGATAATATCATGCTAGTTGATGAATCAAAACCGGAACTGGTCAAAGTCATAGATTTTGGACTTGCACGATTGGGATCAGACTTTTCAGGACAGCACCTGACGCATACTGGTGAATTAATTGGCAGTGTGAATTACATGAGCCCCGAACAATGTGTTGGAAAGGCGGCAGACGCGCGCTCAGACATCTATTCGCTTGGATGCGTTCTCTATGAAGCGCTTACCGGTCATCCGCCATTCGTTGCCGATAATCCGATTGGATTGATCAATCTACATGTCAACGCACAAGCCGCCGCAGTCACCGCCGGCGATACCGTCTGCTGCACGGATGGCTGGAACGCTATTTTGAAAAAAGCGATGGCAAAAGACCCGTTGCAGAGATACTCCACAATGGCTGAAATGGCCACCGACTTAAGGTCTGTTGAAAGCAACAACTGGAAGAATCTCTCAGTGACGGAACGGGCGCCTGATGCAAGGAGGCACAGTGCACGGCTAATAGTGCCAGTGCTTCTGGCTTGTTTAATGTTACCACTCTGGGTGATGAGCTATTGGCATAGCGATCAAACACATATCCCATATACTCAGAATCCCCGGCAGACGAAGATCCAATCACTGGCAACAACGCATGTTTTCGAAGACTTTGTATCCCACTATCTGGTTCACAGAGAACAACTGCCAGACGCGTACCGCATTCCGATGCTGAGGACGTGGCTGCACCAGTTCGGTGATCATGATTCAAAAGACCTTGCACTGGCACATTTTTGGCTATGTCTGGAACTGACCGGTGGTGCCTCAGAAATCGGACATACACAGGGGAACGACGTGACCTTTGAGCTTACCCCGGTTCGCAGAATTTGCGGCAGTGAAGCAAATGAGCATCGGCAAAAATCGTTATCGCTCATCAGAAAAATCTTGTCTCACGCAACCTTGAATGATAGCGAGAGTTCAGAATGGTTGTACTATGAGCTGGTATTGGTGCAAATTGACATGAGTAGAACCCGCCGAGCCGAGCTTGATCGCTTAATGTTGAAGCGGAAGAATCTGGTGTTTCGTTTTGTCGATGAACTACGTACGGCCCTGTGTGAAATTTATGAGTACGCGGGTGATAGCACCGCTCTGGAAGAAATGCTGAAAGAGAGAGTACCCACTCCGGAAATCGCACTGCATCGAGCGGAGAATTTGGCTCGGCAGGGAAAAGCACCCGCTGTTAAAGCAATCTTGCTGAGCGAGTTAGACAACTTGTTGCATGGCCGGTGGAATGCATTTCACAAGCACCAGCTTCACTTCCTTAGTGAAAAATTCTTGCAGGCCGGATTTCCCCAGAAGGCGCTACAAGTATGCCAGTACTGCGAAATCGACAGCAACAATACGATATCTGACGGCATTAACGACGCACCCGGCCATGTGTGCGTGAGCCAAAACGACCACTTGTTCTTAGAAGCGAAAGCTTTGAGCGAACTTGAGCGGAAGCAAGAATCGCTGAAACTGATCGGCAAAATTTCGCTTGAATCAACCAGCACACGAGAACGACTCATGCTACCGCTGGTCGAACTCTGGATGAATCTGGGCCAACCCCCCGAGGATTTAGTGCTTCCCCGTTACAAAGACTTATCGTCTTCTGATATTGAGTGGCAAACGACTCTGGCGTGCCGTTTGCACAAAACGCATCCAATTGTGGCTGAACGCCTCTTAAATGAATCGCTCAACATTCTCAAGAACAGATTGCAACAAGAGGTTACGACGAATTCCCCCTCGGTGCTGGCAATTGCCAGCGCACTCAATCAGACAGAGAAACATAAGGAAGCTCAAGCCTTGCTGGTGCAGGCAGCATCGCAACCACGACTACAAGACCAATATTTTGAGGCTTATCTTGCCCTGAAATTGATGCTGGTGGAAACTCTGATAGCAATGGGTGATCCAAGCACAGCCAGACAAGACCTTTCGCCACTCTTCGACTCGGTGAAGGCCAGACGGAAAACTTTATCCGACGAGTACTTTGTCCAGGCACTGAGGCTGCAGGCTCGAATAGATCAGCTTGATGGCTGTTTTAACGAATCAAATTCGTCCTATGAGCAGGCACTGGCTTGCTCACGAAACTCTTACGACCTGAAGATCGAACAGAGAATCGCGCTTCTGGAAGAGTACGCCCGGCAGTGCAACCTGCAGGGAAAATTAGCTAAGCAATCGGCATTGCTGGACGAGGCAGAGAAATTAATGGCTGCAAGCGCTCGCGGTGGTCTACACGTCCAAGTTATAGATTGACGAATAACTAGACCGACTCGGCCAGGAGTGTTCCCTGGAAGCATGGATACAACATGCGAACTTTTTTCTAGAAGTCTAAAGCGGCAACGAAGAAAGAGCACGTCGGATATACCAACTTGCTCTTTTTCGGATTCACGTGTAATAGCCCGGTGGATACTATCTGGGCTGTCAAAAATCTCGACGAAGCAATCGAATGTTCTCTGCTAATCGCCGATGGGTAGCTGCCAATCCATATCTCACCCACCACCGAAGAAACGATAGCTTGTGCTATCCTGCGGCTCGTCGCCAGTTTCAACTTATTAGTTGAGATAGTCCCGCAGTCCGACGACCTGCTGAAGGCTGCGAAGTTTTTTCAGTGCCTTAGACTCGATCTGTCTTACCCGTTCTTTGCTCAGACCCAGCGTACGACCTGATTGCTCCAGCGTCATGAAGTCACCGTTGTGCAATCCATAGCGCATACGTATCACTTCCCTTTCGTGGGCGCTCAATCGCTCAAGCACTAGATTGAGTTGTTCTGTTAGTAGCTGATCGTCTGCAGCGGTTTCCGGCGGGGCGATGCGATCATCTTCAAGCATGTCCCACAACGTGGACTCCTGATCGGGACCGCGCCCCGCATCCAGCGAGATCAGCGTTTTATCTGCTTCCAGCGCCTGCGTCACTTTTTTCTTGTCGATGCCGGATGCTGCTGCAATTTCATCAATTGTGGGTCTTCGCTGAAGGCTATTGATCTGGTGGCGAATCACCTTGCGCAGTTTGCTCATAATTTCGATCATGTGCACAGGCACTCTTATCGTTCGCGATTTGTCCGCCAGCGCTCGTGTAATCGATTGTCTGATCCACCATGTGGCATAAGTCGACAGTTTATACCCCCTGCCCGGATCAAATTTTTCCACTGCGCGAATTAAGCCGAGACTGCCTTCTTGAATTAAATCTTGAAAGCTCAACCCCCGATTTTTGTATCGCTTTGCGATGCTCACCACAAGACGCAAATTTGCCTGAATAAGCTTCCGGCGCGCCGATTCATCGCCAGACTTGCATGCCCGCGACAACTCAATTTCTTCTCCGCCATTCAACAACTTATGGCGACCGATTTCTCTCAAATAATTTCGGGTAGAATCATCGTCTACATCGTGGTGCGCAGCAGCAGGCTTTTCGTCAGCCTCGTCGTCAGCCTCGTCGTCGGTTATGTCGAAGGAGGAATCACTTTCGTATTCTTCGGTCCACGGTTCACCCGCCACGTCTTCATCAATTACGGTTTCGATTGTTTTCTTTCTAGCCATTCAATATGTGCTCATCTGATAGACTGGTTGCCATACGTTATCTCCCGCCTCGAGACATGGTCTCTCGAGGCGTCCCGCATCTGCCGGTAATGCGGACTACAATTTCGAATGTAGCACAGGCTTAAAATAACCGCTCGTACGTACCCGCTATCCCTTTATGACCCCGACAGGCTTGAGTCTAGCCACTTTTCGGGCGATACCGGCATGGTGCACTGCATCAATAACTTGATCAATAGATTTATATGCTTCGGGAACTTCTTCGGTCAATCCTTCTCTGGTGCTCGCTCTGGCGATCACACCTTTGCTTAGCAGTTCTTCAATAATGTCTTTTGACTGTTTGCCCTTCCGCGCAGATGTCCTGCTCATAAGCCTTCCAGCACCATGGCATACGCTTCCGAATGTTTCCTGCATCGCCAGTTCCGTACCAACGAGAATGTACGATGCTCGGCCCATGTCGCCCGGAATAATAACGGGTTGTCCGGTCTGCCGGTAGACCTCAGGCAGTTCGATTCGCCCGGCAGGAAACGCTCTGGTTGCGCCTTTTCGATGCACGAGCACAGTCTTGTCGATTCCGTACGCATTGTGTTTTTCGAACTTGGCCATATTGTGCGCTACGTCGTATAACAAATCCAGCTCCGCACCGGGAAATTGCTTGCCCACTGTTTCTCGGATCCAGTGAGCAATGCATTGCCGATTGGCAAATGCAAAATTTGCAGCGGCAGCCATTGCCGACAGGTACTGCTTTCCCTCTGTTGAGCTGATCGGACAACACGCCAGTTCGCGATCGGCTAATTCAATTTGATATTTTTGCATGATCGGCTTCATGATTGATACATAATCCGTACACACCTGGTGACCCAACCCGCGGGATCCGCAGTGAGTCATGAAGCAAATCTGTCCTTCAAATAATCCGAACGCGTCGGCCAATTCTCTATCAAATATTTGTTCGACTCGATCAATTTCGAGAAAGTGATTTCCGGAGCCGAGCGTTCCAAGCTGATCTGCGCCGCGTTTTCTTGCTCTGGCGCTTACCGCCGCCGGATCTGCACCCTGCATTTGTCCGTACTCTTCTGAACGGTCAATGTCATCCTGGTTGGCATATCCACGTTCAAGGGTCCATTGCAACCCATTCGAAAGAATGTCATTTATCTCTTTGTCGTTCAGCTTTATGCGACCGCCGGCGCCGGTTCCGGCTGGAACAGCATGAAAAAGTGCCTCTACTAGTTTTTTCAAATGAGGACGAACTTCATTGAACAAAAGTGTGCTCTTCAGCAGTCTGACACCACAGTTAATATCAAAGCCCACACCGCCGGGAGAAACCACTCCGGTATCCGGATCCATGGCCGCCACCCCGCCAATAGGGAAGCCATAGCCCTGGTGAACATCTGGCATCGCCATCGACCTACCGATTATTCCCGGCAGTGAGGCTACATTGCAGGCTTGCTCCGGCGAAAGATCATTCAAAATGGACGGCAATAATTCCGGACTTGCGTAAATGACTGCGTCAACCAGCATTCCGCTCTTGTATGACTTAGGAATTCTGTATCGATATTGGTCGATTGGTTCGATTATATTGTCCCACTTAGTGCCGGTTTTTTGTCTTGCTTGCAACATGTTAGACGCCTCGTTAATTCGAAAATTCGAGTCTGACTGATGGTTTAGAACCTTGAACATCGCATACACAGTTAGATGTCTATGAAAACTCGGGCAGAACAATTTGGTTGAATTTGCAAAATTTCCATTTGATGAAAAGTAATTGCTTTTATGTAAGTTCTGACTTCGTGGCGATCGGGTTGATAGTCTTCGCCGGAAAGCTTCGCATGAATGTTGTATCCGTTTTCACCTGCATTTAATTGTGCGACCTGGAACACAGAAAACAGTTTCTTCTCGCCGTCAAATAAATACAGGATCTCGGAGAGCCAGTTATACATTAAGCTATCGAGATCACTGCCGAGCACGTCCACTTCAACTTGAGTGCCGCAGGCAATCAGTGCAGGATCGGTCAATATCGTGGTGAGCGCCAGTGCCGACTTCTCAAATACTTCGCTCAGAGTTTGACCGCGAGCCTCAAATCCCATGTCTGCGGTGTGGTCCAAAATGTAAATGTTCGGGTCGTCAGTGGCGTCAACCAAGTTTACATCCTGCCATGCTTTAGCTCCGAGTCATTGTAGCCTATATCGAACAAAACTCGCTCCACCGCAGCCAGACTTATTTTTCAAACACCAGTCATGTTTGGCACGCGACCTGGACAGGTTATCGAGATTGAGACGCGGCCTCAGACTCAGCAGCTTCTGCGTCACTGGTTCTCCCCTGGCAGCGGTAAAACCTGGCCAATGAACGGAGCACTTCAGCTAGCTCCGGTGACGTGGCACCTTTGCGCGCTCTGGTTATTGATGCGGCCCGGGTGAAGGTTTGCTCAGCCTCCACCACCTTCGATTGTTTTGATTGAACAAATGCAAGTTGTGTCATCGCTCTAAGGAAAAGTTCATGACTATCGCCTCGTAAGATAAAACCAGTGGATGCACGATTGGCTGCACCGTCTTCGTATACTCGAGTTGCTGTTTTCAAAAGACGCTCAGCATCAGAGTAACGCCCCTGGCTGGCATACAAGGAAGCATAACCTTCCAGCACATCGGCCAATTCGAAGCTTCCCGGTAACTGATCGGGGTTCTGCAACGCATTATTGGTAAATACAGACACACCGCGAAACTCACCGTCCAAAGCGGCAGCTGGCGAATAGCCCGACGTAATCACCAACGCTTTCTGTAAACACCGTTCTGCTTCCGCTGTGCGATTTTGGTCAAGCAGAAAGGATGCCAGCCTGCGATTGAGTCCTGCTGTGGCAGCATGAAACGATCCAAATTTGCCTACCGTAAGTTCCAGGGCACTGCGAAAATCTGATTCTGCCTCATCAGGCTTCCCTCTAGCGGCGAAACCCTCCGCGCGGGATACAAGTTGATCGATGTCGCTTAAGTCGGCGGCACATACTGGCGGAATCGGTAAAGCAACCGATAAAGACCATGAGATCAGACAGATCGTACGCAGTCGTCGACAGTGGCTGATACTAAGATGGATCTTGGGAATCACAATCTACGCGCCGCCTTGTGTGGTCAGTGTTGTACCATGGTCCTGGCAGATCAAACCTCTTTGTTTCGAATAACTCCACAAAATTACGACCTCAAAATGACCGCGTGTTGGGCGAACAAATCTTCAGTCTTGTCCCGACACTCCCGCTTTTGAAACCTTTGAAACTCGGTGAGGCCAGGGTCCGTTGATATGTATTACGATATTTCCCAACTTTTAAGATGCCATTAGCAACTGGATTGCATAAGCTGAGGGTAATGGTGGCAAAACCATAAATAGGGATTAGTGTGACTTGTCGGCTTTGTTGCAGGCAAGCGAAGTGGACGACAAGGTACAGCATGACACCCGACGTAAAGGTGGTAATTGAACAAGCAGACAAACTGCTGGCCGAAGGTGCACTGGAAGCGGCTGAGGAAAGTTATTGTCTGGCATTTAGAAGTTGTCTGGGAGCGGATGAAGAGACGCGCTCAGAGGCACTGTGGGCACTGATAAAACTTGCGGGAAAATTCATTGCCCTGGGCATCAATGATCGACCGGAAGAACTCTATCGGTATGTCAAAGTGGCAAAAGGGCTGGAACGCTCTTTCGTCTTTGAACGACTTGCTATTTTCCACCGCCAAAAGGGAAACGCCGAGAAAGCAGAGGAGTGCTATCTAACAGCTTTCGAGTCGAAAGGACGCGTTCTGGGTTTCGAGCATGTAGACACCCTTGCCGGTATGCAGCGCGCGGCTCAATACCTGCAGACTCAGGGCAAATCGCCCGCCATACTACAGGAAATTATTCTCTCCGTTGCCGCCCCCTACGTCTTAGGTGGCGAGTCATCCGACAGTTCCGCTCAGACTCCCGCCCAGCCCGCACCTCAGAATGACACTGCGGAAAAAACCACCGATCTGAATGCCGACCCGAAGACCAATGAGAGAAATCGCCCCACCGGGGGGTTTCGTGTAATTAAACCACCGCCCAAGGCGACTTCAGCGCCGGCGATTCCAATTGCCAGAGGCGTTCGGACTCAAACAGCTCAACACAAAATCCCGATTCCAGGAAAAATCCCACTGAGCGGTCCTGGAAAGAGCCCCCCTAAACCTACGGAAGAGCGTTCAAAAATAATAATACCGCCGGCGGCAAACCGTGCAGCGACAGCGCGAACGGCTGCAAGTGAACCGGAGCCACAGCCGCGGTCGGAGCAGGTTGAACCTTCCACCAGAAATATCGTCATTGAGACCATACAGAACATTTTGGCAGGACAAACTCATTCACCTGAGTATCAGGTTCGTGATGAAGACTTGCGACTATTTACGGCGGAAGTGCCGCTTCCTGAAGAATGTGATCTGGACAAGATTATGTTGATGGAAGAGGTTGAGCTGGACCAGACGGTGTCGGGAGCATTCATTCTCCCCATGCTAAGGCCGAAAGATCCGCCTCCATCTCCCATAGTCGAATCATCACGAACAGCACCGCCTCAAGCACAGAGAGTTCCTGAAAAAGAGACGGAATCGGTGCGCACCATTAGCAGTGCCGATCGCGACTCGA
This sequence comes from Candidatus Obscuribacterales bacterium, assembly GCA_021732565.1. Taxonomy (GTDB): domain Bacteria; phylum Cyanobacteriota; class Vampirovibrionia; order Obscuribacterales; family Obscuribacteraceae; genus JAKFUT01. Next base: position 11,879 of record JAKFUT010000154.1, read on the forward strand.
TACAAGCAGCATGGCAAGAATGCGTTCAATGCTTGCAAGAACGTAACTCCGAGCATGCAAAACGCAGTGCGGCCGGACCAATCATGCGAGAGCTCATAACTGGTATCGCTGAATTGCTCACAGAATCACTTAACGTGTTGGAATCTTCGCTGGAAAAGGGGGTTCTTGCAGATGAGTGGAGCGCGCAGACTGACGAACTCGATTGGCAAATTGTAGACAAGCTGGGTGATCTGTATGTGGATTCCAGTGAGACGGATGCAGATCAGCTCTCTTACGAATTAGCCCTTACATACTCGGCACTCCTGCGGGCGGTAAGGCTCGGTCCCTGCCATGCAGATACTGCAACTTCTTTACACCGTCTCGGTTTTCTATTGAGTACCGGTGTCGGCTCTACCAGGTATTTGCGTGGCGCCATTGCCGTGTTGAAACTTTCATGGTTATTGAACCACGCAATCTACGGAACAAACGATAGAAACACAGTGGTAAATATAAAGAGCCTCGCTATGGCTTATGCTGCAGCACAGCGACCTGAGGCAGATCTTTTCTTTCGGCGCGCACTGGCGCTGGTTGAATCTACACTCGATTTCGTCGAGGCCGACATGATTGAACTGTGGAGTCGCTATGCCCGATTCTGCCAGGATCGCGGCAACTATAAGCGTGCAGCTGAAGCCTATACCTCGCAACTCGGTCTTTACGAAGCATGCGGGCACGATCCTGAAAGTCTGGCCCAGACCTATCAGGAGTTGGTGATCTGCTTTGATCGGTTGAAACTTCCCGACCTTTCGGAGCAGTACCACGAGAGGCTTTGTGATCTTGTCGAGCGATTGGTGTATCCCGACTACAAACGAGAGTTGTTCGCTTCCAAGTATGAGGAGTCAGGCCAGAACCTTCGGGCAGAGCAACTGTATAAACAGATACTCGATCGCAGCTCGTCTTCGTTGTGCCTTGATAATGCCAGGAACAAACTGATTCAATTATATGAATCAACCGGACGCCGCGCAGATGCTGCGCGGCTGCGCGGTCCCATAAATGAGCTGGTTGGTGATCGGCCTGCCCCCGCGGATGTGGACCAGGCAGATCGTTGTGTTGCCTATGGTCGAATGGCCTGCCGGCACGGAGCGCTCGATGAGGCCAGGGCCTTCTATATGCAGGCACTCAGCATGGGCACCCTCTCCCCTGATGTCGGGCTGGACCTGGCGCGTGGTCTGAGAGACCTGGTTGATGTTTATCAAAGTCAAGGCAAACATGATAGCGCCGCGGAGTGCTGCAGAGCTGCCGTTAGAACAATGGAAACTCACGTAGGAGTAGACCACGCGGAGACTGCGAACTGTCATTTTGCCATGGGTATATTAGAGTCCGCCAGTGGCGACGCTACATCTAGCTCGCATCTCAGTCAGTCGTACGAAATACGTCGAAAGCTTCTCGGTCGCGAACATCTTGACACTGCTGCATCCGCATTTGAAGTGGCGATCAGACATTCCGGTCAGGATCTCTGGCGCGACAAGGAAGACTTGTTCAAGTTGGCCATCACAGCTCGACAAAGAGCATTTGGTCTTTGTGAAACCAGGTGCGCCACATATCTGAGAGTTCTGGCGGAGCACTATGCCGAAAAGGGTGGATTTCGTGGTCTGGTAGCTTTTTCAACACCGCAGTTCCATAAGGTTATTGAGCCGGCAGGGGGAAGGGCGGCCAAGGCATCTTCCACTTTCTTGAAGTTGGCCCTTGCCAGAAACCCGAGAGAAGAGCTTCCAGCAGGTTTGAATACCCGAGAGAAACTTCAGTTCCTGTCGGCAAGATTAGATGATCGCAAGTTCCGCTGCGGTCCGGATCACCCAGATACATTAACTTCACTCGTCAAAATAGTGGAAATTTATGAGCATGCGCTGGAAACGGACGACGACTCTATCTGGAGAGATCTACCTGCAGTTGATCATCTAAACGTGGGGTTGAATCTACGACTCTTCGGTCATCATTTTCTGGTCGATGACGACTTGCCTCGGAGCCATCGAGTGTTCTCAACCGTGCTCACGCTTACCGAACATGTTCTGGGTACTGAGCATCCCGATAGCGCACTGTGCCTGTTCGACTTGGCCATGTTGTCAGCCAAGCGCAGGGAGTATCAGCTCTCCGAGATTCTTTATTCAAAATCCATTGATGTAATGGAAGCACGGCTGGGAACCGACCATCTGCATACTGCCGCAGCCATCAATAACTTAGCTATTGTTTATCACAAGCAGGCCAAAACAGAACTGGCCGAACCGCTCTACCGTCGGGCATTACAAACCGTGCTGTTGCGAACAAGAGCCGACTCGGTGGAGAAACAAATTTGCCTGACTAATCTGGAGATGTTGAAGAGAAATGTGCGCGGGTAATTGCACGATTGCAAGAGAGGACAAAAGGCTGTGATTGGCTCCTTTATATACTACTACGCACTGAAGGCCACGGAGTTTGAGGCGACATACTTGCGCATGCCTCGCCCCGCTTCTGCTCGTCGGGGCGGAAGTGTCAACACCGATGAGGCTTCTCGCCGAGACTTTGAAAGATCGTGCGAAGACACATATTCCCGATGCCTTGAAAAATGTTGCGAAACAACATGGAAATCGTCCGGTAACTTCCGGTTACCCGAGAAATTCGACAAGACTATTGGCGTTGCTCCAGATACTCGTTCGCTCAATAATGTCTGTGACTTGCTCATCGCCACTATCGAAGAGCATGGCGGAGGAAGGTACATTCCACCATGGTGGTTAACCGGTTCCCTGTGGGGGATGGACGATACCGCCGGACTGAGTTCCCCGGCTGAACTCTCGGAGCTGATGCGCCAAATGCATCGCTCCAAATTCGTTGAAATATTACTGGGATCGCGTTCCTATGGTCCGGCCGGCAGGGAAATTGTTTCCATGGTTCGGTTTTTGGAAGAGCAGGCCGGCAAAGAAGTCTGGCTGCTGGGTACCAGGCGAGAAGAATTTGCCGAAGTGGCATCGGGGAGCTTCTGATTTATTTTCACCCAGCGGCAGACTCCGTCGCCGACTTGGCTCGTCGGTGCCTCGGCTGCATATGATTTTATGCGTGATATGCATAAAATCTTACAATTCGGCTTTGCGAAACCCCCAAATTAAGAGGGTTTCCGGATTCAGTTGCTAAGAGAAAATATGCATTTGGCGCATATTTTCATAGGCAGGCGATATGTGCCCCCCCCGGAACCCCGCGGCAGCGATGGCAGAAGCCGTTAATTAACGGTTATCCCCTTAAGATCGCTTTTCTTGTTTACTTGACTGCGGGCTCTTGCACCACAGCTTTAACGATTCTGTCGCCACGACGCAATTCTAGTGCACTGGGCAGACCATCGATTACTTTGCCAAAAACCGCGTATTGCCCGTCCAGGAAGGAGGCTGGTGCCAGCGTAATGTAAAACTGGCAGCTTGCGGAGTTGGGATCGCCGGATCTCGCCATTGCCACAATACCAGCCTGGCTGTGCTTGAGGGTTGCTTTTACTTCCAGCGGAATTCTGCGTTCGCTCTTAGTCTGAGGATCAACATAGCCGCCAGTGCCATCACCTTTAGGGTCGCCGCCCTGAATGACAAAACCAGGTTCGTAGCGATGAAAGGTGAGACCGTTATAAAAGCCTTTTTGCACCAGGTCAACAAAGTTGCCCGCCGTTACGGGAACATCATTTCGGTGGACCTGAATTTTTATGGTGCCCTTGCTTGTTTCCATAATCACGATCGGATCTGCGCTCATAGTGCCCTTCTTGACTATTGCAATTTGTAAACCGTTACTGTCAACAGATTTTGCCCCTGCGGCGTCCGCATTGAACGCCAGGATAAGCGCCACGGTGATTCCCCCAAGCGACACTGCCGGAAGAAGCCCGGAGACCGCGTGAACAGAAACTCTCCGCCAATTTATAGACACGAATCGGGCTCCTTGGATGACAGCCCCTAATTTTAGTGCACTCTGGTTCGAATGTCCCGCTCTTTAGCCGTTCGTTTCGTTCATGTTATTGGCGCTGGCACTTAAGCACTATTTAACGGCCCTGAGCGGTTTACCTTGGTTCAGGTGAGTCGGGGCCTGACCGAACTGCTGTCGAGCACTGCGTGATCGGGACGGGTCGCCGAACACCGGTCTTCAACCGGTGTGGCGTCAATTGGGTAAAATAATGGTATTTTTCTGATGAAAAAATACTGTAACTGTGGGAATATTCCTGATTGGAATATATTCTTGAGGGAAAATATTATTTCTTGGAATAGTATTCCTGATTGGAATATTTTTCCAAGAAATAATATTCCCTTATTTTTTCGGGGTCCGATCCCTTGGCGACTAAGCCGCCAGGGTAGTAAGATTTGCCGGGACATTCAATGTCTTGCGAGCAAGCTTTTATGAGTGGGGTTTTATGAGTGCCGTCCCTGAAAACAACGGGTCCAAAGTATTAGCAGGTCTTGCAGCGTTAATTGGCATCACATTGATTTTTCTGGCATTCACCGACCGAAAGGACAATGCGATTACCAATGTATCTGAGCATGCATTGGAACAGCAGTCACCACAGGTGGTGACAAAATTGAATCGTCCCGTTGTCGCTCTTAAGACCACCCGGGGAACGATCAAGATCGAAATCTTCAAGGACAAGGCCCCTCTTACTTCAGCAAATTTTATCGACCTGGTCCGGAAGGGCTTCTACAACGGACTCACTTTTCATCGCTATGAACCCGGTTTTGTCATTCAGGGCGGCGACCCGACTGGCAGCGGGACGGGTGGCTACCTTGATCCCCACACTGGCAAACCGCGCACAATCAATCTCGAAATTGGATCAGGCCTTTCTCACTACCGTGCTGGAATAGTCGCGATGGCTCGTTCGTGCGACCCGAACTCAGCTAGCTCACAATTTTATATCACCCTTGCTCCGCAAACTTTTTTGGATAAACAATATGCCGTCTTCGGTGAAGTTACGGAAGGGCTGCCTGCCGTTATGCAATTGCGTGAAGGCGATCGAATGGTGAGTGCCACCACTTTACCGCACTGAGTCGGGACTGAAAGGCGCTCAGAAAATTGTCGTTGATCAATTTCGCCTTGTATGCAAAGTCCCGTGAGGGAATCACGATCTTACCGGTCTTGATGAAGACCCGGCCGCATCATTCATGTTTCGTTCTTATTAAAATTTCGTGTGTCGCATAACGCCAGTCTTGGTACTTTCTGCTGTAGATTCCGTCATTCTCCTGCAAAAGGAGGAGGCGACTTATGGTTTTTACTACCGCATCCCTCGCACGGTCCGTAACAATTGCGGAGCGTACATACAAGGGTTGGCGCGCAGCGGCATTGACCTTTGGATTCTTGAGTCTCGGTTTACTTACGTGGGGTCTTGTACTGAACGGCTACGTGAACAAGTTGGAACACACCAGTAATCAGTATTCCACAATACAGTCAAGCTTCACTAGAGAACGTCCTAAATCTGATGCTGCACCCGATTTACAAATAATAGACACCTTTTTACCAGCCTACAGCACTATTTTGGAGACAGCCGAACAAGGAAGATTCACCGCTCACAACACGGAAATCAGGCAGTTTTGCAAGAGAATTGCACACGACCGCGAACCGGAGGCAGATCTTCTACGTTCGATTCGTCGTCAAATATCCGTTGAGTAGAGTGGCAATTCATTTTCGACGCAGAAGAATCGCGAACAATTCGCGAACAATTCTTGATAGCTTTTGATTTGCGCTCTCTTCTCTTCCCCACACTCTCTCTTCTCCTCGTCTTCTCCGTCCGGCAACCCGCATCCACCCTTGGCGAACCAAGAATTAATTTGGTTCGTCAATCACTCAATGTTTTCGCAATATTCAGTCCCGATACTATCCATACCGGCAAGCATGCGAATTCAAGAGAAGAGAGAGGCAATAACAACATGAGTCTAGATTCTTTGCCAGGGTCGAGGACCGACTCCAGAGATACCTATGATCTGCGCGAAACATCAGGCGCGGGATTGAGGCTCACTGAAGAGTTCATGGGTTCACTTGGCACCAGAGGTCGCGGTATTCCGCCGACCCGCCCGGATCTGCCGGGTGAACGACCAGGCGATCGACCAACAGACAAAACCACTGACAGCCCCGGGGATCGCTCCGCGCGACCGGAGCGGCCCGATGGTATGGCCGAGCGAGGGAGAACCTCCCTCGACGGTAAACCAATTACTATAAATGCCGAACGCGACCCCAGCGGCGGTATTCTCAGATTTCAGTACGTAAACAAAGACGGAGCCGAAATTCTGTCCATCACGAAAGACCCCCGAGACGGGAAGCTTCATGTGGACATGGCTAAATTGGCCACCTCGCCTGAGGGCAAAAAGCTCCTTCAAAAGATGGGCATAGACGCGAGCAAGCTGCCCGCGGACGGCACCATTCCAGGAACGCTGGAACTTCAGCACGGGCGCATGAAGTATGTGGACAAGCCGGATAATCCGACTCGCAAAATCACTTATTTGAGGGAAGACGGCTCAAAGACAGAGATAGACGGAAAGACCTATGTCAGAACCGAATCCAACGCTGCCGGCGCTGTAACGAGCCGTAAAGGTTGGGACGGCAGAGGCTGGCGTGATATTAAGGGCGAACCTCGAGTCACCACCGATGATCGCACAGGAGTCACCACCACCCGAATTGAATTCACGCCTGGTTCAGGCAAGAATAAAAGCATTACACGAGTTGCCGAAGACAAAGATGGCGGCACGAACAAAACTACTTTTACTAAAGCTGATGGCCGAATTCTTGAGTATGACTGGAAAGACAGAACAAGAAAAGACACTCGCACAAACAAAGTTGAAACCTACGACGGTCTGGGAAAATATGTTACGCCCGACAAAGTTTCCCGCACACTATCTCGCGATGGTAGCGGTAGCATCGAGTACAAGTCTGGCGATACGACCATGAAACGCGACAAAGAAAACCGTGTTCTCTCTATGGAGTCTGGTACTCCGAAGAAAAAAATCGAGTTTGAATATGATAAGTACGGCGACGTGAAAACTTTCAAGGTCGACGGAAAACAATACACCCGCGAAGGTAATGATAAGACCGGCGGCATGGCCTACCACCTCAACAGAAGCGAAGGTGGAACCGAAGCAAACTTCAAACGACTGACAGCCTTTAATACGTGGAAGGTCGAGCCCGGTGGGGAAAAGGTCAAATTCAATTTGGGCGTCACCGAAAACGGCAAGTTGATTGTGGGTAGAGAAGGAAGACCCGCAAAGGAGCTGCGACCTCAGGATTTAGCCAAGCTTCCTGCAGAACTCACCGGACGCCCTGACTCAAAGCCCGAAGGGCGACGAGCGGAAGTCCCACCGGCCAAAGTCTTGGAGGATGCCCGCAGACTGAGAGCTCAGATAGAGGCACCACCTCATGCCGCCCATTTGAATACTGCAAAAGATAAGCTGGGAGCGGGGGCAGATAGAAATCAGAGCGCGTTAGACACAGTGAAGGGGATGACTGACGTTGAGAAGCACACACTTCATTTTTATCTTGAAGCACGAAAACGAGATCCCGACTCGCTATCAAAGAGAACTGATTCACCGGCAACCGCCGAAGCAGGAATGCGCGCAATGCGATCGGTTTCCGCTGGCGACAAATTTGCAGCCCTCACACCGGCTCAAGCCGAGAAACTACAGGAGGCACTAAGGGCCAGCGGCTACAGACCGCCAACTCGCAGCGTTCCCCCACGAAAATAAGATTGACGGGCCAAGCAAGGTGGAAATCGGGAAAGCATTCGACCAGGGCATCGGATAGAATTGTCCGGTGCCGGTTTGATGATTGCCACTCTCCAAGCCATTTGGACTCCGTGCCGTGCCAATGCAATCCTGAACGCATCGCGGCTTCACAGCGCAACTCGCAGCTGCATCTGGCACCGGAAAACTGTGACGAACGTCATCGCTGGAGCTACGCGGGAGGTAAAACGCGGATGATGACTGCCCCTCACGCGTGG
>JAKFUT010000228.1 GCA_021732565.1 Candidatus Obscuribacterales bacterium
TGTTGACATCAAAACCTGGCTGCCTGACAATATCCTGGTTAAAGTCGATCGGGCGACGATGGCTCATAGCCTCGAATCAAGAGCCCCGTTTTTGGATTACCGCTTAATGGAATTTGCTGCATCGTTGCCCGTGGATCTGCGAATGAAAGGATTCAACAAGAAATATCTTCTCAAGTCGGCACAGTCTAATCGGGTGCCGGCACAGGTTATGAACCAGAAGAAGCAGGGATTCAGTTCCCCTGTATCTATGTGGCTTGCCGGTCCCTTGCGTCAATTCCGCAATGACTTATTGATGGATCCGTTTGTGGGCGAATGGTTCAATCGCGCGGCGGTTGAGTCGATTATGAGAGATCACGATGCCGGTAAGCGAGACAATGGATTGAAACTGTATGGTCTGGTTTGCCTGGTGCTCTGGCTTCGCTCTTTGCACGGATTGCCTCCAGTGGCTTGGCAGCCGCGGGAACGTCAACTAACTTCGGTATGAGGAAATTTGCATGATCACGGTAATACTGCCTGCGTTCAATGAGCAAGACTCAATTGCGCAGTCCATCTATCGTGTGCGATCAGTGTGCGATCAGAGCAAATTGTTCAACGCCGATATCATCGTTGTTGACGACGGCTCCTCGGATGAAACATTGACTGAGGCACTGAATGCCGGCGCGCTGGTGGTGAGGCACCCTCACAATCTTGGATACGGCAGAGCGCTGAAAGCGGGAATCATGAGGTCGCGATACGACACCATCGTGATTGTAGATGCAGACCTCACTTACCCGGTGGAGGAATTGCCCCAGCTGCTGCAAAAGTACGCGGAAGGGTTCGACATGGTTGTTGGTGCTCGAACGGGAGAGTATTACAACGAATCGGTAATGAAGGGGCATCTGCGAACATTATTAAAATGGTTGGTGGAGTTTACCGCCGGGAGAAGAATACCCGACATAAATTCTGGTTTTCGAATATTTAGCAGGGAAACTGTTATCAGGCATTTGGATCACCTGTGCGATACATTCAGCTTCACCACGTCGCTCACGTTGGCTTACATGATGACGGGCAGGTTTGTAGATTACGTTCCCATCGATTATCATCAGCGACAGGGTTCAACGAAGGTCCGGCTGTTTCGCGATTCACTGCGAACAATGCAGTACATTGTGCAGTCGATTACCTTCTACAATCCAATTAAGGCTTTTGTTCTGCTCAGTGCTTGTTGTCTGCTTTTCGGGGTTCCTTGCTTGTTGTTGGGGCTCGTGCTGAACTCGATGTTTTTTGACATCGTGGGTTCTGCGTTGCTGATGACGTGCGGGCTTGTTTTTGCAATGGGATTGATAGCAGATCTAATCAGGCAAGTAGGATTGCAGGTGCGACCAGAACGATTGAGTGGCGGAAAGAGAGAGGTCTTTTCGGCGCAACCGCCGGCGGAACCACCGGCTTTTGAGGAATCAAGAATGTATCCGGAGCCCGCGCTTCAGATGGCGAGTCACGCGCACCCGCCTTCATACGAAGAGACGTATGTGTAGTTCGCAGTAATTTCTTGTTGACTTGACCCGAAAGAAGCAACTCCTCAAAGCTCCCGGTGATTCTCCACGGGAGAAATTCCGTGCATGACACCAATATGGATTTAATTGTAAGCGCTCCCTGCCGCTCCTCCGCCGCCTCGTCTGCGCTAGCTATTCGTTTCGCGCCAGAGCGCGCTCAGCTCAATCGTTCTGCCACTGCTCGAAAGGTTTTGTACAGGTGTCGTCATCCGAACGACAAAATAAACATCGAGCAAAGAAACTGCGTTATGATCTGACAAATATACAAACGGTATGTCAGGTTGAAATGAAATGAGCGAAACTGCTGAAGAAACGAGCGAGGCTGTTCAGGAAACTATTCCGACGACGCAGATCCCCTCAACCGCCAAAGGATCACTGTTTCTTCTTGATGGCTCTGAGCTTCTAGTTCGACAAACTGCAGAGCCAGGGCGACTTGGTATGTCTGCTTTTGTACGACGAGCCGGTGGTGATTGGCAACCTGCCGAAATAGTCGAAACGTTTCAAAGTACAGAGACAGAAGCCATGTGCAAGAATGCCTTTATGGCAGACGGCCCGAGAACCGGCGCACTGTTGACGAAGTTCAGTGATGGTGGTTGGACTGCCGCGGGAGAGTACGTACAAGTATTCGAGCAATCGCAGGAGTGCAGACCGCTTGGAGCGAGTGACTTTGGACCGGATCAGCTTGCAACACCCGTCAACCGCATTTTGCACCAACTGCTTGGAGCTCTAAACGAATTGCACCTGGCGGGCTTTGTTCACGCTGGAATTTATCCCGGGGCACTGGTCACTGCCACAGGCACATACTCAATCAACCAGTACTGGTGCGTGCACGCGCTGGACGGCGCCCCCTTTCATGAATCGATGCGTCAGGCGTACCCCGCGTGTCTCGGCGCTGAAGCAATGCTATTTTGCGCCCCGGAAATTTATGCCGGTTCTTCTCCCTCAACTGCTGCCGACATTTACTCGCTCGGCGCTTCGCTATTATTTCTGCTCACTGGCGAACACCACAGCATGCGTGATGCATCTCGCGATTATCATGAGGTGTTTTCAGAACTGATCGAGACCAAGTGCCCATGGCTTGACGAACTCACCAGGGAAGCCCTGCCTCTGATGCTCGCGGATCCCGGTGCAAGACCGGGTATTGTCGCGCTTCTTGATGTGCTTGAGCCACCAAAACGCATGTAGAGATAATAAAAACTTAAGAGCAATTCGCGAGTATATTACCAAACTCGAAACCAAGGCTTGTCATGACGGTAATATACTTAGCTAGTGTATATATTCTGGCGCGGGGGTTTGTGATATGTCGGTTGATGCGCCCGTTTCATTGAATACCAGTTCAGACAGTCAATCTAGCCAACAGGGCTATGGCAACCAGCAGGCTCTGTGCAATACCATCTGCGCGGTGCTACCACGAGGCACCCGGCTCACAGGTTTAGAAATCGGTTGTGGAAACGGAACTCTCAGCCAGAGTATCACCAAGAAGCGCCCCGAGATAAAAATGACGGGTGTCGATGTAAACGTGTCGACCAAGGCTCTGATTCCTGTCACCAAGTATGATGGCAGCAGCCTTCCCTTTGCGGATAAGTGCGTCGATTTCGTGATCCTGAGTGATGTGCTGCACCACTATGAGTCACCGCGCACGGTGCTTAAGGAAGCAGCGCGAGTCTCACGCAAGTTTGTCATAGTCAAAGATTATGTGTGCGAAAACAATGTCGATCGAGCTACCTTACGAGTTATAGATTGCTTCGACAAAAAAGGAAAAGGCGCAGCGCGTCAATCTAAGTATTTTTCCTCGGCAGAATGGCAAACCCTATTTGCCGAACTGGGCCTGAAGCCTGAAGTCACAAACACGAAAGTAGCGTTGTATCCGTTTCCAATCAATCTGGTTTTTGGTCGCAAGCTGCATTTTGTCACGCGTCTGTCGGTTGAGAAGAGGCCTGGTGGCGTTGATCGATGGTTGACGATGAGTAAGATATCCGGTCAATTGAGACTCACTTCGCCGATGCGTTAGTGCGCCTACAGTCGAGGGGTTAGGATGTCGTACGATTGGGCCTTCTATTCGATGCCGTGGGATGCATTCGAACGTGTATTTGGCGGCGGGGATCCTGCTGTTGAAGTGAAGGCCATTCAGGCTGTGACTTACGAGAACTTGTACAAGTCCGAAGACGAACAGTCGGTGCGTCAGCTCACACAATCAACTATAAGAAACGGGATTCGATACAGTAATCTCAATGCGAAGCAGGCCGCGCTTTTTTTTAACGAAACCGGATCTTCTCTTGCCCGTACTGCGTTTCGGCTGTCTCACCACGCTTCAGATGCTGGCGAGAACCTCTGAAGCGATGCGGTGAGCATTTGCCATCGCCGTAAAGGTTATTGTAGAGGCTGGAATCGAAGGAAAAACTGTAGCGTCGACAACATGCAGGTTCTTGAATCCGAATGGCCTGCCGAGACAGTCCGATTGCAGCTTGCCGGGCTGAGCCGACATCGGAAAACTACCCCCAATGTGTCTTCCGTCGCCAGGTAAACCGACTTGCATTAATGGCAATAACGGCACAAAACCAGTTTGCTTTGAGAGCTTCAACAAACGAACGGCAATGTCGGTGATTTTTCGACGGGCCGATTTGTTTGGAATACCCTGAAGATTTAGTTGCCCGTTGGCTAATCGCCCCGTGATTTCGGATGATTCATTGGAGTGCAAATAGCCTTGAATTATGCAAAATCTGTGCGCAAGTGTGATCGCTGCGTAATGGGCAAGAGGTCCGAGAAATCGTAATTTGTTGGCAAATGCTTTGTAGTAGAGATCGCTATATGTATAAAGCTGCAAATGTGCAGGATGGAGACACAGAGAATTGTCGATGCACTCGATGAACAATTGAGCCAGACCTTGACCTCCTTCTTCACGAGCTTCGGCGGCATTGAGGAGTGAAAGCATCGGCAAAAGGAAGTACTCGCTGGCCTTCAACGTGATCTGTTCGTTTTGTAGCTGCATCGACTCCATCAGTATTTTCGTTGATGCTATAGCACCGGCGCCAAGAAAGATTCGTTCGCAGCTTAGTTCGAGATTGCGACGGTCTTTGCGTGAGTGAGCCGCTATAGTTAAGCCGGTATCGTGCTCGGTGATCTTATCGATGATCACATCCGGCATATGCGTGCACAAACGGTTCCGAGTCAGTTGACGCAAGGTGTGCATCGAGGAGTAAATCAATTCGTAAGGGCAACCGTACATACACATTCCGCATGCGATGCAATCATTCACTGGTGGTTCTGAAAATTGAGCAGGCTCAGCAATGGTCTTGCCAGTACGAACAGCCAGTCGAGGCGCGCCGAACACAAATCCTGATCGCCTGAGTGATTCCTTGTTCTTTTCAAATCGAGCAGCAATTGACAGAGCTTGGGGCGGGCGCCTGAGTTCGTGAATGTAATCGGTATACAGCGGAAACAAATTGGCCAGCTCGTCTTGAATACCGGCAATTTGCATGAATCTCAAAACTGCTTCGTAATGAGGTTTGAGAGCATCAATAGTCACCGGCCAGTCCGATATGTCCGTGCCAAGAAAGGGCAGCACCGCTGCTCCCCATACATTGCTGAATCCACCTATCGCCAGCGACGGAGCGACTTGCCCCACATCGTTTGCTGTCACGGCAATATGCGATTGAACATCGCGATAAGGGAAGTCCGAACCGTAAACGTACTTCACTTGTACGCCTTTCGGGTCCGGGCTGAAACAGTCTTTGAAGGAGCTGAGTGATTCAGCGGACCAGGAGTCGCGATTGCTTTTTTGCAATGTATCGATTAGAGCCCTACGCTCCGGTTCCAGGTTTATTCCGCCATCGATAATGGTGACAGGTTGTCCTGCGTTAACCAGAGCTACAGCCGCCGATATTCCGGCGGGTCCGGAACCAATAACATAATTCATTCAGATACAGTACCCTAAAGCCAACGCCTCGTCGGCGATTTCTACGAGACTTATAGCTTGGTTAGCCAAAATTTCACACGCGGATTGGTTAAAACCTTTCGTCCACAAAAGCGTGAATGACAAGGGCGATGCTGATTGGCAAAACGTGCTGCCCCCGGGCCGATTGTTGGTCAAACTAGGGTCGTTGCGGCTACCGCAACATTCAAGAACCCCTTATTGCACCGTTCCGGAGGGGGGGGACCGAAGCCACCTATCAAATTATGCGTATCATGCATAAATTTTTACAATAGATCTTCCGGAATTTCCCAATTTCATTGGCTCTCGGGATGTAGTTGCTAAGGGAAAATATGCGCTTCATGCATTTTTTCATAGGTAGCACCGATACCGTATCGTACCTCCCGATTGCGGGTCTGTTGTAAACGCACCAGAGCTGGTGCGTTTACGGTCGGTCGTCCAGCTCACGCGCAATAGCCCTCGGGGTGCGGTGTTGTCCGTTGAGTAAACGCGTCATTCGACAACTGGCGGAGGAAAGCATCGCCGGTTGAAACATAAGCACTGGCGCTTGAAACACCGTGCTCCTTCTGGCGGACAAGATGTCCGCGATCCCGGGGGCTCCGCCAATTCGTATGCGAGTGGCGCATTGCAATAGCGCATGGCACAAATCGAGTTCCGATTGACGAAAGGTGTTAGCGCGAAACTGATCTGTGCGAGCCCGTTTGTTTCTTCGGTGGACGCTCACCTACTACTGTCCAACTGTATTTGTGTCTGTGATAGCACTCCACATTGATGAATCCGTTCTGTTCCAGCAGTGCCAACGCTTCCTCTCTTTGATAGAGTCGGGAGTATGCCGGGTTGAGCTGATCATAAATTGTTCGTTGCAGTTGCTCTGCATCCAATTTTGCAATGTGGTTTAGCATATAAGTCTTCATAGGAAGAGGGAACAGGCGACAAGCGTTCTTGTATGCTACAAGAAGTGGAACTAACGCTCCAACGCTAAGCCTCAATCCCCATTTTGGCAGTTTCGATGTGAGCGCTCGCAAAGGTTCGATGATGAAGGCGTACATTTCGTTTCCTTCCTTACCATGAACCCAGATCAACAATTTTCCACCTGGCTTAAGCGCAGACAAACTTGCTGCCACAATACGACCGGGATCGATTAGGTGGTGAAGGACACCAATCGAACATACCAGATCTAGATTGACGTACTCTCTTATGACTTCCCCTTCAGCATGAACCGGAATGACACGGTTCGATCTTCCTCTTATATTGTTGAGAAGCACGGGAAAGGACCGGGATGGTTCGACTGCCACTACCTTCTTTGCGCCGGCGTCGAGCAGCATGTTTACTATGCGCCCGTCACCGCTTCCGATTTCCGCCACATACTTGCCGTCGAGAGAATCAACGTCATACAGCGGTCCGAACAAATCCCTCAAGCAATCGAGTGAGGTCCAATATGCGTTATTCCCGGGATATTCAAGACGTCGTCCCCCGAAGTCATTTTTCGATTTTGAATTAACTGTGGTCACGTGCCAACGCCGCCCCACTTTGAGTCCAGCCAGAAAGATCCTAGTACGAAAGGATTCGCGGGTGGAGGTTTTGAGCAAACTTTAACGGCTAGCCCTGACCTGGAATTCTTTTTGCAGTGCGACCCGGCGTCCTGTAACTCGGACCCCAACACGATCAAGCCCGTGAAGGCAAGCAAAATGAAGTCATTGCCTATCGGGTTAGAAGTTTGTGTGGTTAGAGTTGTCTCAAGTTAGTTACGCTCTCGGGGCTGTGGTATTTTTCGGAGCGGAGGTAGAAGAGCGTAGATTCGCTCGCCAGTAATCGAGCAAGTCGCTCATCGTTTTTTCAAATGGTATTGCTGGCTCCCAGCCAGTGGCAGCCTTGAACTTTGACGCATCACCCTGCAGCACGGTCACATCACTTGGGCGTAATCGTGCGGAATCGACTTTAATCTCTATTTCGATTTTGGAATACGACAGAAGTACATTTAGCATTTGCTCCACTGTGCGTGCCACACCGCTGGCGATTACGTAAACTTCGCCCGGTACACAGTGTTGAGTTGCCAGCCAGTAGGCATGCGCGACATCGCGAACGTCTGTCCAGTCTCTCCGCGACTCTATGTTGCCGACATAAATTACTGGTTCGCAAAGCCCTGCTTCAATGGAGGCGATTTGTTTTGCAAAATTGCTCGTAACGAAAACCTCACCTCGCCGAGGACCTTCATGATTAAAAGCCCTCGTTCTTATGCACTTCATTCCATAGCTTTGAAAATACTGGTAACCCAACATGTCTTGTGCAACCTTACTCACAGCGTAAGGACTTAACGGCCTCAAAGGATTGTTTTCGGTGATAGGCAACTCATGTTCCAGCACCTTGCCATATTCTTCAGAACTAAGAGCGAGCTGAACCACCGGATCTAGTTCACACGCTCGAATTGCATCAAGCAAGTTGAGTTGCATCGACACATTGTCGGATATGGTTGCTCGGGGATTAGTCCAGGAATCGAGAACATAGGTCTGAGCTGCAAGGTGAAAGACATAGTCGGGGCGATGTACCTTCACCACTTTCAAACATGCTGAGGCATCAGTCAGATCGCAATCAACTAAATTTACTTTGTTTCCCGGCTGATACACGCAAGAAAGACTGCTTCGCCATCTTTTGGTTCCGATAATTTCCAATTCAGGATGCTCAGCCACCAGATAATCTGCTAAGTGTGACCCTGCCATCCCGGTTATGCCGGTTATTAATACCCGTTGAGCCATTCTTTCCTCGACTTTACCGGTTCAATTGATCTTATGGACTGCTGTGCGTCTACTCGGCTTATTCTCCAAAATGGAGATCGAGTACGACCGAGTCAGAATTTCACTGATACCACCCATTCTTCGACGCAGAGAAAGATCATCGGGCCGCGGCTGCCTTGTCGAAAACTTTGGTCTGGCAGGCCCATTGATACACTTGCGTCAGTCCTTCTCTCAGCGCAACGCGAGGACGCCAACCCAATTCAAAGATTTTTTCGACACTAAGCCGGCGGTGGGGCGTGCCCCCGGGTTTGGTGGCATCGAATATAATTTCACCTGTGAACCCGGTCACTTCTTTCATCATGGTCGCCAGTTCAGCTATCGTGCAGTCCTCGCCACAGCCAACGTTTATAGTGTCCGGCGAGTCATACTTCATCATCAGCGTGAACAACCCCGCTGCCAGATCATCGACATGAAGAAATTCACGTCGTGGCGAACCGTCGCCCCAGACAGTAACTTCTTTGAGTCCCGTGGTCTTCGCCTCGTGAAAGCGCCGCATCATACCGGGAATGACGTGCGACCCGGTGGGATGGAAGTTATCGTTTTCGCCGTAGAGGTTGGTAGGCATGGCCGAAATAAATCGAGCGCCATATTGCCGATTGAACATCTCGGTCAGTTTCAATCCGGCAATTTTGGCAATGGCGTAACCTTCATTGGTTGCCTCCAGCGGACCTGACAGCAGAGCCGTTTCTTTGATCGGCTGTTGGCAGATCCGCGGATAGATGCAAGCGCTTCCAAGAAATAAGAGTTTCTCTACTTTGGCCTCAAAAGCGGCATGAATTATGTTCGTCGCAATCACTAGATTCTGATAGAGAAAGTCGGCCTGATACGTTCGATTGGCTTCGATGCCACCAACTTTAGCGGCGGCTATAATTACAAAATCAATCTGCTCAGAGGCAAAGAGCTCTTCCACGGCGCGTTGGCGGGTCAAGTCTATTTGTTGCCTGTCTCGGAGCAACAGATTTTGGTAGCCGCTAGACTGTAACTGGCGAACCACCGCAGAACCAACCATTCCCGTGTGACCGGCCACGAAAACTCTCTGTTGCTTCTCCACGTACAGTCCTCAGGTTTGGTTGAACAGTGAAATCATAGCAGGATAGCATCTTCCGGCGTGGTTACTGCCGCTGTGGCCATTCCCGACACAAACCATGAGGTACGACCTCCCGGGAAGGCTCATGAGCGTCGCCACTGCGGTGGTGTTAGAGCTCCGTCTAGCGGAACCTTTGATACCACCGGCGCAACTCAAACCATGCCAAATAGCATGAAGTGGGCGGATCAGCTTAACAGGTGTCATGCATTCTTCATCATGCGCCTGGAACTCGGGACGAGTTTCTGATCGACTCGACGCCCTATTCGTGTGGATTGTATGAGATCGGAGTTGGCATTGTTAGAGAAGCCAATGCCAACTACTGCTGTGAGCGTTGCGACGGGCCGACGGGACCGCTGCTTGACGATCCTACTGGGCATTATGTGGGCTGGGATATCGGTTCATTGGTTAGCGTTGCTCTAGATGAGTACGGAGCTGCTCAACTAGTGTCTTCAACTGTCAAATTGCCGGCGAACGCCGACCTCGAGGTGATCTCATCTACGGTGAGTCGGCCTGCTCTACTTGCATTATTCACCCCCCGGGCAGTGTCATAAGCCTCGATGCGCTAGCCTTGCACGCACATTTAAACATACGAGGCCGCAAACAGACCCTCCTGAGCAGACACAGCAATCAGAGAGCCTCCCGGGGCGGCTAATTGACCAGCAAAGAAAGAAATGTGATCGCGAAAAGGTCCGACTTGACGCACAGATTAGTGCTGTTACGCAAGAGTCTCTATGGCGAGAACTCCGAACGGGTCCATTGCTGACGATCTGCGCAGACGCTCTCCTTTAGACCAAGTGCTCCGCCGCTACCCGAGACGAAATTGAAATCCACTAAATCTTCGGCTTGACCAACATGTCACTGTAGTTCGGATTCATGTGGTATCGTGCTGCGTTTAGCAATCGCCCGGCGCCATAAGCTGCGGCAATTCCGGCTATCTTATATTGTGCTGGCAGCGCAATCGCGGCCGCTGGCAGCAATACCGCATCGCATGCATTGGGCACAAGCAGGCTGCTGAAATCCATAGTGGACGGGTTCCTATGGGCATCCTCGCCCATTCTGCTCAACGTTGTATCCCAAGTTCCCGGGGTCTTTCTATCTGCCGTCAAATAATCAATCGCCCTGCTGGCACAGAATACTCCTCCCGCATAAAGCAATTTTTGCTGCGTCGGAAGAGCTGAAATCAAAATCGATGGGACTACCAGACCGTCCATCACTAAACGAGCTGTACCGTTGTGTGATGTATCCAGACCGAGCGCATTGTCCAGCACCTTCCCTGCGAGAATTGAGCCTCCCGCAATGAATATGGCTTTGCCGGCACCGACGGCCATTCGGGAGGCCAGCTGTGTGTCGAGGAAAGTAGCGCCTGCTTGAGCTGCTTTAGTCTCCGCTGTAGCGACAGCTCCTCTTTCCAAAGCACCAAGTGATGTTCGTCCCGCACCGGATATGGTGCCGCCTGACTCGCCTATCAATTTGCTTGCCGCCCCGGGCTCAACCCGAAGAGGGCTGGTGAGCCAGAGATGCTTTCCGCCTTCAACGATACTGCCGGTAATTCCTGCGAGGGTGAGGTAGTCGCGAACATTTAATGAGTGTATTTTTGGCTTATCGGGATCGCCCGGCGTTGCCGGAAAGAACATGCTGTTATCAGTCCCGGAATTAACAGGTGGAGGCACTCGATTCGGCACAAGCTCCAGCTGCGGGAAATTTCCACCGCCCTTGTTGCGCTCAAGCTCTGGAGAAATGCCCCCGGGCTTGTCGCCCTGACGCTCCATCTCCGGTTGTGGACCATTCCCACCGTGGCGGTTACCGCCTTCTCGTAGCATGGGAGGTCTTGGTCCATCGCCGCCGCCCCAAAATTTCTCTGCAAGCGGACCTGGTCCTTGTCCGCCGTCCTTGCCATCACTACTTCTGAAATCTTCCAACGGCATCAAAAAACTCCTTGAGAATCCTGGAGAAGCTCCCTAGCTGGCGATGATATTCGAACATTAAGGAAATTAAAGCAATCCGTAAAATCACGAAACCACACCTTCCCGGCCGGTGCGGCCGTCAAGAACGGAAAGCTAGTGACCGAATTGCCGATGGCCGTATTTCCACCCAAACCTTTTTGCTCACAGTCTAAATAGCCTGACGAACGATCGATGTTTCCTTCCCGGAGACACGGTGCTGTCATTCGTTGACATACCCGCAGAATACATGTCCGGAAGGAAGCCGGGCTCAGGTGAGGCACATGAAATCGTTGCCTGGTAGAGGGTTGGGCGTGGGTACGCGCAGCCCTGCAAGGATGGCAATATTAAGAGACACTGAACAGGTCCCTTTTAGCAAGTAGATGGCTTCGCCATAGAATGGCGTCCACCTATTGCGATTTGACTGAGCGAAGGTGACAGGCAGAATCCGCTTGGCTCAAGTTCCCCGGAAGTAACGGACCGCAGCCGGATTGTCCGGTAGCTCTTATGCCGGAGAATTCGACTGCGGCACCGTCTTTCGCCATGTTTCTGTTGTCAACCGACACAACACCAAACGCATGTGAGCAGATGTTTATATGAGACGAACGTAGTCCACGGAAAACGCAAGCACACATTTTCTAAATCGGCTTTATTTGGTTTGTTGACAACCGCGCAATCACTGAAACCCTTGAAATGCAAGCGCCTTTGGCTGTTAAAGAGAATCTAATTATTGCTCCTGTTATCCTCCGACAGCTAACCGTTTACACTCAGAGGTGCAACTACGGCTGGTGCCCTCTGCGATTTACGCTACTATCTAAAGTGCATCTAAGGAACTCTCGATGAAGACTCTGCTTAATCCGTCGTCCATCGCCCTTGGTGCTTACGGTACGCTGGCTCGTACCGGCATTCTAGAGACGAACTTCTGCAAGAAAGCCTTCGCGTCTGCTTACTTTACCTACAAGCGATTGTGGGAAGACCCTTATCTTGATCTTATGCGACGCTACCCGGACATTGCTCGTGGTGGTCACATAATCGATGTTGGGGCGAGCATCGGCTATACAGCCAGTGTTTTTGCCAATGCGATACAAGACGGATATCAGGTTTTTGCCTTTGAGCCGAACCCCCGAAGTTTTGCTTTGTTATTGCAGTGCGTGGTTGATCGCGGGCTTGAGCGGGAAGTGGTGCCAGTGGCTGCTGCCGCAGGAGAGAGAAACGGCGTTGCTGAACTTCGGCTTAATAAGTTTCATCCCACAGATCATCGAATTGTCACTGATGAATACCGAAAGATAATCGGCGATGCACCGGTCAGCAATGTAGACCTGGTCAGCATCGACTCATTTCTGGCCGATCGAGTACCCTCTCAGCCAGTGTCATTTATAAAAATCGATGTTCAGGGTTACGAGCCGCTCGTATGTTCGGGACTTAAAGGAACCCTCGCCAGGCACGAGAATGTCTGCGTTGCCTTTGATTATTTTCCTCAGGCGCTGGAGGAGCTCGGATTTGATCCGCCGCTATTATTAGACTATTTTCTAAAACGAGGGTTTCGGCTGTACCTTATCGAGAAAAACGGAAAGCTGCATTCCCTCTCAAGCCCGCAGCTGACGCGTGCTCTGGACGGCAGAACCTACACTAACTTGCTTGCCAGCCGCCGTGATCTGAACGCTCGAACCAAGGAGCGAAACGTAGTGGCTACGAGAGCCTGAAAGTTTTATAAGAATGCTCGAAAGATAAGTTAGTGAAGAGCCCCGACCCGTAGATGTCAAAATCCCGGGTTGTTCATAGTAAGATTGGCGGGCTACGTTCAGTGCTCGATTAGCGCCATTTACTGTGCTGCCGCGGTGCAGCGGGAAGTCCAGAACATGACCAGCATGCATTCGGTAAAGACAACAACTTCGGCACCAGCATGGACGATTCCGTTTAATCGTCCCTCATTTCTTGGAAGAGAGCAAGATTACATTCTCGAATCGATTGCCGGTGGGCAGATTTCGGGCGACGGACCCTTCAGTCGTAAATGCCACGAGTATCTAGAGAATACGCTTAGCGTGCCCAAGGCGTTGCTTACCACTTCCTGCACCCATGCACTGGAGATGGCAGCGCTGTTGCTGGATCTGCAACCGGGCGACGAAGTGATTGTTCCGTCCTTTACGTTTGTATCTACGGTGAATGCGTTTGTGTTGCGTGGGGCCAAACCAGTTTTTATTGATATTTGCCCTGACACTTTGAACCTTGATCATGCTCAACTTGAGTCTTTGATTACCCCCGCCACCCGAGCCGTGGTGCCAGTGCATTATGCTGGAGTCGGGTGCGAGATGGACGCGATCATGCCAGTCTGTCGCGAACATGACATTCATGTGGTCGAGGACAATGCGCACGGAATGTTCGCTCGGTATCGCGGGCAGTACCTCGGCACGTTCGGCACATTTGCCACTCAGAGTTTTCACGAAACGAAGAATTTTAGCTGTGGAGAGGGCGGAGCCCTCCTGATTAATGACCCGACTCATGTTGAACGTGCAGAGATTATTCGTGAAAAAGGAACAAATCGCAGTAGATTCTTTCGAGGACAGGTCGACAAATACACCTGGGTCGATGTAGGTTCGAGTTACTTGCCGTCCGATTTGCTGGCTGCTGTGCTTTACGCGCAATTTGAAACGCGTGATGAAATCTTGCGCCGCCGCCGTCGAGTGTGGCAGTACTATCAAGACAATCTCATTGACTGGGCAAACAAGAATAGTATCAAGCTGCCGTTTGTACCCGATTGGTGCGAACAGCCGTTCCACATGTACTATTTGTTGATGCCCGATTTGCAAACTCGTCAGCGTTTCATCACCCACATGAAAGCCCGTGGCATTCTTTCCGTTTATCATTATCTGCCCTTGCACATATCGACCATGGGGCTCGAATTCGGTGGGCGTGAAGGTCAGTGTCCTGTCACTGAGCAGGTCAGCGATCAATTGGTAAGGCTGCCGATGTACAACACTCTAACTGAAGCGGAACAGGAACAAGTTGTGTCCGCGGTGTTGCAATTCAGAGTTTAGCTCGGATGGACCAACCATAATCGAGGACTTTTTGGGGACGTCACTTTCGTGAGAGAAGAGGGTGAAACCGCACCAAAGGGACCACGGGTGATGGAAACGATAGGGGGCAACTTTGAAGTGCTTTCAGACCTTGGGCGTGGTGGTTATTCTCGGGTGTATGAATGCCGGCAGCTTACGACGGATCGAATCGTAGCAGTAAAAGTCTTGCAAAAGACTCTGAGCGCGAGTGACCTGAAGCGATTTCAAAATGAGGCACAGATTCTTAGTTCGCTAAATCATCCAAATCTGGTTCAAGTTTTCGGTTTTGGACTAACCGAGGAAAAGAATCCATACATAGCCATGGAGCGGCTGGAAGGCATCACGTTGGCTCAACGAATAGCTGATGGTGGACCACTCTCGCCAGGGGACTTTGTAGAAATCTTCGAGCAGCTATTGCAGGTATTGGGATGTTTGCACAGGGAAGGCATTGTGCATCGAGACCTCAAGCCGTCCAATGTCATGATCAGCTTCAAGGAAGGTTGCACGCATGCGACTTTGTTTGACCTTGGCATTGCGAAACGATTAGGCGATGAGCAAGGACTGACAGCCACGGGCGATCTCCCGGGAACACCTTTGTACATGAGCCCTGAGCAGTGCACGGGTAGTAAGATTGACGAGCGTTCTGATCTCTACTCTCTTGGTTGCATGATGTACGAGAGTGTTGCGGGTAAGCCGTTGTTTGAAGGAAGCGTTGTCGACGTCATGATCGCGCATTCGCAAGGCAAGCGGCCTGATATACCCAAGCCAATCGGAGAGCTTTTTGCGAAAATGCTGGCGATTAGTCCTGATCAGCGTGCGGGTACGGCAGATGAGGTTCTGGAATTGCTGAGGAGCCTTGACCTTGCTGAGTTGCCGAAGTTCGAAAACTCACCCGGTGCGCTAGTATCGAGGGATGTTCGCGGAATGATAATCCTGTATTGCTCCGTACTTGCTTTTGTTGTCGCTACAGGAATGAGCGTTTTTTTTCTGACACTTAAACAAAAGACGGCGGAGGCACACGAAAAGCTGTGCCCTCTGTTGGAGTACACAGACCCGATAAGTGAAGTTAGAACTATTGTCTCAAAAAAACAAATTCAAAGGTTCCCCGCTGTAAGGAATGAGTTGAACAAGAAGTCGGAATCTTGGTGGAAAATCCAGCAACGTGAATTTACGGTTGACCTGAACACGATCGGTACGATGGCTTTGCAAGAGAAAAACAGGGAGATTTGCGAGTCAGCTTTTGCGACTGCGATTTTGTCAGTAAAGAAGAGGCAGGCTAAAGACGACCAGATTGAGCTCATGGAGGCCCTTGTCAATCAACTTCACACTTATGCCAATGAGAAGATCTGCGATAAACCGGTTATGAACAGGACAAATGAATTGTTGCTCTTGAGCAATCAAATTACGGATGTGTATTTGAAGCAGCGGGCATACAGCTACATCGCAGAAATATACTCTCGTCGCGAAGAGTGGGTGTTGAGCAAGCGGTGGTACGAAAGAGCCTTTCAGTTGCGCTTAAATCCTAAAACAACTGATGACAAAACCGTAGATCTTAACACCGCAGTCTCTTACTGTGAGGTTCTCAGGAGGCTGGACAACCCCCCCCATATTCGCCAGCGAATTCTTGGCGATCGAGTGCAAGAGTTGCAAGATTTGATGCAGGAAGTTGGTCCACCTGGTATTCCGTGGATCACGCCAAATGGATTTGCCACGGAGGCAAATTACCTCCCGCTGTCGTACCGTCCGAAGAGTTTCGTGAAGTCCCTCGTCCGGCTAATGCAAACGGCAGAACTCACTTATTCCAACGAGCCCGCAAGTGTACGAAACATATTTCGGATCTACGAAGGCATCTTTGAATGTCAAATCGACAAAGCACAAGCTCGAATAACCCTGCTTAAAGCCGTGCAGTTTGCCAGAGACCTTAAGGACTTTCCTTCTTTCCGAAACGCTGTCTACGCCTTAAATAGCAATGAGTTCTTGTCGCCACGGCAGCGCCTTTCCCTCTTGGTGGAGGCGCACGATAACATCAAGCGAGAATCCAATGTTCAGCCGGAAACCGGCTTCTTGCTCTGTTACTATTCAGCCTCGGTATTGGCCGAACTCGGAAGACTCAATCAAACATTCGATTATTACCGCGAATCATTAGGATATGCGAAGCGACATAGGCGTGGCGTCCTGCCGAAGGAGGACGAGATAATTGAACAAGCACTCGTAAATATGGCCATGGTAGCTTGTAAGCATAACAACTTTGGTCTTGCGAGAGATTGTCTAAGGGAGTTCGATCGTTTGAGCCCTGGAAATGCTCAGATTGAAATTTGCCGAACGCGACTACAACGTTGGCGCAAGAAGCTTGAGCAACAGCAATAGCCAAGGTGATACTGAACTGTAGGAACCGCGGAGCGCGAGGGACCGTCCGACTAGTTCAGGATAAAGGAGTATTTTGTTATGCATCTTAAGTTGGGATGGCTGGTCATGGCAATTGCGATATTGACTTCAGCTAGTGCTAGAGCCGACGCCGAATCATTGATTGTCGGTACCAGAACGATAGGAGTTCCCGGGGCAACCGTTATGAGTGCACCGCATACGGTGCGCTATGCTGTTCCGCAGTTTAGCGCCGGTGGAAGCAGCCAAATGGTGATGGAAAGTCCTTCCGAGTTTCGCATTTTGAGCGAACCTGTTCTCATATCACCGGCTCATTCTAATTTTACGCACCGCCTTGATATGCTTCTGGACCAGATTCGTTTAGGCGAGCAAAGTGGTGCGCTGAGCCAATCTGCCTCGGCTGGATTGCGCAGCGAATACTCGAGGTTGTCGGCAGCGGCAAGTGCGGTTGGATCTGGCGGTTACGCAAGGGAGCAAGACTCCTGGCTCGAAAAGCAAATCAATCTTCTTAATCGCGATGTGTCTGACTCAATGAATGGCGAAATGGTCAAGTAAGAAAACGTCGCCGTAGAATTACGGATTTGTTACGGCACGAAACGCGAGAAAAAGCGCTAAGTTCGTTCTTTTGAAAGGATTTTGGCTTCAGCGTTGCGCCACAGCTGCGACCAGTAGTCTCTGTTTGGGATTTTTCTCATAGTCGATAGCAAATTAAACAGCTTGGCAAACTGATCTCGTGCAGCCGCAAAGTCTTGCATTGAGCAATAAATTGAAGCCAACGCTAATCGAGCTTGATAAATGCCGTCGAGATCGTAGATGTCATTGAACTTACGCGGCGAAGGCGTCAGGAGATCCAGTATGGCGGCTGCCTCTTTTACCTTACCACGCTTTGCTTTGATAATCGCGCGCATAGACGCAGCCTGTATGTAGGACCGGTTCTCACTCAGAGGAACTGATGGCATCGTCCTGACTATGCTGTCAGTCACTTGATCAATTAATTTCTCCGCTTCCTCAGTGAATCTTCCTTCGTACACATTCTCGAAGCTTAGGGTTGTAAGAGCCGTGAGTTTCGACTGTCGTTCAGTAGCATTTGAGGCATTCCCTATTCTGTCCGCATAGTGGCAAACCAACTGTGCCGCTTGAACTCGTATCCTTCTGTCGGAGCTTCTGTAAGAAGAGCTCAAGAGCGAGTCCGCCAGACTCATTACACGATGGTCGTCACCTGCGACCGGACCAAACTCATTCAAAAAATCTGTAGCTTTTTGATAAGAACCCTGCACGATCGATTTAAGTACTTCGCTGGATTCTGTCGCAAAGAAGGTTTCTAACCTGTGCTTATACACCTTTTTTTGAGCACAGCTTTTGCAAAATTTTTCCATCTGTATTAGTATTCGCGCTTCCTCCAGTGCACCATTCCACGAGTTGGCGCTCATGAGTATCACTAACAGATCATATCGCCCTGTTGCATAGTCAGAAGATTTGCGTCCAAACAGATTCGCCGTAATATCGATAACCTTTCGTTGGCAAAAAGCCGCGCGCGCATAGTTGCGTCTTGCGAGTTCCAGAAATGCCGCGCGACGCCAGTATCGCAGATGCAGCAATTCATTCTTGCTCTTCTCAATTTCAGTCTGAGTTGAATTTAGTATGTCTGCGGCCTCCACATATCGCGCTGCCCTGATCAAGTAGTAAGCCTCATTTAGCTTCAAGTCTAACTTGATATCGGAACTTTCGCGGGCAGTGCTTGAATTGAGGAGCGTTGATGCTCTTTTGCAAAGTTGCGCGGATTTAACAAATTCTTCTTGCCCGGCATATCTATGCGCAAGCCGAGAAGCGTTTTGCCACTCCTGTGGAGGAGGTTGATCGTTGGCAGAGGCTGACACGGAAGCTACTATCAGAGATATAAAACACGTTGAAAGGAAGATCTTCACAAGCTTGACTCTGGGTTCTCATCGACAATGCTCAAGGGTAATTCGAACCAGAAGCAACTCCCTCCCTTTTCCGGTGCCTCATAACCAAGAGTTCCGCCATGCGCAGAAACAATTACTTTGCTTACATAAAGCCCGATACCAGAGCCTGTTTTCTTGAGAGCCTGGTCTTGATTTAGTTGCGAGAATTTTTGAAACAACAGTGAGCGAGTTTCCTCAGGCACCCCTGGTCCGCTGTCAATGACCTCAAAGCGCACACGGTTTTCGCAGAGCCTTGTTGCAAGTTTGACCGGCGAGCCTTGTGGCGAAAATTTAATTGCATTTGAAAGCAGATTGACCAAAATTTGAATCACTCTTTCTTTGTCGCAATTCAGAGCTACAACTTGATCGCTGTCAATCTCAATTGGAACATTTTTTGCCGCCGACATGCCAGCCAACGATCCCATTGATGAATCTATGAGCTCAGATAAAGAGCATTCCTCCAAGTTCAAGCTAAATTTATTACTCTCTATTTGCTCAATATCGAGCAATGTATTGGCCAATCGGAAAAGACGAAATATCTCGGAATCAAGTCGCCTGAGGCGCACTTGCGTCCACTCATTGAGTTCATCTCCGTTCCTTTCCAGAATTATTGAAATCATCAGATTGGCTGAGCCCAGCGGCGAGCGCAAGTCATGCGCAACCATCGCCATAAGAGACTGCTTCAACTCTTCGGCTTCAAACCGAGTTTTTGCCATCTCTCGAAATTTTCCGTCAAGCTCCGCGAGCTCGTCATCGCCTTGAAGACTTTGCAGGCGAGTTTCGCCTGCAGAAAAGCGTTCAATGTTATTCATCAGGACCACCAGTCGTTTAAGAAAACGCTGTCCAAGAAAAACAGCTAGCAGCAGTCCGATAATGCCCTCCGCTACAAAGGCCACCAGCACATTCGTGCGCAGATGCTTTCGCTCTAAGAGAGCTCTCGGTTCAAATTCTTTCACCACAGGTTCGTATAGTGAAAGAAGACCATGCTCGTCGGTGATTAAGTTTTGCAGCGACAAACGCACCGCTTCCGTTCTCTCTTGATTGTCCAGGTAGCGAGTAAGGAGTAACTGTTTCCTTTCGTTCCAGTTTTGAAGTTTTGAACCCTCGACCAACTCCCCAACGTCGCCGA
>JAKFUT010000295.1 GCA_021732565.1 Candidatus Obscuribacterales bacterium
AAGTAAATGTCCGCCGCCTTCGCCTGCATTCGGCCCGACATCCACAATCCAGTCGGCTTGACGAACGAGGTCCATATCGTGCTCAACTATGAATAGCGAGTTGCCGACCTCTCTCAGATCGCGCAATGTCTTAAGCAAAGCCTCGGTATCTGCAGGATGAAGACCAGCTGATGGTTCATCTAATACATATACTACTCCAAACAGACCGGATCGAAGTTGGGTAGCTAGACGCAATCGCTGCAATTCGCCAGCAGACAACGTAGGAGTGGCGCGATCCAGAGAGAGATAATCCAGACCGAGTTCACTTAGCTTTGCGATGCGTTGGATCAAATCATGCGCGATTAGTTCTGCAACTTCGCTGGTATCACCGGGATTCGGTGATGCCAGCGAACCATCAAATGTGAGTTCTGGAGCAGCCGCCAATAGTGCCGGCAAGTCAGCCAACGGCATGTGTCCAAGGTCGGCGATGTCGTAACCTGCAAAGCTTACTCCGAGCGATTTCGCATGCAAACGCTTGCCTTTACACTCCGGGCACACGGCAGCCTCCATGAACTGCGCCACGCGCTTGCGTAACGTATCACTACGCGTGGTGGCGAACGTGTGCCTCACATAACTGGCGGCACTCATGTATGTTCCCTGGTACGGTCGTTGAATGCGATGTGCCTCGCGCACCGCATGAACGGTAACCACCGGTTTTTCATCAGTAAAGAGGATCCAGTCACGATCCTTGCGCGAAAGGTCTTTCCATGGTTTATCCACATCGTATCCGAGCACGCTGAGTATATCTTGCAAATTCTTGCCCTGCCACGCACCCGGCCAGGCCGCAATGGCATGTTGGCGAATGCTCAAGTCGGGATCAGGCACCAGAGATTCTTCCGTGACACTGTGCGTGATGCCTATACCATGGCACCCGTCACAGGCTCCGGCCGGAGTGTTGGGCGAGAAAGCATCCGAGTCTAGCCGTTCTGTTGTACCCGGTGGATAGGTGCCGGCTCGTGAAAACAACATTCGAAGTGAGTTCGACAATGTTGTTAGCGTGCCCACGGATGATCGCACGTTTGCCTCACCTCGTCGCTGTTGCAGGGCAACGGCTGGCGGAAGACCGCAAATTTCGGTTACTCGCGGGGCCGGTAGTTGACCGATCAATCGCCGGGCATACGGAGCAACAGACTCGAAATAGCGACGCTGCGCCTCGGCATAGATTGTATCGAATGCCAGCGACGATTTTCCTGAACCTGACACACCAGTGAAAACCACAAAACTGTCACGTGGAATATCGACATCTATATTGCGCAAATTGTTCTGCTGCGCACCGCGTACATGAACGTAGTCATCGGATTTTGTCACAGGGCACCATCTAGACTTTAGAAAACTGAAAAGTATGCGCTCAACTCGATAACTGTAAGCGCTCCCTGCGGCTCCTCCGTCGCCTCGTCCGCGCTAGCCGCTCGTTTCGCGCCAGGGCGCGCTCAACTCGGTAACTGTAAGCGCTCCCTGCGGCTCCTCCGTCGCCTCGTCCGCGCTAGCCGCTCGTTTCGCGCCAGAGCCCGCTCAACTCGCTTCCAATTAAATCACACGCGCAGCACTGGACTCACAACTGAAGCCAAAACGTCCGTCTAGAATTTACCGATATTTGTATATATCACTCCAGGAAATAGTCGCGGTCTTCCTGGGAAACCGCGCGGCGTTGCAATTTTAGAGAAACACTCCTATGACAGACAATATTGATACACACGAAGGCAACTTCGAATTTTGCGGCGGGCAAAACGCCGCCACGGCGGACAATGACTGGAACAGCTATGCAGATCATTTTCTGACACAGGCTGAGAAGCTATATCAGAATGCAAAAGATTCCACCAATAGTCTTGCAAACCAGTATGTTGATTCTCTGGCTACCATCGGTGGCGCAGCCCTGAAGGCGACAAGGGACCTTTCATTCGGGGGCGTGCTCCGCTTGTTTGACGGCGATAAACCACTCGAAATAGATCACAAACCGAAACCGTCAGCAAAACAAGAATGGGTGGTGGCGATGTACATTGCCACTGACTTCAGCAATGAGTGCACCATAGAAAAGAGAACCAAGAAACTCCAGGAACTGGCTGCCCAAACAGCAGACAAACCTGTGACTATCGTCGTCCAAACAGCAAATAAAGGCAAAGACGGAAAATTCACCCTGGAACGATTTGTCCTGAAAGACGGCAAAGTCACGAAGCTCGGGGCACCCGGCCAAACGAAAGGCTATGCCGACGATGTCGAAGGCCTCTTGAAGTTTACAACGAAGAACTATGAGTCAAAGAATCTCGCACTCACGCTTGATTCACATGGCTCCGGCAATGGCGGTTTGCACGGTGACGTTGGAGACATGTCCCTGGCAAATCTGAGCAAAGCGGTAAAGAATGGACTGAAGGGAACTGGTCACGAGAAACTAGACTTACTTCAGTTCGACGCATGTTTGATGGCGCAAAACGGCGTACTCGAATCTACCAGTGGTATTACCCGTCACCTGGTAGCCTCTGCGGAGCCGGAAGGGACAGGCGCAGACGCAGCCGGTGCAGATAACAAACAGCTGCTGGAACTGCTGAAAAAGCCTTCCATGACGGCTGGTGAACTGGCAGACATTTTCGTTGCTCAATCGAAAGACAACACTGATTTCAAAACACTGGCACACTTTGATATGGAACGGTATGAAACGTTCCGAAAATCACTGGACTCATTTGGTGAGAAACTTGCAAAACTCTGCGAGGATCCAGAGAATCTGAAAGTGATTCGAGAACTGATCAAAGAAACCTTTGCCTACGGAAAGTTCAGCTTCGGTTCATTAATGCCTGGCATCGGAATTCTTCCAGGCGCCGGAGGAATGCTGCGACCAGAGTGGCTGAATGGAATTACAGTGGGAGGTCATAAGTTCTCTTCTTCCGACCTGTCTCGCCCGGAAAGTGTTTCGCAGTTATTATTCGGCCCGCAATCGCAAGACGTCGGGTCAACTACTCAATCAGGATTTCTCGGGCTGCTCAACAAAAATAACAGCAAGCGTGATCTCAAGGATTTCGTGGCGAAGGTGCTCGTCGCGATCAGCAAAGGCAAACTCAAAGATGAAGACGGAACTCTTCGCATGGCAGCACACAGCGTCTTGTACGAAGGAACAATGTTAACGAAATCATATTACGGACGCGATGATCGAAAGAATCTCGGCGGACTTAGCGCATTTCTGCCAAGCGAACCGAATAACGGCGGAGCAAGCGACCCGGTGCTCTCCACCACCGGCGGATGGCGTCAGTTCCAACAAATACTGCGTACAGAAAAAGGCAAGAAGCCCTAATAGATAGCCTTTTATCGAGTTTCATTACTCGATAGCTTCAAACTTGTGCTTCCCGAGCGGTCGAGCACGATATTGCTCCTCCAGCAAAGTGACCCCGGTTCCGGTCGCCCAGGCTCAATGTTTCCTTTGATGCCCGCCAACTCCAATCGCTAACGCGAAACTTGACCTCCCAGATCTTCGATATTCTGCTGCAAGGCTTTCATTTTGCCTCGCCTCTCAATTCCATGATCAAGGAGCCAATTTCCAATGGCATCTATTACAGGTGCACGCATGAACATGGTCTCCAATTGGAGATGTCCATACTTTCCTCGCCACGCCAGATTCTGATCGTCCGACGGCATGGCATTCATTAGATCCGTTACATGCTTGGGCGAGACACAGCCATCACTACTTCCCTGCAATATCAATACAGACAAGCTGCGATCGGTCTGTTTTCCCCAATCGGTAATCTTATCGACAAAAAGATCGGTTGCCACCAATCTGCGCAGGGTAATCTTCTTGAGCACCAGAGGATCATCTAGCATCTCGTTTTGCACATCTTTTCTGCTCGAGCATAATTCAGCAAAGAAGCCGCTAAGGTTCATTTCGTGATCTGGTACCACAATTGATTTCAGCCCCTGCCGGATTTGCCCATTGCCGAAGTACATGTCTTTGTTAACTTTTACGGCAGGGGCAGACAGTATCACACCAGTCACCAGTTCAGGGTGCTCAGCCGCTAGACGAACACAGAATGTGCAGCCAAGGCTTTCACCGAGTGCAACTAATGGTCGATCGGGATAGGCCGCTTTGATCTGCTGCGCCAATTTCACGATGTCTTCATAACTTTTTTCGTTATCGATCTTTGTTCGATCATCCGTGGCGGTGCTAAACTGCTTGTTCTCATCAAAGAGGCAACGGCCGAACCCTCTCATGTCGAGAGAGACAAAACCGATACCGTTGACAGCAACACTGCGGGCAAGCACCCGAAATCGTCTGCCATGCAAAGTTAATCCGTGAATTCCAAGAACCACGGCTTTTGGTGTGCCGTCAGCCGGCAGCCACTCGTACGTTGGCACACCCACGGATTTTGAATAGGCACCATCTTCGGTGTATCTATATCTCGCGGCCACTTCCGGTTTGATCTGCTCTGCATATTGCGGTGGCATGGTGCTCTCTGCTGCAAAAGCAGAATGACTGGCAACCAAACCTACGCCTGCCGCAAGTGTTAATACCTTTGCCCGTGTTGAAGGTCGCATTAATTACTCTCGTGTCAAACAAAAGTAGATTATCGCCAACTGAAACTCGTTCTGCAACAGACAGAAACACCCCCTCGTCCCACCGAGCCGCAATACGTTTGCCCCAACCTCATTACAGCGAGTACCGCAAATCACTGCTGACATCTTGGGTCTCAGCGAGCACAACACATCCCCTTTCTAACTATGCGTCAATTGAAAGCCAAATAATGCTAAGTCTCACAATCAGATTGAGCTACATTTTCCGATTTTGACCAGGTCTTGTATATCAAACTGATTTATTCCGCGTGAACACTCAGATTTCACTAAAAGACAGAACTGAGGTTATCTTTTCTGTTCAGGCGCAGGGCATGGTCATTGATGACAACTTGGAATTCGATCGTAGAGTATCAAGGGATCGCGGACATCCGGTCCATTATTAGCGGTAGCACCTTGATTTCGGGTTTATTGATCGAGTAGTCTAGAGTCCATCAATGATCCGGCGACGCTCAATAATCATGTTAGTCGTGCTGATATACCTTACCTAAAGTCCATCAGGAAAATACTCAGGCTCTGCCAAGGCTCTTCGGTTAAGCATAGGTAGGTAATGAGCGTGCGATAGCCGATGAGAGGCTACTCGGCAGCCGAATCGTAGCGATTGTATATTGAAAATTCCTTAGCCGATCTGTATACGCAGGCTCTGCCCGTCATATTTCATTTTCCAGTAGTTATGAACCCGAAAGCGAGGAAGATCAGTCTTTTTTCGAATTGCGGCGTGGCTGGATCAAGTGTGTATCGAGGCGAACGAGCTTTACCGACGCATATCCGTGTAATTTCCAGAAATCCCTCGTGGGAAGAACTACAAGCACCAGCGGGGATCACATAAATGAGTTTCGATGACGCCAATCAGGTAGAGCAGTTCCAGAAGCATGATGCTCAGCCGGAAACGTCCGAAAATGAAGGCAGTAAGCTTTACAGCTTGGAAGGTCTCAAGCAACTGCGAGAGATAATGTCTGGCAACACGGCGCTTCCTACTTTAGATCCAGTTGATAAATTCTTGCAAGGTGGCAATTTATTGCCAGACTTGCATATTGATGGTGTCACTCCTGAAATGGCAGTTTGCAATTCAGGTCGACCAGTCTCCGGTGATGCTCAAAAGGGCGGCAAGGCAGATGCGCAAGACAAGAGTGCTGCGAATCCGTCGGACAAACCTGCCGAAGCCAAGGACGCCACCACTGACAATACCGCGTTGAATGCTAACAACGACAAGCACAACGAAGTTGTCGGTGAAATGAAGAAAGCTCATCCGGACATGACACCGGAAGAGGAAACGAAGGTTCGCCAGGATCTTGAAAAAATCGATCAACTGCCTGCCGACCAACAGAAGAAAGTATACGAAAGCATGGAGAAGATCCTCACCGCTCCAACAGACAACACGACGAAATTGAGTGGCGAACAGCGTTACGAAATTGCCGGTTCAATGGCTCACCAGATTGCTCATCCGGAAGACATAAAACAGGGAGAGAAACAAACCTGCGTAGCTGCCAACGCTGAAAAGACAATGGCTATGACCCACCCCGATCGCTATGCGGAGATGGTCTCAGGATTAGCCACTGATGGCAAGTACACGGTCACTTTGCCAAACGGCGATCAAAAAACCATTGAAGCTCAAAAAGATGCTAGCGGCAAACTTGCCGACAAGACTGATCCAAACAAAGAGCGCAGTTATGCCAGTGAAGTATTCCAGAATTTCGCCATGAACATTCCCATGAAAGATGGCGAAAGTTATAAGTCATATGCCCCGGGAACACGCGAATCGCGCAATGAAAAAGACAAAAATCCCGATGGCGTAAAATCCGACAAGGACACTGGAGAGCGGCTTGAGAAGTCTAATCCCTGGTTCTGGGAAGATAAAATGAACAAGTTCGGCGGTCTGGAACCAGGTGACAAAGACACAATGTTCAAGACTCTTTTCCCCGAAGAAAAATACGAAGATCGTCCCATTCAAACAGCAGACGACTTGCGTAAAGCTTACGAAGAGAACAAGGGACCATTGAATGTCGGCGTTCCCATCAACGACAAAGAAGGCAAGTTCCTCGGTATGGGTAATCGCGACGGCGGCGCTGGAAACCACGCCGTGGTAATCACGCACATCGAACAGGGTCCACCTGCATTGGTGTACTACGATAACACCGTCAGCGGAACACCGGACCATACTTATCCTAAAGGCCAGGGCGTGCCAATTGAAGAATTTGCCGCAGCGATGAAAGCCGGTCAGCGCAAAGCTACAGTCAGAACGAATCAGTAACTCAAGTGATGATGCTACCGCCGAAGCCCGTTCTGCACAGCCATGTTATCATTGTACCGGCGAAGAGCATCTGTCCCATTATCCATTGATGCTGTACTCTGCTCAAAGGCTCTCAATGATTCTCTGGTGGCAGCATACCTTCTATCACATGCCTGACCCAGGGCCTGCACTTTAGCCCTGTAAGCATTGATCATATCGGTTTGGTCAGGCGCTGCTTGTAGAGGTGCACCGTTTGCTGCTGCTGCCCTCTCTGCACTGAGCCTTGCGACAGCCTGCTCCAAAGCCAGTCTTTCAGTGGCAGCTTTCTCCGCAGCTTTCTCTAGACCTAACTTTTCTGCACTAGCCCTCTGCGACGATTCCGCTTCTCTGGCCAGGCGTTCAGTTCGCGCTTTGTCCGTGGCAGCCTGCTCTATTGCTAATCTCTGTGAAAGAGCCTCAGCAGACTGCGCTGCGCTGGTTGCCGGTGAAGACTGTGAAGACACGCTTGCAGGTTGAATGCCTGGTTTTGAAAACTGTCCGTAGACCAAAAGCGCCACAACGACCACGCACATCACAGCTGCAATTAACTGAAGCCCGCCGTTAACTATAGTGGGCTGCGCGTAGGATCGCGTGAGACTGTCGGCTCGTACCCGAGGTTTTTCGTTTGGTGAAAGCGCTGCAATTCTGCTAAGCACTTCCAGCAATTCCCGCATAGTTTGAAATCGTGCGCTCGGATTTTTCGCCATACACTTTGCGACGACTTCTGCAAGTTCGTGGTCCCTCTGATCTTTATAGGGAACCGCCTTCGGTTGATCGGTAATGTGCTGAAGCATTATCTGAAGAGGATTGTCTCCAGTGAAAGGCAATTCTCCTGTAATGCATTCATAGAGCACGCACCCGAAAGAATAGATGTCGGCGCGCCCGTCTATGGATTGCCCCTGACACTGTTCAGGACTCATGTATGCCGGACTTCCAAAAACTGTTCCGGTGTTTGTCAATCGGGCCGCGCCCTCGTTCTCGGAAAACACTTTGGCGATCCCAAGGTCGAGCAATCGACCATAGCGCTCCTCCGCTATTTCTTGAACCAGGATATTGCTGGTCTTCAGGTCACGATGAACAATGTTTTCATCATGCAAGTAACGTAAAGCTTTACCAACCTGGATCAGAATTCCTAACACCTCATCAACTTTTCGGTTACCTTCGCTAAGAAATTGCTGAAGGCTCACACCCTCCACGTATTCCATTACGAGGTAGGGGGCTCCGTCGTCGGTAAAACCGTAGTCGAACACCGAGACAAGATTGGGATGCGAAAGACGCGCACCAGCCTGAGCCTCCAGCTCAAACCGGGCCCGGCTGTTTTGGTCGACAAGCATGGTGGCATTTAGAACTTTTATAGCTACAAGTTTGCTCAGACCTGCGTGGCGGGCTTTCAGCACCACGCCCATGCCTCCACGTCCTAGCTCAGAGGTTACTTCATATTTTCCACCAATCAATTTGGTTGGTTCTGTTCCGGGCCGATTTCCTTTCTCGGGGTCTTTCACGGCGTTCAGCTCCGAAGGTCAGGCAATTAATATGGCAAATATTCCATAGCGGTCATTCCCAAAAGACACCATCTGTAATCTTCGTACAAATATGGTCTTCAAAACCGGGCGCCGAATTAATCTTCACGTTGTGTTTCGCACAAGCCATTTTCAATGCCAGCGGTCAATCCGCAACTTTAATAGTTCGTCAGGCTCTATCGTATATTCACTGGACATCGGTCGAGTCCAGTATTCATCCAGCCACGACTCGCCAAACCACCATTTCATCGGGCGGATCTATCCGCAAGTTACAGTAGCGGGCATCAAACTGAGAGAATATCGCAATCTCCCGGTAGAGCGGAAAGCAGGGCTGCCCGCCCTGCCTTCGATTTGAAGTTAACAACTGTTGGCAATCACAATCAGTTTTGCTGGAACAACTTTTGAAAGTCTTGAGCCTGTTTTTTCATCGCATCAACTAATTTGGGAATTTTCGGATCGAGCGGAACGCGAACAGTGTCACCGGGAACGAACATGGAAGGATTTGCAACATTGAGAATTCCGCCTTGAAAATTCCCTTGCACATCGAACGAGGCCTGTATGCCGCGCACAAAGCCATCTGTTTGAAGACTAGCAGTGCATCCATCCATGGCCGACGCGAAAATCTTCTTTGGATCCTGAGCATCGGTTATTTGGTTGAGTGAATGAAATTTGTCTATGGTAAGAGTGTGCGGATACACGTAAGGTCCCTCTTTTAGATAAGTTTCCATAAGATTTCCGCCAACCGGCACAACAGCCATCCAGCCGGCCAGACCGGCTTTGTCAACTAGAGGGAGAGTATCGAATGCGAGGCCTCTGATGGCAATGTCTTGTTTCTTCCACTCAAATTCATTTCGAACAATGACATTCTTTTCGGGGTCATGAAAGACCGTTCTGTCCTCCTTCTTTTCCTCGTGAAGGCCGAAACTGACTCGCTTGCCCATCAGTACATTTCCTCCCTTGTACTCGAATGAGCCTTTTCCGCTACGTTCAATTTCTAAAACTTCCTGGAGATAGGGCCGATGCGTTTTTGATTGTTCAACCAATGCTAAGAACGCCAATCCACCGAACGCTATATTTTTTGCATCGTCAAGCTGCCCTGTCCGCCTATTGATTGCTTGCACATCTCTGAGCACTGGAGCAAGGTCGGCCAATTCGTCGGGCAAGAACTTTTTACCTAGAGCCTCTTTGGCCTCAGGTGCTCCCACTAGATCAACACGTCCGTGAATCTTGGATGTGTCGAAACCTGCTTTGTCCGTAATCATGATTTTAGCCTGAACGGGGCGCCTCTCGTTATCCTCAAGGTGTACCTGAATCGACTCAAAATTTCGATCTTTCCCTAGCGGGGAGCCGAGTTGTCCATCAGTAATCCATTTAATGCCCTTGAGTGTATCGTTCTTCATCTGCACACTTGCTTCAAACGCTAGACTCGGAAGAATTCTTTGCTCAGGCTGAATGTACTTAAGACCCACACTTTTAAGGTCGATTCCGTCCTTTGCGTCGAGCGCCTTTTTGACAGAATCCGGCAACGCATCAATAGCAACTCGAGCACCCGCTATCTCCAGATTGACTCCATCCTTATTTGTGACTAGTTGCCCCTTAAGTGTCGCATCTAAGTCGAGCCTGCTAGCATTGCCAAAACCCATCACCATCGGTCCGTCGAAGTTGACCTCATAGTGACCGTCCCTCTTTATTGATATGCCTTTGCTGAGAGCCAAGACGTCAGTAATTTTGGCCCGTTCTGCATCGCCGTTTTTGGCCAATTCAGCAGCAATCGCTATGAAGTTCTTCTCCGGCTTCTCCAGCTGCTGGCATATTTTGTGAAACGATCTTGCTTGCTCGTCTGTGAGTGGTGAATTGGCAATGGGAAACTTGTCCACCGTACAAATAAGAAACTTTTGCACTTGTCCTTCAGCATTCTGTCTCTCTTCCACTTTCATTGTCATGTTCTTTGCCGGTGTGCGTTCCTTCCATCCGGGTTTATCAATTCCATGAAGATCGGCAATGACAATTTCATTTCGGGTCGAGTTTGCAGTCAACGTGCCAGTGACTTCCTTGTCAATTTTGAACAGGATCAAGTCCTTCGGCTCGGTCAAATTTATCGCCAATTTCCCGTCTTTGTTCAACGAAAATGATTTGATCAAATCGAGCTCCGGTGATGGCTTCCCTCCCAGAGCAGTTACAAAATCGCCAGCCTTACCATTGAAGTCGGTTTGGATGCTATCTCGTTTCAATTCAGCATTCGGTAACACTTGCGCAATCCGATCGATAGTACGCAATCCTTCCCGAACAGCTTCCCTTTCTTCTGCTTGCCGATCACGAGCAGCTTTCAACAGTCCGTCCACTCCTTCAATGGCTTTGAATAGTCCTTCAACCGCTTTCTCAACTTGAGGCTTTTGCTGTTGTGGAGGCGCATCATTATTGTCGATAAAAAACTCTGGCAGGGCGCCTTGCACATCGCCTTTACTTCCCGATTTTTTCAGCATGGGAATCTGCTCAATTAGCTGTAGATGTCCATTAATTTCCGGCTGCCCTTCAGCCCTTGCGAATAAAAATGCATCTTCGCCTTCGTTCTGCTTTGAGTATGTCATTGATGTCCCCTCCCGCTTTCTAAATGCGGCCGCATAGACTCCCCTCGACGTTCCTTCTCCAAGAGCCAATCGATGCGCTCGCCCCTCTGCAACTAAACGTAAGGGCAAATGATTTCGCAATAGTTGCAACGAATGGTAATTCAGAGCAAAAGCGCTACGGATGAAGCTTTCCGGTAGTTGTATGCTTGAAAATGCGGGTGCGCTAAGAGACCCCGACAAAGGTCCTATAGGTGGGCACCATTTATCACCATATCCGGTGTGGAGCATGACAAAGATGGAAAGATGATCGTTCACATCGACAACCAACATGGAAAGATTCTGACATCAAAGTTCCACTCACCACCCTCTGGAAAGCCATGGGTATAAAAGAAGCGTCCAAGAAAACGAAATAGTAGAAGCGAAATTGCTCCATCCGGCACCGATCAGAAGCTACTATCGTACTTCTTCCCATCGCCCTTACTTGCGCACTTCCGTTGGCTGTGTGACCGTTGAATCGCCCTGTGCATATTATCTCTGCGCCTAATCCCGCAGTGATATTACTGCGCTGGTAAATTTTTCAATCATTGGTATTGACGTACGCAGGGTGCACTGGAGGCGTAGTTCGGCAGAGGTCATCTTCACTGCACAGCGCTTCCTGAATGCAAGAGATACAATTTGTGTTTGGTGAACTTTGAACCAGGGAATCAGTTATTGGGACCACCGCAACCAGCTAAGTTAATGTCACGCGCCGGCGCCCCTGTTCCACCTAGCCAGGTCCATGCAACACGAGTTATTGGCTAAGCTATTTAAGATGAGGAGGATAAGAAAGATGGGCTACGATTGTACCTTTCACTTGGTGGACGAAAAAGCGATTCGAGAGGAGTTTGTACCGAAGTTGCTCGGTCGCAACCTCGCACCAACCCTATTGGACAGTATTCGCGAAGATGCTGACGAGCTTTGGTCCACCGTGAGGCGCGCTTTGACTGATGGCGTAGATTCGGACGGTGATCCAATAGATGAGGAAACCGTAGCTTCACTGGTTTGTCAGTTGGCGCTTATATACAGCTCGTGTTCCCTGCCACACCATTACGAGCGAGGTCTAGCATTCTCTCTGTGGCCGGATGACCAAGGTCTCGACGAATTCCCCGACGAGTATGCTCATTCACCGGAACCACTGTTTGCTCAAGTCGTAGAACAATATCCGAAGTTGAGAAACAACTTTCCACAATGGTTCACAGGAAATTACTCTACGGGAATTTACATTCCTTCCAACCGAGTTGCAATCGTTCGACACTGGTTGGAAGCGCAGCTGCAAAAACTGAAGAAAGGTCCACGCAGGATGTTCCGCAGTTTCGTGAACATTTTAAAGTCTGCGGAAGAGAAAGGCTTCGCCTATTGGGAAGCAACGGATCTGGCCGTGCCCATTATGGGACAAGTTCCGGGCGATGACACGCTCATGACCGCAGATCATCTGAAGAATGTTCCTGGCGTTAGTCCCGTGGAAAAGTTTTCCTTACCCCAAAGATTAGATCAAGTAGGCGGGGGTCAAGACATACACGTGCTTTCAAGTGCTCTGCCTGACACCACTCTCATCCTCGACCTGCGTCAATGGCCGCCTCAATGCCATGTCCGCGATGAAGAGTTTACATGGAGAGCGGATCGCGGCAACAGTGGCAAATGGCTTTTCATATCACGGTCAGGGGCAAAGAGAGGTCAGATAACACCGGCTCGCGGCCGTATACTGGCGGACTTACACAAAGATCCCGAAGCAATATTCGACGTCAGCATCGACGGTTCCAAAATTAAAGTGAGCGATGGATTCTTAATAAACGAAAGAGTTTTGCTCGTTCCTGAAACTGATGCTAATGAAGAAGGAACGGATGTTTTCGCCTGGATTCAACACGGCAGTGAGATGCGCCCGGCACATGGCTTGCCACCACATAAGGTGCGAAAAGATTCGTTTTCAAATGCCAGGATAGTAAAAGATATCGCTCGGCTAGCCGATAACGCAGAAGTGCTCCTTTGGGAGGGCGATGGTTATGAATGGGATGGTACTTGTTTCAATCGAACCTTTCACCTCGGTGTCACCGAAGCTTATGATCCTCTTTGCGCTGTAGCACTAGGAAATGATGGATTCTTCTTTCTGAAGAATCGGCAGCTGTTCGAGATTCATCGTGGTAAGGAGCCAGAGCCTCACCTGCCCGATTTGACGAACATTATGCAGGCTCTGCCTGGTCCTGCAGGCGGCATTCTTCTGATGGAAGGCGAAAATGACGATGGTGACATCGGTAAACTCTATTTTCCTGCCAATTGCACGTTCATTCACATTGAACCGGAGCTTCTTGGAGATCAGGACCTCTACGACTTCCTCTGTTGGAGCCGTACAGCAAATCGTATAATTGCTTCTGATCGTATGCATCTCTACGCTATTTCGGCGGACAAAGTACTTAGTCTGCCCCGATACGATGCACTGACGAAACGAGAAGTTGTGGGCGGGCGGTCCTAGGCATTATCGACGAAGAAATCTTAGTGTGATTCAATGACAACAGTATGTTTCTGAAGTGCATGACAACTGTATGCGGACTTGGGCTTTGCAAGACGCTCTGCTGTGAACGTGAACCGAAATGACTGCGCAGAGAAGTGCAAGCCTATGTTCAGCACAAAAGAGTTGAACAACAGAAACAACACCCGCCACGTGATGTTTTTTTGATGCATGAACGCGTGTCTATCTGCATTTGAATAAGCACTCGTGCAACGTTCAACACCCCCACGTGATGTTCCTCGTTACGAACTGGTATCAGCATTATATCTGGCACGATTGGCATCTTCGCGAGCGCGGTTGGCAGCCTCTCGAGCAAGATTCGCATACCCTCTTGCTTGTGAATCTCCAGAGGCCGAGGCGGAGTATGCACGGTCAGCGGCACCCTCGGCATCATTCGCGTCGTAATATGCCTCGCTAGCTGCATTTTGTTTACTCCCCTTATCGCTTCCATAGCGAGCACGATCCGCAGCGTTACGTGCTCTGGTCGCCATATTCTCCGCTTGTTGGTAATTTGAATAGGCTGTACTCGTGGCCTGTGCCGCGCCGGCTCCCGGACCAGGCGCGGACATTCCGGCACCACCATGGTCAAAGAGCGACCCGCCCTGAAGGAAAACACGCAACACATCCCACCTGTTCACTCGGGGCAGCAACCCTCCCAAAGGGGCCGAAGCCGGTCCATACTGTATATAGGGAGTCGTTGATCCATTTGGATTTGAATTCATGCCAGGGCTTACTACCGCCGGTGACACCACCGGCGTTCTGGACCATGCGCTGGAGGTATCGATCGAATTTAGCTCTTGCTCCAGGTCTTGCATTGTTGAAGATTGCCGAGCTGGCTGTGTCTCCATCTGTTGCTCACTGAAAGATTGAGATTGGCGATCTGACCTGTATTCGTTGCTGTCTAATCGACCGCCAGAACCGGGGTAGTTTGTGTTTTGAGCGTCGTTCTGATACCCGCCCTGACTACTTACGCCGAAGTACTGAGCACGACACGGTGACGCTGTTATGCCAGATACACTAACTATGGCAACGAGAACTGCAATACGCGAACCTGTCATTTTACTTCGCCCACCTGGTTTTCAACGGTAAAACTCAACTGGTGTCTTTCCTTTGTGGCGTTGACCGATGGTGGACGCGGTCTGAACAATTGGCAGCATTTCCACAATCGACCT
The DNA here is from genome assembly GCA_021732565.1 of Candidatus Obscuribacterales bacterium. Taxonomy (GTDB): domain Bacteria; phylum Cyanobacteriota; class Vampirovibrionia; order Obscuribacterales; family Obscuribacteraceae; genus JAKFUT01. The sequence goes on from JAKFUT010000295.1 coordinate 14,658, forward strand.
TCCCATTCTTCAGAGTCTCGTACCCCGTGATGCCAGCAGGTCAAACGCCTTTGGCTACCGATTCTCTCGTTCTGCTCGCGACATTTGAGCACTGATATACTACATATACCGCAGGTCGGAGGTATTTCAGTGAGTAAGTGGTGGCTGGCGTGGCTCGTATGCTTGGTATGCGTTATGCAATTGGCTGCGTTGCCATTGAATGCGGCCGATGCTGTGAAAGCGAACGAAAGATTGCCTCTGCACAGCTTAGAAACGAAATCATTTATCACTAACCTGATGAATAAGATGACCCTGGAAGAGAAGCTGGGGCAGATGAATCTACTCTCGATCGGTTTTGACATCACCGGACCAGTCATAAGCCAGGGGGTTGACACAAAGATAAAGGCGGGATTGGTCGGCGGTGTATTCAACACTTACACGCCCGGGGCTGTACGCAAATTGCAGCAGATTGCAGTGAACCAATCAAGGCTGAAGATTCCGCTTATGTTTGGATACGATGTAATTCATGGGCATCGCACGATTTTTCCCATCCCGCTTGGTTTGTCTTGTTCGTGGGATCCTGATTTGATCGAAAGAACGGCTACTGCCGCCGCGGCCGAGGCCTCTGCAGATGGAATCAACTGGACATTCTCACCCATGGTTGATATTTCACGCGATCCTCGCTGGGGGCGAGTTAGCGAAGGTGCAGGTGAAGATCCGTATCTAGGTAGCTGTATTGCACAAGCCATGGTGCGCGGTTATCAGGGAAAGACCTATGACCATGCTGACAGAGTACTCTCCTGTGTAAAACATTACGCGCTCTATGGTGCTGCAGAAGCGGGACGTGATTACAATACGGTGGACATGAGTGCGGTGCGAATGTTCAATGAATATTTGCCACCGTATAAAGCGGGGGTAGATGCAGGAGCTGCAACGGTTATGACTTCCTTCAACGAAGTCAACGGAGTTCCCGCCACCGGCAATAAATGGCTCATCACTGACATCTTGCGCAAGCAGTGGGGATTTGCCGGGTTGGTGGTTACCGATTACACGGCAGTCACTGAGATGATTTCGCATGGTGTAGGCGATGGTCGTCGCGTAACCGAAATGTCTCTAAACGCCGGAATCGACATGGATATGGTAAGCGAGCTTTTCATCAAGCACGGCGTAGAACTTGTTAAGTCTGGAAAGGTCTCCTTAGCTCAAATTGATGCAGCTTGCTACCGCATTCTTGAGACTAAGCACCGGTTGGGTTTGTTTGATGATCCATTCAGGTATTTGAGCGAAGAGCGCAGCAACGAGCAAATGATGAGCGCCGACAAGTTGAACTTGGCCAGAGAATCTGCCGCAAGAAGCATAGTGCTGCTAAAGAATTCGAAGGAAATATTGCCGCTGGGTGCAAAAAAACGGATCGCCTTCATCGGTCCGCTGGTTAAAGATAAGCGGAATCTGATCGGCAGCTGGAGCGGCGCGGGCGACTGGCAGAAAGCAAAGAGTATCTGGGAAACACTCGAAACCAAATTTGGCAGCAAGGAGTTTTCCTATGCCAAAGGATGCAATCTTGTTGATGATGTAGCGCTAACAGCAAAATTGAATCGAGATGGTGGTCTCCTCGTCAGCGATGAAAAACCTCCAGAAATGCTCATTGCTGATGCGGTGCAAACAGCAATGCAATCAGATGTAGTTGTTGCAGTGCTAGGGGAGCCCTGTAGCATGAGTGGAGAGGCAGCCAGTCGCAGTATGATCGGGCTGCTCGATAATCAGGTCAAGCTTTTGAACGCATTGAAGCAAACAGGTAAGCCCCTTGTGCTAGTATTGATGAATGGACGTCCATTGACTTTGTCCCGAGAAGATGAGCACATGGATGCCATACTCGAGACATGGTACGGCGGTACCATGGCCGGTGCCGCTATAGTTGACGTGTTATTCGGCGATGTTAACCCGTCTGGCAAACTGACAATGAGTTTTCCGTACAATACCGGGCAGATTCCCATTTATTACAACGGTAAAAATACCGGACGCCCCTTCGACGACAAAGAGAAATATCGCTCCAAGTACCTCGATGTTCCTAACTCACCGTTGTATCCATTCGGTTATGGACTCAGCTATACAACGTTTGCATATGGAAAACTATCGCTGAGCAACTCGACCATGAAACAGAATGAGACCCTGGATATCACAACTACGGTCACTAATACGGGAAAATATGCGGGCATCGAGACTGTCCAGATGTATGTACGTGATCTGGTCGGTAGTATTTCCAGACCCGTCAAAGAGTTGAAAGGTTTTCGACGCGTGGCGCTTAACCCGGGAGAAACGAAAACTGTCTCCTTCAGTTTGACCAGGGATGACCTCCGCTTTTTCAATTCCGATCTCCAATATAAAGCGGAAGCCGGCGACTTTGATATTTTAATCGGACCGAATAGCCGAGATTTGGCGACGGCGAAGTTCACTCTGCTGGAGTAGTACCAAACACGGGCGTAACCATCGAAAAATCTATCATTGAAAACTCTTCGGGGAAGTCGGATTCCCTTCATTGACCATAAAAACGCCATCGCGACATGTGTTGAAAGCCGCTTCAGAATTCCACACTTGAGTGTCTACACGTCCTGCCAGCTGGACGAAACTGATGGCAGCCCGCTGTCTGTCGCCGCCGGCGCAGGAAAGGTGGCAAAATTCACTTAACAATGCTATGGAATCCGGACGGGACTTTAGCATGTCTTCAAAGCCCTTCTTAACGCGAGGGTAGGAGATAGTGAAGTCCGCGAACAATTTTCCGTTGTATCGTTCTCTGGTGTAATACCAGTGCGTAGCGTCGACGGCCCAAATGAGCTGCGCGTAGAATTTATCGCCATTCGCCCCCCCGAGCTTATCCGCCGATTCAGCAGCGAATCGCTCCCACTCGCCGGCCTCGCCATGCCATCGTGGTTGTAGATTGAGAACCCGTGCAAAATATGCAGATTTGTAGTCAGGATACGTAGCGACGCACTCATTGAAAAGTGCGTCATAGCGCCATTTTTCCCAACCCTCGTCTTTGGCGATCGAAAGCATCAGATACCACCAGCGAGGGCAGCTTTCTGTCAATTTGCGGGTTCCGGTGAGAATGTTCGAGGCGGTGCCTTCTCGTTGCTTCATCTGCGTCCAGCCCTCTGCAGAAACGCCCCCGGCAAATCCTGTGCCCCTGGCTAACCATGCATATTTAAACCACAAGCTGGCAAGGACGATCCTGGCCGTTACGCTGTTCGGCCGACCTTTAACCCACTCATCGACCTTATTCATTGACGAAACAATTTCCGCCTCCGTGAGGAATTCTTTGTTCTGCGGATTATCCCAAATGAAGGCTTTGTAAAAGCTATCAAGCACCCACTTCCCCGTTACTCTTTGCTCACGACTGCCACGCAGATCTTTGGCCATCTTGTCGAGCCCGTCGAAATCCTTAGTGTCCAACATGTGCACTACCTGCTTGCGCAGAGCTTTGTCGAGTGTGTCTACTTCGTTTTCCACAAGAACGGCCTTTGTCAGTCCGCGCGACACATCCACCGGGGTGATCTTTGGCGATTCTGCCCGAACCATGGTGAGCGGAAAAGAAGTGATCAAAAGAATTATCATCTGAATGTTGCGCGTCGAACAGAGCCTGTTAAAGATCGACAGTATCCCCGGGTTGATGGTTGACATTAAATTATGCGGAGAACCTAATAGCATAGTCAGGAACCGTGAGCGCCGGGATACAAACGACAATAGGGAAGTTTCAATGACAGTGTGTGGAGTCCAGATTCTCCATTCCCTGATCTCAGAAGATTTACGCTTGCGTCAAACTTTGGAGAGGCACCTTTGCGTCGAGATCTGTTTCTGTTCGTCCCCGGAGGTTCGGTAACCTCCACCTTATCGTCTTGCATCTGACAAAACAGCTGACGAATAATTGAGGGAAATGAGTGCTGGGCGTGAAATTGGAGGTAAAATTGCGATCATGTAGTGGAGCAACAGCTTCAATTCAGATAACCAATAGCCAATTTCTCTTGCAATCATTGGCATTGCCGCATTCAACCAAAAGAGATCGATTCGCCGAATGCCTGCGCCCGATAAATTCCGGACCCCCTTCGCCATCATCAATGTAGTGGCAGGCATTGCAACGCTCTTGATACTCTACAGATCTCACATTCCGGGTGGGTCGAATTACTATGGGCTCGGCTTGCTCATGTGGATGTTGTCCGCACCTGCATGGATCTGGATACTGGTGTCGCATAAACGGTCCGAGAAAGGGAATGATGCGCCGCAATCAAGACTTCTGAAACGTAGATTGCTCATTGTTCCTATTATGATCGGGTTGAGTGTACTACCGGTGACACAGTTGCCTCAATTCATCTGTTTCACGCTTTTCAGACCCTATCTGGATAGTGAAGCAAGAATGGCATTGCAAACCCACCCGCAATCTAAACCCGAACGGGCTCCTCGCAAGCAGGCCGGGCCCTTTCCGATCTACGACGTCAGCGTTGATCAAAACGGTGGTGTCTGGATCGCTACAACGGTGAGACAAGATGGTGTCGGCGCCGACAATTTAGTCGACGGCTTTGTCTTGAACCCCTCTGGTGACAGAACGCCATATGGGCGCAAGTATTACGATAAAACAGGACCGCTGCACATGACGGATGGCTGGTACACGTTTCAAGCATCCAGTAGATATTGATCTCTCATCGCAAATCACTATGAGCAACGCACATTCGTGCAATTTTCGTGCATCCTACTCTTGCCTATATCGCAAGAACAATGAATATTTGAACAGAGGAATTTTTCGATCACAAATTGCCGCCGTGTTTCCACTGAGTGATACGCGCCGCGCGCACGAGCTGATGGATACCGGCGATGTAAACGGGAAATTCGTAATCAAAGTTTCAGACCAGTGACGGCGGTTCCAAGAGTG
>JAKFUT010000232.1 GCA_021732565.1 Candidatus Obscuribacterales bacterium
TTGCGGAGAATTTTCTCTTAAGTGTTTTCTGCATTGTGTTTATTAGAAATTTGCTTACGTCTGAGCGGTTATTGTCCAGCCCGGCAAACTGAAGGAAGCGACTCATGAGCATAGAGGTCACCAATTTAGGCAGGCGCTTTTTCGATCCACAGCGCGGAGAATTTTCCGCGGTGGACGATGTCAGTTTCACCTGCCAGCCTGGCGAGGTTTTTGGCTTGCTCGGTCCAAACGGCGCAGGTAAGAGCACCATTCTACGGATAATAGCTACGTTGCTTCGCCCTCATGAAGGAACTGTGAAAATTTGCGGTTTTGATGTGAGGAATACTCCAGAGGAATCGAGACGAAATCTGGGCTTCCTTTCGGCGGAAACGAGTCTGTACAGGCGATTAACCGCAGAAGAAGTTTTATTGTACTTTGGAAGACTCAGCGGAGTTGAAGAGACGGTCTTGAGAAAACGTGTGAGCTCGCTGATTGATCGTTTTGATATTCGATCGTTCGCTCGCGTGCGATGTGAGAAACTTTCAACTGGCATGAAGCAGAGGGTTTCAATAGCGCGATCTCTGGTGCATGATCCTCCGGTTATTTGTCTTGACGAACCAACCAACGGTCTTGATATTCTGGCAATTCTCGCTACTCAACAATTTATACGCGATTTTCGAGACGCCGGGAAATGCATACTGTTCTCTACCCACAATATGCACGAGGCTGAGAAGTTGTGCGATCGCATAGCCATTATTCATCGTGGAAAGCTGCTGGCTATAGGCACATTGGATGAACTGCGCCAGAGAACCGAAAAGCATTACTTGGAAGATATATTTGTAGATCTTGTCGGAGAAAAATTCGATGAGATGGTTTGAGTTCAAAGCGATTTTCGCGAAAGACCTTCTGGAACTCGCTCGTAAACCGGCCTCTCTACTTATTGGGATTCTACTTCCCGGAATTCTCATGCCCGTGTTTGTTCTGTCGATTACCGATTTGCAAGCGCAGTTAGGTGAACGCATCGTCAACATAGACCATCGCATTGTGTTGCTGGGCACATCTGCTCGGTTGAGTAATTGGTTCAAGAAGTCGGAAAAGATACACCTGATCACGCCGGGTGTTCCGGCGATAGCGGGAGCCAACTGTGATGCGCTGCTCACTATTCCGGATGGTTTCGAGTCGGCCCTCGACGAGAATCGCACTGGCGGTACTTTGACTTTAACGTATGACAGTTTGAAAGAAAACTCGATGCTTACCCTGGGAGCTCTGCTCGACAGTCTGGCACGATTCAAGGATGAAATGATTTTGGACCGATTGCATAGAGTCGGCATTATTTCTAGAGAACAACCGTCGGTTCGTTTTATAGATCTCGATGAAGATCTTCGTAAGAAGCACCTCAGTCGATATGACGCTGCGTCGTTTCTGCTTTTGCTAGTGTTCTCAATTTATGCCGCCGCTTCATCTGCCGGCGCAGAAGTCGTGACTGCCGAGAGAGAGCGAAACACGCTTGAATCATTGTTATTAACACCTGCCAATAGATCTACCATTGTTCGGGCAAAACTCATGCTCATTTTTGCAGTGGCGGTGGTGTGTATCATTCTCACGATGACCACCTATTCATTGAAGTATCAAATGGCAGCCGGCATTCATTTAAGCACCACCGCCATGATAGGACTAGAGCTATTATGCCTGCCCTTGATATTAACTCTCGGATTGACAGTTGTCTCAATTACTATGTTGCTAGCTGCCTATTCTCGCAGCGTTCAACAGTCTATGGGATACGCATTCTATCTCGGGCTGATGCTCATCGGTGCTGCCGGCGTATCATTTAACCCGGTTGTGTCTCTTTCGTCGCCAGCTGTGCTCATTCCTGTTTCCGGATTGGCAATAGCAATTGTCGATATGTTGTCTGGACGACCTGATTGGTTCTTCATTGCGCTGGCTGCGGCGGCGGGTGTTTTATACTGCGTTTTATTTACATTACCGGCAGCGCATTTATTGCAAAGCGACGAGTCTTTGTACAATCTGCAACTTTCGCCGGCTCAGCGTCTTCGTCAAGGTACCTGGGCGCAACCTCTTCTATTCCTGTTTGTTGGCGTCTTTCTCAGCATGTTCTATGCAGGACAAGCGCTATTACAATGGAAAGCGGTAATTGGTCTGATTCTAACTCAGCTTGTCGCAGTCTTGGCACCGGCATTAGCGTTCTTGAAAATCTATAAATTACCGATCAAAGAAACTCTTTCATTTAACCGTTGCCGTGTTACAGATATTATTGGCGCTGTCTGCATGGCACCGTTCACCGTGGCTGCGGCAGGGTGGCTTTTCTCCGTTCAATCGAAGTTAATGCCGGCGCCTGAGGAATTATTCAAAGCCATGAATGAACTGATAATGCCCACAGGCACTCCCTGGTGGCAAATACTGGTCTCAGCGGCCTTGATGCCGGCTGTGTGCGAAGAAATTCTTTTTCGCGGAGTGTTTCAAGGACTCCTGTCGATGAGAATGAAGCCGGTGCAGTATGTGCCGGTGATCGGTTTACTGTTTGGTATGTTTCACTTCAGTCTTTTTCGATTCATGCCCACCGCCACATTGGGCATGTTACTGTCGCTGGTGGTCTGGCGAACAGGCTCTATTTTTCCAGCAATGGCGTTGCATTTTGCTCATAACAGCATCGCGACAATGCTTGGTAAAAATGAGACGTTTGACTTCACATTACCGGTGCTCCTCGGTGTATTTGTCTCACTGGGGGTGGGGATTGCTTTACTGTCAATCGGTCGTAAAGAGCAGTCCAAGCTGAAAAATTGAGGATGCTATCCTATAATAGGATGAGAAAATTTCCGAAGGAGGGTGCAACAGTGGGTGACTTTGATACTGCAGTTGTTTTCGCTGCCCTGAAATTCTCTGCTGCCAAACATCGTACTCAAAAAAGGAAGGATGGGGAGTCCCCTTATATTAACCATCCTATAGAAGTGGCTGAGTTGCTCGTTCGTGTGGCACAAGTGCGCGATACAGAGACAATTGCCGCTGCCTTACTGCATGATACGGTGGAAGATACGGGCACGTCACCTGAAGAGTTGCGTGAGAATTTCGGTGATCAAATCACGGGCTTAGTTCTTGAGTGTACGGACGATAAGCACCTGCCAAAAGTAGAGCGGAAAAGACTGCAAGTCGTCAATGCCTCACACAAATCCCCCCGTGCGAAGCTGATCAAAATATCCGACAAAATTTGCAATATCAATGACATCATCAACACTCCTCCCCCGGATTGGTCTCTTCAACGGCGCGTTGAATATCTCGAATGGGCAGAAAAAGTGGTTGCCGGGTTGCGTGGTGGATGCGCCGAACTTGACGCTCTTTTTGATCACAAATTAAGAGAAGGCCGCACGGCACTCACTGTTGGTACGGGCGGTATTTGCTGAGCATGGTAAAAGACTCGTCTTGCTCCTGGCTAATTCAGGCAGAGCTACAATGATTCTGACGAGCCTTTGGGGTGATCCGACGCTGCCGTTCCCAATTGGAAGAACAAGGAGAACGCGCACATCAGGCAGCGCCATCAAAATTGCGCGTATTTGCTCATAGTTTCGTTACAGTAGGATCTCACTGCCCTGCAATGAGGCGAACCACGTCTTTGGGATTCGTAGAGTTTGCCCGGCACACGGATTTGGTACCACAGGTGCCGCACCATATTCTGAGAAGATCTGATATGCGTGATGTACGCAGTTATTTTCCAGCACGGACCAACCGCCCGTTCTTTGTGCTTGCGCACATTCGCGGGCCCGCAACGGATTGGCTCCGGCAACGGGTACCGCCTTGTAAGCGTGGTACCGTATGTGGCGGCCGCTCGATGCATGCACACCGGTGCGCATTGTCGACAGCATATCTAACTCGGTACCGGTCTCACACCACCAGTCAATATCGTCTCCGGGAGGAACCGCCATGTATCGAATCCACGCTGGCAGATCCCAGACATCATGGTGGTACAGGTGATCCGTGGAGCCGAAGATGAAAGAGTTCTGATCTTCCAGGCGAAATCCCCAGCCAATATGGCCGAAGCGAGCAGCCTGCTCAAAATTTATAAACGCATATACCAGTCCTTGATTCAGCATCAATTGTCATTTCCGCTTAGATGTCGCGGGCAATATTCAGCAGATCTTGTACCATCCCTTCGGCCATATCAACGCTTTCCGTATTAACTAGCACCACGGCTGTGATGGGATCATCAAAGGGATCATCAATTACATAAGCTGCCGCGGCGTAGCCAGGTCCACTGCCAGTATGTCCGTAGAGATTGCCCGTGTGTCGCTGGTCTCCCATCAAACCCAAACCGTAACCAGCGTTTCGAAAATACCTGTGTGGCTCTTTAACTGGATGAAGCTCCTTCATTTCGGTGAGCGAATCGATGCTGATGAGCGATTCGTCTGGAGAAAACAGCGCCGAGTAGAAGGTGGCAACGTCCAGAGCGGTAGAAGCGATTACCCCATGAGAAACCCAACCCGGATGATAAGTTTCGCGGACATCGACCGGTTCGCCATGTCCGAGATATCGACTCCAGCTAGGCAAGAGATTCAACTGTTCCTGCAAATTAGTATGAACGCTGGTAGACCTTAGTGCTAGAGGGTGAAAGATCCGTTCTCTGGCCGCATCTGCAAACTTTAGACCGGTCACCGCTTCGAGCAACAGGCGCAAATACAAATATCCAATATTTGAATACTTGAACATCGTGCCAGGTGTCGATCGCAGACGATAACCGCAAGTGTAGGAAATGAAATCTTCGTCTGTCCAGGGGTCGGCAGGGCATTGCTTCAATGACTGTTGGTATGCCTCCATACCGCCATAGTCGGGAAGCCCGCTGGTGTGATTGAGTATTTGACGGATGGTTATCTGATGAGCAAAAGGCAGTTCAGGTAGCCACATGCCCAACAGCCCATCGAGGTCGATGGACCCCTGCTCTACCAACTGCATGATGATGCAGGCGATAAATGTCTTGGTCAAACTGTAGGTAAGGAACCTGTCGCCGGGACTAATTGGTTCATCATTTGGTGCCCATGCCGCCGACCATGGCGCAGTTCCCCTACTCACTACGGCTGCCGACGCTCCGCCAGCCCGCCTCAAATAGATGGACAGGTCAAACTGGGACTGGAAGTGAGATTGGGTCGATTCGGTTATCATTCGTCTATTTATTTGGAGTCCGCTTTAGTCTCTGGATTTTAGTACAGTTAATGAATTGCTGCCACTGCTTCAGCCATTGCAGTGGTGCATCCAACACCGAAGAAACCCGCTACTTCACAGTGACACATCGTACAAAATTAGACTAAAGAGTTTGCCAAGTAGACCAAATACGGCTAGAATTGGGCTTTAGATAGCCTTGAACACGAGGTACTCATCATGGCAAAAGCTTATTTCGCTGCCGGCTGATTCTGGGGACCAGAGGACATCTTTCGTCAACTGAAGGGTGTCATCAGAACCGCAGTGGGCTACTGCGGAGGCAATACAACTAATCCAACTTATACGGAAGTCTGCACTGGCAGAACCGGGCATGCAGAAGGTGTTGAGGTCGAATATGATCCCGAGGTCATTACTTACGACCAGCTATTAAACGTTTTCTGGAAGATTCACGATCCAACTCAAGGTCGCAGGCAGGGCTGGAACATTGGCGATCAGTATCGATCGGCGATTTTCTGTGCGGATGAGGCAGACCTGCATCAAGCTCAGGTTTCCAGAACGGCATTGCAGTCTGAAAAGAAGCGATCGATAACAACTCAAATCGAATTACTGACAAAGTTTTGGAGAGCTGAGGAGTATCATCAGCAGTATTACGCCAAGAAGGGTGTTGGGGCTTGCCGCATATAGTTATGGCTCTGTCGTTATTATCGATTTGGCGTAAGAATCCGTGGCAGACCGAATCAGAGCAAGCTTCTGATCTCGCCGCAGGTGTTTTAACTGATATTCGCGCTGCATTGCCTCGCGCTTCGTTGCAAAACTCCAGCAAGCAAGTAATTCCACAGGGGTTCGAGATCGCGTATAACGCGCTCCCTTGCGTGCATTATGAGCGGCAATGCGCTTGTCGAGATCATTTGTCCAACCCGTGTAAAGAGACTGATCTGCGCACTTCAAAATGTAGGTAAAGTACGGTAAGTCTTCGTCTTTCTTTGATTTTGTCATCGAACTCCACGGGACTACAGAGCGACTAGAAACAGATATGATTAACTCTAAGCCGCTGGTGATTTTCATCGCCTAACTCGCACTATCGACACGCCAAGACGGATCAAATAATAACCTACCACTCCGTTCGAGACAAATGGACTATGCCAAATGCATTATGACCACATAATCCGTGCGGATTTGCACCTTACTGCCCTAACAGAACCGTCCCTTCACTATGTGTATGTGGGCCAAGAACCTCATCTTAGATCCCGTCTCGGAACAGCTCGATGTGTACTGGATTCGTGTTGATTTCGTTGGAAATCACAATTTGAAAAAGAATAACCGCCACCCAATTCGGAAATAAAGATGTCCTTGAAAGGTTCAGCATCATCCGTGTCTACTTGGAAATTTCGAATGTATTCTTTCGCGTCTTCAACTAGTCAGTCTTCATAGGTTGGTGCGCGATAGACTTCTCTGCCACGAAAAAGAGTTAGTAGCACTTTCGCCTTGTGAATCTGGTTAAAGGGAACAGTGAACAGGTTTCGATCAAGCACCACGATATCGGCAGACTTTCCAACTTCGATGGAGCCCGTTTCTTTTTCGGTCTTGCTCAGGTACGCACCATTAATGGTGTAGCATGCCAGTATCTCTGGCAGCGTGGTCTTTTCTTCGGGCATGAATACGGTGCCCGGTGCTGCATCGAGCGCGCATCGTGTTACCGCCACCTGAATGGCGTCGAGCGGATTTTGTGTGGTTACGTTCCAATCACTACCGGCAACGACCACCGCTCCCGATCTGATCATGCTGGCAATCTGGTAAAGTCTTCGCGATCGAACCGGCCCCAGTTTCGGTTCTGTCTGCTCCGTGATGTACTTATCGCGATAAGCCCAGAATGGCTGGTAATTGGCGATGATGTTCATGTCGCGAAAACGGTTAAAGTCATCCGGGTGAATCAATTCGAGGTGGGCGATGTGGTGTCTGCGATCCCGCCAACCGTTATTCGTTTGAGCATAGGCGTGACCGTTCAGTGATGCGCGAACTGCTGCGTCACCAATGGCATGAATGTGTATTTGGAATCCTTCGGCGTCTAATCTGGCGATAACAGCATTCAAGACTTCCTGCGGGAAATTGAGCATTCCTGTATTGCGTTCTGTTTTTTTCTCGCTAAGGTACGGTTCGAGCAAGGCTGCTGTTTCCGTCTCGATAACCCCATCGCACCATAACTTCACCGAATTTACTCTCAGTGTCTTTCCGTCATATTTGTCGCGCCATCTCTTCAACTCTGCGATGCGCGGGTCAGCATCGCCCGGCTCCACAATCATTGATGCATGCACGCGCATTGTCAATAAATTGGAGTCGTCTAATGAGGCATAGGCTTTGAGCATTGTTTCATCAGCGCCTGCATCTTGAACCGCTACTATGCCGTATTTGTTGAACTCTTTTTGAACTTCCAGCACAGCATTACGATAGTCCGCTTCTGTTGGCGTTGGTGCAACGTCCTTAACAAGTTTGATGGCGGATTCGCGCAAAGTTCCCGAAGGCTCGCGATTTCCATTCTGCCGTTCTATCTTTCCGTTAACGGGATCAGCTGTTTGCGCTGTGATTTTTGCCGCTTCCAGTGCTTTCGAATTGAGCCAGGCGGAGTGGCCGTCTTGAGAGATGAGGCAGGCTGGTTTATCGGGTACAACCTTGTCTAATTCTTCTTTCTGCGGCGATGCGTCGGGGAAAATTGGCAAAGACCAGCCGCCACCCGTCACCCACGTAATGTCTGGATGGTCTTTGACATACGTCGCCACGGTTTTTAAGATCTGTTCCTTCGTTTGCAGCTCGGCAAGATCACATCCCTGTTGCTCCAGATAGCCTGTTGCCGGATGTGCGTGTGAATCGTGAAATCCAGGTAGGATCATCTTGCCAGACATGTCGACAATCCGAGTCATAGGTCCGGCGAATGGTGCGGCGTCTGCATTTGAACCGACGAAAGCAATCTTTCCATTGGCAATAGCCATGCACTGAGCGATGCTTCGCGCACCGTCCATGGTGTAAATGAAGGCATTGTCGATAATCAGATCTGCGTGGGTTTGTTCTGTGGCGCGAGCAGCTCCGGACAGAAAGGTCAGGATTGCAAAACAAAATGCAGCTATGCATCGTAGGTAATGAGTCATGAATTTCATCCACACAAGATTATTCTCATCTTGTACCAGCCGCGAACCAATAGTTTACTTGTGGAACAATGCTAACTATTCAATTCATGAATAGTTGTACTATTAATAACCCCAGAAAGACCGAGAATTCTGAAGAACGTCGGAGGACAACTGATGCAAAGAGTGACCGTGGTAGCAAAGCTTAAAGCTAAGCCGGGGCTAGAAGAACGGGTCGAGAAAGAGCTGCTCGACATGGTTGCTAAGACACGCGAGGAAACAGGATGTATAAATTACGACCTGCATAAATCGCTGGATTGCCCGCGCACATTTTTGTTCTACGAAAATTGGGTTAGTAAGGGATGCCTTGATTTGCATTTCAGCACCCCGCACCTCACCCGCCTTTCGGAGCTTCAAGCAGAATTGTTTGACTGCCCTCCCGAAATCAGTTTGTTGAAAATGGTAAGTCGTCCAGAATAGGGCTCCGGGCTGAGCGCGGAATCCGCAAGAACTCGCCCTTGCTTCGTCTCGAAAGTATTTCGGAAGTCTTGAACGAGATATCGCTGAAGCGACTATCCGCTATGAGTTGGCGGCTCTCGGTTCTCGGATTTATGCAACCAACCCGTGGATGCCACGCAGGACTCGACTTTGTAGCCGAAGCCATGAACGGTCACATGCGCCTCAAGCTTTTTTCTGAGATTTTTTATATGACCCGCGCACCACTTCGGGTGAAGCATTTGCATCTGCATGCCAAACTTGGGCCACGATCTGTTCGGAGCAAAAAAGTTTCCCTTGATTGCGCAGCAGTAATTCAAGTATGGCGAATTCTTTGGGAATCATTCGAATCTCCTGGTCGTCGCAACATACTGGAGAGGTCTAGGGTGACCCCGCCCAAACGGAGGCGGTCATCCGTTGCACATAGGTCCTCGTCGAAATATTGCTCGAACTCTTACAAGGACTTCTTCGAGATTAAATAGTCGTCGACGCCGGCATCGGCTGCTGCTGAGCTAGCGGCCCAACGCTCGAATTCGGCAAATGACTGGAGAAATGCTCGGTATGAACACTTGATAGAGATATTCAGAAAACTTGGTACCCGTCCGCCGGTTGAACGACTCATGGGTTTAGGTGACTTCTACCGCACATCCGCTAAATTCTCAAAGGCAATCACACTCTTTCGTGATCTAGCAGCAAAGAAAAATGGGAGCCTGAATAAACGAGAGATGGCCAAATGTCTCACTCGGCTTGCGGAAACATATTTGAATATGGGAGCGGGGCACGTTGCAGAAGTAGAACCGTTGTGTAAGCAGGCGCTTGCCCTGAATGTTCCGGAATGGGCAACGCAAAATCGGCGCGGTTGGCTAGTCTACTCGATCATGGTACGGCTTGAAACAGCAAGAAATGGTTCTAAGAATCAAAGGCACACGTCAGTCGGATTTAGCCTGCCATGCGATATTCCCTTAGTGAATGAATATCCGCTGTAGCGCGGCCGAGATTGATCGCCAAGGAGGGCATTACACCACTCATCGCTCGCCGAATAACTAATGAAAAACAGCCTGTTAGATGGCACCATTATTTGATCTTCCCGGGAGAATTCTTTGATACATTGTCAGAAAGAACCTTATGGCGCTTAGACACAACCTTCCATCTACTCTTCTGCCCTCGTTGCTTTGAGCAAGCCGACAGCGGACATTGCGATGAAATTGGAATTGACTGAGCTGCTCATTGGAGGTTGCGATTCGAGTAATCGGTATTGACAGATTGGCTGGTTGGAAGAAACTGACGAGGAGCTATCTTTGTCTGATACAACATGCAAACATAATTTGGAGAACAAGAGATGCCAGACTTTAACGCTAAACAGGAAGCTCGAAAAATTGAAGAGATGGCGAAGGAGTGTCTTCATGAAGGACGGCTGTCTTTCGGCGCAGAGGAACGGCTGGTAGATGAGCTGCGGGGATTGACTCCGCAGCAGGTGTCAGCCGTGCAAGTGCAAATGCGGTGGGATAACTGGAAGCCTAACCAACTGCCTGTCATGGACCTAATTGCATCGCCTGATACTGGCAACGCTTCGCGCATCTCCATCAGGGCCTCCGGACTCGACCTCGTCCTCGGCAGCAATGTCAATTTCGAAATAGAACAAATTGAGTTGACCCCGGATGGCGCCAATGTCAGTAGACGTGCCATTGAGCCAGGGGCTCAATGGATGGATCGTCATATCGTACGAGAGGTTCGCGATTCGAAGCCACCGAACACCCCATAGACCCACCATCTACCCATCTACCTTAACTTGGTTTTGGTGGATATTCGGTCGGAATGAAATGGTTAACCCCGGGAGATTCGCAGGCAAGAAAGGGCTGAGGATTGGACCATACTCCTGAGTCCATCCGGAAAGTCTTAGGGAGCCGCCAGAAAGTCTAATCTCGTCATACAAGGACCTGATGGCTCGTGCAACCGAGGCATTCACCGTGTTTGGAAGGATGACGATGTCGACATGCTTGTGTCCACATGCACGATATTCCTCGAGAATAGCATGTTTAAGTCGCTCAACCGCTCCTGGTTCGGTGAGCAAATCCGGATCGTAGTTCACATCAAGCCTGTTGCCTTTCCGGCTTAGACGTATTTGAGCTTCTGAATTGCGGAGCGGATTTACTCCCGTTGTCTGAGATTCGCCAACGCTAGTCAAAAGTTTATTAGAGATCAGTATGCCGGGCTTCATATCAGGTCCGTCTAATCGATCTACTCTGGCGGGCACGCGATCCGGTCTGGCATCCGATCGTGCAGAAGGGCGCCCCTGAAGGTTATTGGTGACCTCGCTAATCAAGGCCGTTCCACGGATACGGATGTCATGCACGTGTCCGGGCTCAAATTGTTCTGGCTTGTCGTGCAGCTTTTGTCGAGCGTTGCTCCTGTTCTCACTACCTCTTAGTTTGCCACCTGCATAAGCAAGTCCGCCTCCGAGTAGGGAAAAAGATATTGCTGATTGAATCTGGTGCTCCCGGGGAGCAATACCTCTCCCTGACAGTAGCGAATCAGTATTTGTGGCTACCACTCCGGCTGGTATTCCTGAAACCATTCCGGCGATGACCTCTGAATTCAAAGCTCGTGAAACGTGAGGCAAGGCTTCCGAGATCGATCGGCTAATCCCTTTGAGTCCCGCAACTCCGCTAGTTAGTGTTGCAAAAGTAATTCCTCCAGATATACCATTGTGAAGCCGGGTTTCCCACATACTTGGTTCGACTTCTTGAACCGGGGTGAGCAGCCCCCGGTAAATGAGACCGGTAATGCCGGCCTCTGCAGTCCTGAGACACCCGGCACTCAGAGCTTGCCTGGTGGTAAGGGCGGCCATATTCTCTGTCATTGCGAGAGTTGTTCTAAGCGCATGGTTGCGTGACAACGTGAATGACACTGCTTTATGTACAGCTAAAACCGGTAGGATTGCGCCCAGAGCAAAACCAGCCTGCTGCATGACCCAATTCGTGCTTGCAAAATTCGCGGGTTGGGGCGCGTCAATGAAGTGAGCCGCTTTTTGGAGAGGTCCATCTGCTTTTAGATCAATGAGCTGGGTTATGCTATCGATCGGACCCTGAAATAGAGCTTGGGACAAAGCTCTTCCAAAATCGAGAATTGGCGGACTCTTCCTCAATGTCAGGTTGTCTGATATAGACAGAAGGGAGAGAGAGTTTCCGTTGTCTATCGAGTTGGAATTTTCAATTCTCGGAGTTTCAATTTTCATAGATTCTGATACGCTCCAGTCTAATTTTTGTGCAATCCAGGAAGAGGATGTTGTCGCTTTTTTGTAGCTAGCAATTACATGACGCATAGATTCTTCAACACGGCTGGCCGGTTATGAAAGAGCCAATGGCAAGGGCTACAGGGATGCCAGCTATGCTAACGCACACTGGTGCGCAGAGCACGTAGTAGCTGACCGCCAGGAGAGTGCGATTTCAATTTGATGTATTTGCTGTGACAACGTACGCCTGATTTGTCGGGAGGAACTTGATGGTGCGAACCATCCTTTTGATCCTTAAGTTGGCTCCGAATGAATTTCCAGCATCAATCGCCGTAACCGTCGAACCCGCCGCACTCTTTTTTCTTGGTGCCCGTGACTGACGAGTGGCTTGCCGACACATTCTCGTAAGTGAAAACGGCTAATTGTAGCGATTATAAATCGACCTGCAGTGCATCACACCACTATGTATATCAAGTCCGATCACATTTGTCTTACTGGAGTCTTGTTCTATTACTTCCTTGCGGGGGCGATCGAATCTTTGCAGCGCTAGATAGACCAACAGGCTGGTAGCCCAAGCCTGTAATGGAGGGATTCCGACCCGGGCGGCCTCAGTGCCAGGCAAAAGCCCTGTTGTAATCAACCCGACAACACAGCCTGCCAGCACGGCAACAATTGGAGACCAGCGCAGGTTTGGCTCATGATGATTCTCGCCAAACAATCGGGGTTTCAGCAGGAAAAATTCCACCATCATTACAATGGTGGCTGAAGGCTGGAATATACAAGACAACGAAGCTACGTGCTCAAAATTATTTGGATTGCAGCTCAGGAAACCGGCGAAAGTGCCACCCGCTATTGCCAGCAAAGCAACGATCTTTCGATGTGTCAACTTTTTCACGTTTTGCAAGGCGTTGATTGCACCGTAGAGGGAAGAGTCATTGACAGCAACGAAGGTAATCAGCAGCACCAGTGCAGCTATGATAGTGATACCACCGAAACCGTATCGATTCATCAAAACTGTTGCAGCCGCAAAGTCCGTGATACCCGTCATGTAGGCAAGTAACCATCCCGTGATTGGAAATAGAAATTCGCCGATGCCAACGGCAAGCAAAAGAGGCACGATGATGTTCACTTTCTTAGCAGCACTATATCGCCAATAATCGGCTTCGTTTCCCCACACTGAGTAACCGACAATAAATGCGGAAACGAGAACAAACGCAGCGGGGTCCGCTATATGTGATGGCGCAGACCACACGTGCGGCGGGCATTGCCCCGCGACTTTGAAGAACGTAAAGAGTACCCACCCTAACAATGTGGGACCGGCAAAATAACGAGCAAAATTGGCCACCCCGCTAAATCCAAAAAAGTTGTTAAATGCCATCATCACCGCTAGCGCGATGGATAATGCACAAGTAGGAATCGGGATGTTGTATAGACCTTTCAGACCTTGGGCCAGAAAAACAGCCGTGAGACCATACCACGTCATGCAAAATATTGCCATGTTGAGTGATACCATCCAGGAACCGCGGGTCCCGAAGACCTTCCGACTCAGTAATGTGTATGTCAGTCCACTGCGGGCTCCAAGCCAGCAAGACGGAATGAAATACAACGTAAGAATGACGCAACTCAGAGCCGATGCTCCAATTACCTGGGGCAACGATAGACCGGTCTTGAACCAGTTGAAGCCCGCCAAAACCGCGGGGAAACCTGTCACCATCGTTATCCAAAGCAATCCCATAGTGATTGGATGATGGCGCTCGCTCGTCGGCACCGGGTTTGTGGTGTAATCTTCTACCCCATGTGGTTCAACCGTTCCCGCCTTATAGCTTGCGTGTGGTGCCGTTGACGACTTTGGATGAGATTCTGAGATAGACGTAGGACTGCAAGGCGATCGCTCGCCCATTGCTGCAGGGTGTATGACTTGTTCTTGTTGTATCATTATTTAGTCTCCCTAATCAATATAATGGGATTGCATTTAGCGAACGAAGCGCAGTCACGCATTGAAAAGCGATCGTCGCAATCGTGACTGAGGCGAAGGCAATGGACCGAGAAGAGCGAGCATCGGCAGGATCAAACGGTTACAAAATCTTCTTTCGTAATGGTACGAATAGGTGAACCGTAAAGATTGAAATTGGAAACCGGCGGAGGTTCAACCACAAAGAAGGGCTCCAATTCTCCTCTCTTCAATTCCGTTCTCAGCTTGGTGAGAATGCGTCCTAATACATTCGCGCCAATGAGCACATCATTACCCGACCTGGTTGCTCCCCAGAAACGATCTTTAACTGCTTCTTCTACGATCGGCCTGTCACTGGTTGAAAGCAGAAGTGCACTGAACGAATCCCAATGCTGTAGGAGCTTAACTCTTTGAACCCATTCCATGATTTCCACACGAACCAGGTCCCAGTCGGCGCGTGATTCCTTCAAGTAAATGCGACTCTTTCTCTTTGCATACCAGGGGCTTCTCTGCTCGATAATCAGCTTTTGAATTTCCTGTAGATGCGTAAACCGACAACTTTGATACAGAGCTTCACTTGTGGGAATTACAATGCCACTTACCGCAAGGGGAAAACCGGAAGCCATGTTTGACAGATCGCCAAAGGGCTCGCTGATCTTGCGAAAAGGTACGCAGGCGTCGAGTTTGTATACAAACTCGAGTTCGAGTAACGGTTGATTTATCATCGTATTAGCTCCGTTCGAGAAACTTCATACGCTTAGAGGCTTTGCAAGTGGTTAAGCATATGCCCGGTAACGTCGCGCTTGGTTTTCAGGTAGGCAACGTTATGCTTATTCGGAGCGATTTGTAGCGGGACTCTTTCGGTGACCTTGACTATGGAGTCGCAGAAGGCTTCCAGTTTCTTGGGGTTATTGGTAAGAAGTCGAATGGAATGAACACCGAGATCCTGAAGGATGGCCAGGGCAATTGCATAATCTCTTCCATCGACAGGGAGGCCCAGCATAACGTTTGCCTCAACCGTATCATAGCCTTGTTCCTGCAATGCATACGCCCTGATCTTATTGGTCAAACCAATTCCTCGCCCTTCCTGTCTTAGATATAGAACCAATCCGCATTGCTCCTCTTCGATCCTTCGAAGTGCATCTTGTAACTGATCTCCACAATCACATCTTTGTGACTTGAAAATATCACCTGTCATGCACTCTGAGTGCAACCGTGTAAGAAGCTCCGTTTTGCCTGCAACCCTACCACGAACAATAGCAAGATGTTCTTTCCCTTCGCGATCCTGATAGACATACAGGTCAAATGTGCCAAAGTCAGTTGGCAATTTTGATTTGGCAACAAATTTGACGAGAGGGAGCATGGCTGTGTTGTTCGATGCTGCGGAAAATTGATTCATTTCTGATTCCTCATTTGTCTTCTCAATAGATACCTGACCTTCCAAATATTGCAAAAATGTTGTCCACTGCAACCTGGCTTAGAAGCAATATTTGGACCGACCAATAGAGTGGATGAGCTGCGGTCACTGTTAAGGCAAAATCGGCGACTATCTCGACCGAAATTTATAAGAACGGATTGGTGTGGCTGCAACGATTAACGGCTCATATTGCATGCTGGAGCGAAGAAGTACGCGCAGGGTTTGCGATATTCAGTTTCGTACCGTGGCAATTCTGATATAAAAGCTGACCGTTTCTATACGTGGAGACTATATCGTCGGGTGTGACTCTGCCAACCACTGAGGCTACGATGTTCTGGCTCCTGCGCAGATGCGGTTTTGTAAAATCTACTACGATCATGTCGGCCTGCCCCCCTTCGTTGACAAAGCCTTTGAACTGACAGCCGAATACATGTCGCATGTTACTCGTAGCCATTTTTAGAATCTTCGCCGGATTGAGTTTCACCGAGTCTCCGTATTGGCATTTTGCAATTTTATAGGTGTAATCGAGCTCAGCAAACATGTTGGGGCTGTTTAATAATCCATTGTCGGTTCCTAACAATAAATTGACGCCAGCATCTAGTAATTTGGCAACCGGAGGAATTGGTAGTCCCAAAGCCGCGTTGGCGCGCGGATTGAGAACGCAGGTTACATTATGGCTAGCCAGCAATTGAATCTCCTGATCATTCGCCGCGGTAACGTGAATGATGAGATGGGGATGATAAAGTTCTATGGCGCGCACCAGATCACCGCGACCTGTCAGTTTCACGCTTGTCTTGCGATAATTTTCGTTCTCCAGACAATGGATCGCGCGAAATTTTCCGGCGGCATCTGTTATTTTCTTTACTTCTCGCCACGCCGGATCGGTGAGATCGTTCATCGTGCTCTCTGAGAACCCGTCGGATTCTTGAAGGAGCAGGCGCAATTCTTCGACGTAGGCGGGCGGCAGACTTGCTCTATTGGCACAAAGGGCGCTGTCGTCAAACGGCAGGTCGTTAAACTGACCAAGTATCACCGACTGCAATCCGATTTCGTTCGATACTGTCCTTAAAAGACGGGACCCTCGGGGTCCCTGCTCTCGAAAATCTATATGTCCCACCGTGCCCGTGCGAGCCATGTATCCTAGCGTGTCTCTGAACGAATCTAACAATTGCTCGTCGGATTTTTCTGCCAGCATTCGGTATTTGTATCCGTCGGGACGAAAGAACCCCTGTTCAAGTGTCAATCCCACCGCGCCATCAGGCGCGCATGCGTCTCCCATATGGGTGTGAGCGTTCCATAAGCCCGGCATGACCACGATGGCTCCGTCATCGATGCGCGAGCACGGGCGAACCTTGTCGATCTTTGCTATTTTGTCCCTTTCGATCTCGATCTTTTTGCAGAACCAGGGATCGAGCTCCGGACCACAAAGAACAATACAATCTTCAATCATCATCATCTATTCTCCTTAGGCTTTGGATCGGCTTGTGTCTCAAACGTGAGCGCCACAAATCGTTATGATGGGTTGTTCTTACAAATCAGGTACAATCGGACCAATGGAATTTACGAAGAGCGCACAAATTCCGCAGCCCAAGATTCGTTCTGCGATTCAAGGAGATTTTCATGTGCCAGTGCCTTCACTGAATTCAACGTAAGCTCTGACACAAGCGAACCACTTTCGCTACCAATTCATCAACTGCGATGAGTGACGGCTAAAACCATCTAGCCCGCCTCGCACTTGTTTCTTGGTGACGATGACTGGCGAGTTGCTTACTGCCACCTTCTCATAAATGAATACTGCTAAACTGTAGCGAGTAGCCACGTCGACTTGTAGCTTAGTTCGTCGAGTTGATCTCGAATATTTTCCAAAGAAGTTAGGGTGTAGCTCCTCACCAGTAATGATATTTGTTCCGCACTCCACAGGCAATGTCAGTCCATGGTGCGGACCGTCATTTAGTAAAACTAGTTCAAAGCTCTTCATGTCAATTCCCTCGCTTCCTTTCTTCTCCATGCGAGATGATAGCCCTATTCAACCAGGCTATGCTGTCTCGGCAAATTGCGATTGCTTGTTGGAATAGTCTCTACATTAAGAAGATGGCTGTGCGCCGACTGCTCCTGTAGCAAAGATAATGGATGATGGTTGTGTTGTTTAAGTGATTTAGGATTGTATCTTCTAATGGTTCTTTCATAGGCTACGATGTCGGGTCGCTTACTCTCTATGAGAATGAAGAGTGCCAATTCACTTCAAAGCTATTCAATATCATTTCCATCGGTGGCTTTGGTAGATTGAGATCGGTTATCGGCACCGACTTTACTTAACAGGAGTTCGATGCAAGGGTAGACCGTTCCCAATTCATCGGTTGCTCGGCCCGTCTTTTATCGCCCCTATCCCCTATGCGAAGGAGACCGTAACTTGGAGAACATTGCTGGTGACCTATGGCCACAAAGGAAGATCCTTCGATCCACCGGTCAACAACGTTTTTTCAATTGAAAGTTGATCACTTGCTCTTCGGCTCGGTTGGAAAAAACACTCCGTCAAAGTCCGGCCGTTAGAAAACACGCAAAATGCACAACTTGTACTTAGACTCATTTTGTAGATTACGTTAAGTCTTCGTGCAAGTTTCCGGATGTAATAGCGCTGTGGCAATAACACTTGTCTATGCGGACATATGCTACGGCCGGTTCCTTGCCACCATGTTTGTCAAAAGTGAACCAGGGGGCGCCAGCAATGGATGAATTTGAGCAATCAGTAGAAAAGTCGATAGTTCCGCAGGAAAGTAACCGTAATAAGGACTTAGCAGACGTGATTGGTCTGTTCAAAAATGCACCGTTGGATTTGATGCAGTCCAATGGTGCAATGGGGGATTTTCAATTAGGAAACCTGACGATAGTAGGTGCTGGTGCCGGCAGCGCGGGCGCTAGATCAATTGGGGCTCCCTTTGGTTCACGTGCTGATGGAACCGGTGAGGTTCAGCCTTTAATTGCAAGAGCGACCGATAATGTTCTGAAGAACATGAACCTGGTCAAGGACGAAAATGTAGCCAGAGAACTGGTTAAAGACTTGGGGGGAACACTTGGAGGAGTTTCTCCAGAACTATCAAAATCCATTGTGACCGAATTGAACAGAAAACTTGCTGAAGCGGCTAAGGATGTTTCTTTCAGAATACTAGAAGGTCCAAATGGAGAACGCACTATCAATATTCGGTCAGAGGGAGAGCGAGGACCTGGCACCAGCGCGATTATAGACGATGGAAAAGGAAATCTTAAACCCAACGAAACCAAGGGTGAAGGCAAACCCGCTGGTGATGGAAACGGCGGCGGTGATGGAAAAGCCGGTGAAGCAAAGGAGCATGCCCGGGAGGCATCTCAAGAACTCCAGAAAACTACGACAGCCATTGTAGAAAAAGCAAAAGCCGGACAATTGTCAGACGCGAACATGCCAGATGTGCATAGATCTCTGGCCCAAACCCTGGGCAAATTGACCAGTGAAGCTGAGAAGAGAGATACCGTCACGAAACTGAATGAACAGCTAAAAGGTTCAAACAGTCCTTATACTTTTCAGGTGGCCGAATCTAGTATGGGACTGCAATTGCAGATGGGTAAGAGAGGAAGTGATCTCGTAAGCTTCCAGTCAATATCCGGCGCACAGAAGGCCGAGTCAGTTCGCGAGGGTGATGGTCAGGTAGCCGTCAATAAATCAATCGACAAAGTAGTGCAAAACACAAATCAGATTGAGGATATGGACGTCCGCAGGGGGCTGGTTGATGACCTTGCAGGTACATTGGGTAAAGTCTCGCCTGAAGCGGCCAAATCAGCAGTAGATAATTTGAACGAGAAACTGGCAGCAGCGGGATCGAGATCACAATTTGCAATTCAGGAAGGACGCAATGGGGAACGCCAAATAAATCTTCGTTCCAAAGGAGAGCGAGGGTTAGGTACCAGCGCGATTATAGACGATGGAAAAGGAAATCTTAAACCCAACGACATCAAGGGTGAAGGCAAACCCGCTGGTGATGGAAACGGCGGCGGTGATGGAAAAGCCGGTGAAGCAAAGGAGCATGCCCGGGAGGCATCTCAAGAACTCCAGAAAACTACGACAGCCATTGTAGAAAAA
>JAKFUT010000396.1 GCA_021732565.1 Candidatus Obscuribacterales bacterium
ATTCATGCTCAGGTATGGGGCCGCGGTTTTGTGGACTCAGATAACCTTCAGGCAAGCTAACAAAAGGTTAAAATAGACAGTCCCTTTCTAACCTGAATTGTTCGGGAGTGTGCCGTAACAATCGATGCTCCATCGGGTGATTTGATAAGTCCGGCTCTTTCTGCTAGAAGTAGGAAGCTGGACTACCAAACGCAGTCGGCATGGTGGTCCAATTTGATCAACTCATTGTGGGACTTTGCCGCTAAGTTAGTGGTAGCGTGGGCGGCAAGACGTAGGAACCGTTGGCATTGGTTCAATCTCGTGAGTGCCAGGCAAAATGACTGATGGAGATAAAAGCACCGGAGGGTCACAAGGAGCGATAACTTTGATCTGCTCGTTGAGCGGAGCTAGCGGTCGTAGGACTGAACGAATAGAATTGAGCAGGAGAAATTATGAGTCAACAAAAAGCGATGGATGATCCCAGCCGAATTGGCCGAGCGGATGCGGATTCTCTTGAAAAGGCACAAGCTGAGCGTGAAGGTGTGGACTTCAGCTGGCATTTCGGCCGAGTAACTAGATTGGGTTGTTATGCATTAGAAGGCGGCGTGCAAAACGGTAGAAGCGTTACCGTCCTTTGGGAAGAAGGCGGGTTAAGTTGCCAGCAAGGTAGTATCAATGATGAACAGTGGGAAATATTTCGTTTGGCGTTTATGACCACCGGAATGATTACCGTGCTCAGCGACGAAAGTGGGGAAGGATGGATGTATGACTACCGCTTCCTTGAAGTTGTACGCTAACCGGCACTCTTAGCCCCTGGCGAATGGTCCTCGTCTGGTGCGACATAACCGCGGGTTGGATGAAGTGACTAAGTGTCGAAGAAACGCTTACAATTGATCTCATTGAGAGCACTTGCATCTGTACATCATGTTAGTCCTGCGCTCAATGACAACACTCTTCTCAAGAGATAAAATGCTGACCTCCAATAATCATTCTCAAGTGGAAAGCCAGAATCCCCCTGCATTTGCGGGAATGTGTCAAATAGGCAAACTGTGAAACAATTGCACCGAGGATGGGGTAACATTTGGTTGAGGGAAGAGGAACCGACAGTAGTAGTAGTATGCGATTGGTATTTATGAAATGAGCATTTCCTGGGGTCAACGAGAACGATATAAATTTGAAGCGGAGGGCTCCCTTTTGTCCTGGGAACCACCGCCGGATGCCGGCGTTTATGCCATAACCTATAGGCAGGATCCGGACAAGCCAAAAGCACACACAATACTATTTTTCGGGCAGGCAGAGAGTTTGTCGCAACAGGCGCACGAACTCAACAGGCAGGTTATAGACGCCTGGAGAGATAGCGGACACGACATCACGCAATTATGCGTCTTTGTACATATAATGCGAGGCTCGTCCAGTGGACAACGATGCCGCGTGCAAGAACAGCTGGTATCGGAATACCGTCCACCTTGCAATCGGTAGGGTTGAAGTAGCCGTCACTTGGTGAACCCGCTGAGATGTGAGCGCTTACTTTGCCTTTGGAATCGTTCTCACCTTGCTACGTTTAGCTTCTCCTCTTGAAGCAAGGGCGAGTTTGTTGACTTGTGCCAGATTTCATGAGCTGCTTCTAGAACAGACATAGAATTCCTTCGCAGAAGGATCTACGGGGATCGTGAGGCGCGGGTATGTAATCTATCGGCTTGACTTCTTGCTTTACATTCCTAGTTAGTTCGAGGTTCCACTTTTTCGAGCTGGCATGGTTGAGAGCATGTCTTGTACTAGTTTCTTCGACAATTTTTCCATTTTCTCATTCATCATTTCGGTCTGCTTCGGCCTGTTGCAAATGGTTGTTGATGGTCTGGCTGCGCGCAGCGATGAGGAATGTTTTAAGATTTTTCAATTCAGTGTCTCCGTAGTCAAAGCGGTCAATGCACTCCAACCTCTTTTCAGCTTCATCGGTAAAGCCTTCAGGGCGCGGTGCCCTCTTCAGCTGAGCAGAAATGGAGCATCGATTGTTCCTCGTCGCTCAACTGTTGCATCAACCATTGGTGGCGCAGCTGGTGACAGCTCAGTACAATTACTTGCAGGCGCGGAAGCAGCTTGATCAACAATTTCATGCTAGACAAGAATCGTTGATCATCTATTCGCGCGAACGGTTCGTCCAACACTACTGGAATGGAATCTGTTTCGCACACCACCAGCGCCACTGCCATGCGCACAATCCAGTCAACCTGACTCAGCATACCTCGTGACAAACGTTTCTCAAGCTCATCCTCACCGATTACCTCCTCATGACCGCGAAGGCGTAATCGGATACCCAGATGTTCATCCCAATCTATGTTTTCAAACTCCATGCCAGCCTCGCTCAGCATAAGCGCTGCGTTACGTGACAGCTGATTGGACCAGCTTGAACGACTTTCTGCAGCCACTTTGCCGAGTAACGATGATGCCAAATCCAGCGATCGTTTGTGATGTTGAATCCGCGCCAGGTCTCGATCTAGCAATTCCAGTTCATGCTGCGTTTTTGGATAATAATCATCGAAGTTGTTAGCAGAAAGGCGAATTTGTTCGCGGGTATCTTGATAGTGCAATCGCAAAACTTCTACTTGCCGCATCAGTTCGGCAGCTTTGGCGGGACCCGGCGTTTCCGCAGCCGGGCTTGCCTGGTCGGTAAGAAATGGATTTGCTGTTACAAGCTCTTGCATTCTGGACCAGGCTTCCTGTCGTTTCTCCTGGAGAACTTCTAGCAGCGAGGCCAGATTGCTGTCGAGCATTTCTGCGGTGCGATCATTTTCTCTTCGCTCCAACTCTCGGTGAATGGTGTCATATCTTTTCTTGCCAATCGCCTTTTCCCGAAATTGACCAATCGATTCTGTGAGCTCCTCCGGTTCATCCAGTCGAGCACGATAGAAGGCGTCTCTCAATTGAGAATCAATATCTTTGATCTCACCTTCCAGAAATCGCAGCTCGGATTTCTTGTGATTGAGCAGAGTTTGAACCTTTTCTTGCTCTCTCAACTGTTCACGGTAGCGCTGAACATCATCAGCGAGTCCCACTGCCAGTAACGGAGTAGCCGTTCCGGAACGGCCTGCTCGGAGAAAGTGTTTCTCGATTTCAGCACCGATCTTGTTCAGCTGCTTTTCACGTGAGGCGATGATCTGATCGAGAAGATCCAGGTCTTTCAATTTGGACGAACTACCGGCATAACTTGTAATCTGTTTCAGCAATTCGACGCCGCTGGAAACCTCATACTGTTGCGCAAGTTTGTCTGCGCGCCGTTGCACCTCGGACAACTGAGAGCTGACCCCTACTTCGGATTGCGAAAGTTCTTTATACTCTTTGATGATGCGCTCCAATCGAGCTCCCAGGTTCTTCTTGTTTCGATATAAGAGCACCAGAAAGAGAATCGATAAGGTGGCCGCTGTCAGTGTCACTGTGACGCTGACCACAATGAGAAATCCTCTGGCCCAGGTTTCTGATCGCCCGAGGATTGCCGCTAGAAGGAAGGCCAACGGGCTGAAAATCACCCCAAGTAGAACATTGCGCCAGCGACGTTCTGTCTTCAGAGCCCGATCAAGTTCCTCTCTGGCTTCTGCAATATCGCGTTCAACACGTTGAGTGACCTGCACCGCGTCACTGAGATCCTGCTTGCCTTTCTTTAGTTGCTGTGCCAGGCTGGTGGCTTCGTCGAGATCATGCGTTTCCATGGACAATAGAGACTTTCGCACCAGGGCGACTTTGTCGAAATCCATGCCGCTCGATTTGACTTTGCGCATCTCTTCGGTTTGCCGAAGATTTAACTCCTCAAGTTCTCCTTGCACTGATTCCAGTGTGCGTGCGAGCCCATAAAGAGACTGGGCATCATCGCTGACGAATTTCTCAAGATCCGGAAATTCACTAAGAAACAGATCCAGACCAGACGAAACTCTGCTGGCTTCGTCCGCATCATGAGCCAAACGGGCATAATTGAGTAACGTCGATTCACGTTTTGTCCATAACTCGTCTACCTTGCGCACTACGTCTACGGGGAAATCGGAAAGGTCGCCGAGCTCCTGAAGTTCACGCTGTAGTTCCGTCTCCATCAACAGTCGCTCTTGCACATTCAAGATGCGCGAATCGAGATCGGCAACCGCCAAACACAGCTGAAAGTGCTCTTCGCGTTTAATTAGTTGGGTTCTCTCGGCGATTTCGTTTTCCAGTTCAGTAAGCTCTCGTAAACGCTCACTAGACTCAATCTTCTCCTGTTCAAGACCACGCAACCGCTCTACCAGTACCAGTCGCCCGCGTTCCAACCCCGTTATCAGATCGTCAATTTTGCAATTTCGATTCTTGAAGTGATAGTTTTGCAGCGCGTCCTCAATGCAGGCGATACCTTTGTCGGGACCTTCGTCCGAATCCTTGGTGCGAGAAAGGAGGGAAGACAATCGATCTGCCAGAGACAGTCTTTTCCCGTCAGAGCGTTTCCGCTCTTCCATCATGCAAACGTCGCGGAATACATCTATGCCCAGACCGCACAGTACCCGACCAGGTGCTTCTACGTGTGGAAAACCCGGCTCAGCCTCAATTCCGTTGAGTTCCCTGAACGATGTTCGATCATCGGCAAAGTCGCGGCTAACCACATAAGAGCGTTGCCCCACTCTGGCTTTCAGTATGCCCGCGCGTATGCGGCTGTTTTCTTCCTTCTCGTCGCGGTTTTCGTGTCCATAAAGAATGGACCAGATTGCTTCTGCGATCATTGATCGCCCAAAGCCAGTTGGCGTTATGAGAACATTGAGCTTTTCCGAACTGAAGTCGAAGCGTTCCTTCTTCAGGTCGGTTGCTTTGACAAATTGCAGGCTCTCAATCCGCATCGCGAATCAGTATCCTTCCCTCACGTAACGCCGCCAATCCGAAGTACATGGTGTCATCGATGAGATCGCCCCTGGCCGCTTCACTGCTCGATGCCGCACGCAGTTCGGCAATGAGTTCGAGAAAACGTTGCTCGGTAGGTGTTTGCGGCGTAGCATTTACGAGATAATCCGGCCGAGAGTGATCTTCAAATTTTACATGGTAGTATCGCTTGCGAAACTCTTCCAGATTGATTTCGGGCGGCAATCCGGCAGCATATGTACCAATCAGTTTGAGTATTACTATATCTTGTCCGTCACGTGCGCCTGCCCTGTTGAGCGCGGCGCGAAATTTATCTGCGCGGAGATCGGGGCTTACATTGCCTAGGTCCACCGACGCGACTATTATGCGACGCTGGTCGAACTCTCTCAATTCCACCGTTGCAGTGGTCTGATTCGTCTCATCAACCTTGAGAGTGCAAAACAACGCTACCCTTCTCCCTGCGTCTACTTCACTTTGTCCAAAAAGCGTTCCAGCGCAGGCTGCAACAGGAATGCCGTTTGAACCGTTTACTATGTGACAGGTCGGTAATCCGGAGAAAACCGCATACGTGAATCCATAGTGCTCCACTTCATCTGCTGACGGTCCCGAGGGCTCCGGTGCTCCTGGCTGAATGTGATGGGCTGAGGGCAACGGGCGGATGAGCACCTTTATTCTAGAGTCGTCTCGTTTGAGCGCACTCAATCGTTCCCCGTCAAACTCAGGCGCGGTCTTCTCTATATAGGGGCGACATGTAATCGAAACGTTGGGCCGTGCCGGCAGTCTTATGGTGCCATAATCGCTCTTGCAGAATACGTAAACATTGGGCGGCCAGCGATTTAACCCGAGCGCCACTACCGCCTGCTGGTTGTACATTGAATCGTTAGACCAGCAGTCATGTTCACCTGGTGAAACGATAATGGGGGTCTGACGGAGCCTGGCAAAAATGGTCTGCAATCTGCTAATGGTACCGGTAGTTACCATTTCGGCATTAAATAGATTTCCGCCAACGATGACGGCGTCTGCCTGTTCATCAACAGCGCTGGTCAATACCTTTTCCAGCGCAGCAAAACCTTCTTCTGTTCTCTCTTTTCTTTTCGCCGGAGACAACTCAAGGCTCTTCAGCCCGGCGGCAGAATCGAACAGTGTATCGGAAATTTGGAAAAATCGAAAACTGGCTTGCTCGCTCATTCGGGTTTCCGACGAGGTGTTGTCCTTGACAAACGCCACCGCAAATCGGCAGCTTAAACATGTATGTGCCACGGCTAATCTCCCTTCGAACAGCATGGTGTTTGAAGGGTAAACTCCGATACAAATCCCTATATAGATCGGTATACCACCAGTCCACTCACCATTGCCTTTGGCAGGAACCGGACGCACGATGATTACAATCACGTGAAGATGCCGCATGCCAGTTCAGATGTGTCTTTCTTGTACAATTTGCCCGGAGTTGCTGATAAAGATGGCACCGGGCCGCCGGCTACGAGCAGGTCGGAAAACATCGCACAACCTTCAATGGGTGTGCCGACCAGTATTGACTGTGCTACCGACAGCCCGAGCGTCAGGCTAACGTTGTGAATGTGACTTCGATGAAGCACTGCGCATGCGCGTTGGTATCCAAACGGACGCGGCGCCGGAGCGCATCGAGCCTAACGTGGCATTTAGAGCAGTTCGAATAAGCTCGCCATACCCTGGCCTACGCCTATGCACATTGTGGCGACACCATAGCGAGCCTTCCTTCGCGACATCTCTTGAATCAACGTTCCGATAATGCGAGCACCGCTTGCACCGAGCGGGTGTCCTATAGCAATCGCCCCGCCGTTCACATTTACTTTCTCCGAATCTATTCTCAGCTCATCCATGCACGCCAGTACCTGCGCCGCGAAAGCTTCGTTAAGTTCAAAAAGATCTATATCGTCAATGGTTAATTTTGCTCGCTCAAGCACTTTGCGGGTAGCTGGAACAGGCCCGATTCCCATGCATGCGGGGTCTACCCCGGCCGCTGCCGCGGCGACAAAGCGAGCCAGGGGCTTTAGACCGAGAGAGGAGGCTCTTTCTCCAGACATGAGAACCAGCGCGGCGGCACCGTCATTGATACCGCTAGAATTGCCCGCAGTAACAGTTCCACCTTCGCGGAAAGCCGGTTTCAGTTTCTGCAAGTCTGCTCGCGAAGTTTCCGGTCTCGGGTGTTCGTCGGTATCTATAATGCGAGGCTCCCCTTTTCTCTGCACGATGCTCACCGGAACTATTTCCTCGACAAATTTATTTTCTGCCTGAGCCTTTCCGAATTTTTGTTGGCTTGCCATGGCAAACTCGTCCTGGCGTTCACGGCTCACGTTGTATTTCTCGGCTACGTTTTCGGCTGTTTCCCCCATGGAAAAGGGATGGTGCATTTTTGCCAGCTTCTCGTTGGTAAAGCGCCAGCCCAGAGTCGTGTCAAAGATTTTAACCTCGCGCCCAAACGCTGCTTCGGCCTTGGCCATTACAAAAGGAGCCCGTGTCATCGACTCTGTACCGCCGGCCACATAAATGTCGCCCATGCCAGTTTGAATACCCATTGCTGCTCTGGCCACAGCTTCCATACTTGAGGCACAAAGGCGGTTTACTGTACAGCCAGCAACAGATGCTGGCAATCCGGCAAGCAGAAGCGCCATGCGAGCTACATTGCGATTGTCTTCGCCGGCCTGGTTAGCACAACCGAACATCACGTCTTCGATCTGGTCTGGCGGCAGTGAAGGATTTCGTTTGAGTAATTCTGAGATCACAGTCGCCGCCAGATCATCGGGGCGAACGTCCTTTAGAGCGCCACCGTAGCGACCAAAGGCGGTGCGTATGTAATCAACAACAACGACGTCCTTCATCGGTTCTCCTTCTTTTGTGTTCTATCATCAACCTGATTCAGCCTTACTATTTCAGGTTCAAGACTCTCCCGGGCCCCCGGCACAGAAGGCGAATCATTTCCATACAAGAAGGTCTTGCCTGTTGATTCAGTCGATTGTAAGGCTCCCTCGGCTCCTGCGGGCCTGGTCCACACTATCACTGTTTGCTAGACCCGCTGTGCCAATGATTTTACCTGGTGGTGCTGAGCAGGGGTGGTGCGCCTGAGCTGAAAAGAATAAGTTTGCTTACCCTTGAATCCATTAATCGGATTGTTAAATCGAATAAATTATTCGAAAACCTTTGAACTCTTGGCATGGTTTTTTCGTTAGAGAGTGTGAGCCCGAACGATGAGTGATTTTCATGTGCATTACACATCATCTGTTTGCTCTTCGAATGCAAGCGGTGTTCGAAACCAACGTTGGAGGAATATCCGTGAAATGGCAAGTGATGCTGATGTTGTTGGTTGTATTAGGAGCCAGTCTTCCTGCAGCTCAAGCGATTAATCCACCAGGTATGCGTGGCGGTGCAGGCCACGGAAGATACTGGCACAGAAATCCCGTTGGTCCGCGCGGCGGAGCTGGTTCCGGATGGATATATAATCCCCCGGGACCTGGTAGAACCATATTCCGTTCTGCCGTAAATCCACCCGGTCCAGTCGGTGGTGCCGGCCATGGTCCTCGCTGGCATTACAATCCTGCCGGCTGTGCGGGCGGGCCGGGTAGAGGGTGGATCTATAACAATCCGGGTCCTGGTCGCACTTACTTCCCTTCGTAACAAAATGAGTTTTGGATGTTGGGTGAGGTGAACCGTTCCCCATCCTATCTGGAAAAATCCAATGGCTTTTCTGTTCATGCATGAATTTTGTGTCGTAAACCTGATTGGTCCGCACTGCTCGCGGTGATCTTTCAGCCCCGAATTGCTCCGATTCAAGCATGAAATATAGAGTCGGAATCGGATATTACCGCATTGCTCGCGGTAATATCCGATCTGGCTCGCGTTAGCTTTGCGGTCTTGTACTGTCCGTCTGTGCTGGATTTTGAGATATCCGGCTTGCTTATCCGGGATGGATAATGAGTATCCATCCGCCAATGCAAAAACATCAGACACGGAACATGAGGTTCCGTGTCTGGTGTTTTAATCCGATATGCTACTAATGGTTTTAGTCCGAAGCTAATCACGGGCAGGGGGTGATGCTAAGCAGACTACAAATACTAGTTGATAGGGTTGGTATTAACTACGAACCTTTACCGACGAGCTTCTTTGCGCCATTACCCATTGCGCCCAGACCTTTCTTCATGCCAGAGGCAATCTTCTTGGGTCCCCACATAATGCCCTTTCCGACTGCTTTTGCGCCGCTGACTACTTTGTTGTCGTCTGCAGCAAACGATGCGGTGGTGGCTAATGCAAAAAGAGCTGCTAAAAGTATGCCTATCCCCTTCTTCATGTCTAACTCCCGTTATTTAGAGGAATGCCGTATTTACGAGTTGTACGACAATCCTTCATTATATAGCACGAAGTCCGCAGCCACTGCGACAACATCCTTGCATCATAATTAGTCTGTATATATCTTGATGCATTATTTGTCCTGACATGCCCGTACAGACGGCTTATAGACGATATAACCGGAGAATAATAATAGGTTTGGGAAAAAAAAATTCACCACCAGAGCTTGTTGCAGGCATCTGGAGTAGCACATCAGATGCCGTTTGAAAATGTCTACATAACGCCCCGAGTGCGGGCTTCGCTAGCACGAGTACTGCACCCGGGAATGCACAAACGCTTCTGGGAGCTGGTAACAAAGCTGCAACAGGGACGCTTTGACATTCCCGGGCTCAATGTTGAGAAATTGTACACGCGTCGCGGAAAAGTTTATTCCGCTCGTATGAACATTGAGTTGCGAGTAATCTTCGCGGTTGTCACTGCTGAAACTGGTACCAGTCTGGTTATCGAAGATGTGAATCATCATGACGAAGCATATAGCCGAGTGATGCGATCACATACTCCATCGTCGATGGAATTGATTGATCCATTGTGCCTTGAGCCTTCTGCACTTGCAGAGGTAGTGACAGATAGCAGTGATGACAGCGATTGCTCTGCCGGACTTCTTTTTAGAGTGCCACACTACATTCTGAGCGATCCAGACAAGTATGTGACCTTTGAGCGTGGCATGGATCGTTACTTGAAACTCAGTGATGAACAGGAAGAACTCTTATCAAAGTTGGATCTTGCATATCTTGTGCAAGGTTCAGCGGGAACGGGAAAGACAACCCTTGCGTTGTTCTATGCACTCAATGTTTACGAAAGTAATCCGACAGATAGTGTTTTCCTTTTCACATATCACGAAGAATTGGCATGCGTCTGTCGCTCTTACAAAGTTAACCTGGTGGGAAGTAGTACCACGGAGAGTGACGCCAGTGGTATTCACGTATTCTCATATCTCGATTTCTGCCGGCAGTATTTACGTCCCAATCTTGTAAGCAATGGCCGACAGCTGATCTCCCACGAAGAGAGTGTTCAAATTCTGGCAAGGATAATAGCCGGTAAGTCGCGCTGGACCCGCAATTTCAACCCTGAGGAGTTTTACAATCTTGTTTATTCAATATTGAAAGGCAGATTTGTTCCCGGCACTGACCGCTTGCCCGTCGATCGAGAAGACTACAGTCGGATATTCAAGGATTATGGTCGCGTTCCTGCTGACATGGAAGAAATTTTTGAGGTCTTCAGCAACTATGAGAAATGGCTGAAGCGATTGAAGCTTTACGATGAGGCCGATCTGATTCGGCTGAGCTACGAAAATCAGAAGGATCGTGCGATTCTTTCTGCTGGTGAGCGGTCAACCTGGATTGTTATTGATGAAATTCAAGACTTCACTGAACTTGAATGGAAATCAATAATGCTGTTTTGGGAAAACCAGTGCCGTCATACAGGTGGCGCACTCAGCTATCCCTTTGTTTCTGGTGATGTGAATCAGAATATTAGTCGTTCTGGTTTTCGATGGCAGGAATTGCATTCATATATAGAAGGGATTTTTCGCAAATTGCATCGTCCTAATTCTGTAGTAAAGGTGCAATTGCATTCAAACTTCCGCAATACCCGGGAAATATACGAACTCGGTGTGTTTCTCAGGTCGCTTGCCAGCGAGCCTGCTGCGGATCTTGGATTGCCACCGTTGCATCATGGTCCGAAACCTTACGTAGTGGTGGGAACGCCGGAAGATTTCACTACATTCACTGACAAATTGAAAGAGCAATGTGAATTGCTCGGACCGCCCCTGGTTATATTGGCCGAAGATGAGCAGACTCTTCCGGACCTGCGTCGTGCGATTGCAGACAATGAAAATTGCTTCTTGCTTCCTTTGAAATCGAGCAAAGGTATGGAGTTTGAGGATGCAATCATCTATCGTCCGTTTTCATCTGTTCAAAACTGCGAGACTGCCGACATTGAGGCCGCTCGATTGTTTGACTTGTGGTACATGGGTACGACCCGCGCGCGTCGCAGCTTGCTTCTTTTCGTAACACCTCGAGATCTTGATTCTCTGAGATCTATTTGCGCGGAGCGATTCGATCGATTTATGGCTCTTACGCAAGTGGCATCAAATGATTGCAGCCCGGTGGATCAGCTGTTCGCGTTTTATGGCGATCGGGAACAGTACCTGCCCAATTACAACGTAATCTTTTTGGAGAGGAAGGTTGCAGAAGACTTGTGGCAAGAGTTTCAGAAACACCGAGTGAGGTCCGATAACAACAATCGAATAGCGCCACTAGAGGAAGATCGAATAGCCGCACGGTTACCAAGCGGGTCCACTATGGCCGACTATATTTTTCCTCCGTTGAGTGAGCCGCGATACGATAGGTCTTCGCCGGAAACTGGACAGAGCGGAAACCATGAAATGGTTCAACCCGATCTTACTGATACGGGCGGATTCGATGAACTCCCCGGCGTTGTGTCCACAATTCCCGGGGCTTCAGCAAGTGATATGGAAAGCGCCCACATTCAAGAAGATGCCTCTGGTGATGCAACCCGGGAAGCATCTAATGGCGACCGGTATGCAGAGCGCTGCAAGAACCGAGCGATTCGTTTGTGGAAAAGATGTCACGATTACGGGCGGTTGGGCAAAGCATTATTCGAGTTGGAAGATTACGCTGAGGCGCTTCGTTATTTGAAGAGATCCGGCCATATAAAGGAAGCGGCGATTTGTCTGGAAGAGACCAGTGCGTTTCTTGATGCTGCATCAATGTACTTGCAATGTATGCATCCTGATGATGCTGCTCGTTGTTTTGAATATGCGGGCGAGTACCTTAAGGCTGCTGAAATTTACAAGGAACGCGGCAACTGGGTGATGGCTGCTGAAACGTTTAGCTCCGCAGGCGAGTTTGAGCGTGCCGCTCAAGCATGTGAAAATGCCGGAATGTTTCGTTCGGCCGGTGATATCTATCGATTGCGCGGCGACTACTTGAAAGCAGCCCGACTCTATGTGAAGGTGGACGACTTCGTCACTGCCGGAGAAATGTATCTCAAAATAAAAGACAAGCTCAATGCGGCTAGATGTTTCACCACCGGTGGTAAATACGAACAGGCCGGGAAACTCCTTGAGTCATTGAACCGATGGACCGAGTCCGGTGAAATGTATGAAAAGGCTTCAATGTTAAAGAAGGCGGCACAATTGTTTGCTAAGGGTGGCAATCTGATTGATTCAGCCCGATTGTTTGAGCAGACCGGTGATTTGTACCAGGCCGCTCGTATGTATGAGCGGGCACGCAACTGGCCACGGGCTGCGAGTCTGTTTCTCTCTCTGCAAAAGAAGGAGCGGGCAGCAAGTTGTTTGCAACAGTCTGGCAACTTCGACACTGCAGGTTCCTTGTTCATCGAGTTAAAAGACTACCAATCGGCTGCACGTTGCTATGAAGAAGCAGGAAAACTGTCGATGGCGGCAGAGCAGTTTCTCAAAGCAGGTAATTTCAATGATGCCGGCTATTGTTTTGAACGGCTCGAGCAGTTTAACGAAGCAGCCGATGCCTACCTCAAGTCTAATAATATATCTGGAGCCGCCAGCGTACTTAGCAGAGTCGGTCGAATTACAGATGCTGCAAGACTCTTCCTGATGTGCGGTCAGGGAGCGACTGCAATTGAGTTAACTCGCTCTTCTGGCAAATCCAATGAGGCAACCCTGATCGCAGAACTTATCAGTTGGTCTCAGGAAACAGATCGACCGGCGATTGAGGCCGAAATACTGGAGCTAACCAGGCGCCATATGGAAGCCGCTCGTAAGTTTGAGCAGTGTATGCTCCACAATCGAGCTGCTGTCAATTTTGAAAAGTGTGGAAGATTCGGCGATGCAGGGCGTTGTTACTTGCAAGACGGCAAGCTCGATGATGCTCAGCGCTGCTTTAAAAAGAATAATCAGTGGAAGCAGGCTGCACAGTGTCTTGAATCACTAAAGCGTTGGGAAGAGGCGAAAAATCTCTACCAGCGATGCAATGACCTGGAAGGGACCACTCGATGTCGCAATGCTTTGAATTGGCTGTAATTAATATTTCTGGTTTTGTCGGTGATCAAACTATGCAAGCCCGTCACGTGTGGATGTCGATTTAATTGCACAGGGGCAATAAACCGCACCCGTCCGGTGACCTGACCATATCCTTCTGATCTGCCCGTGCGCCTGCGTAGCCCTTCTCTTCTTCAACCAGAACGCTGTTCTGTGACTTTATAGAGCACGCCGTCCAAGTTGTTTGCCGGGCGTTCAAGGCAGACTGAAAGAACTAAAGCGGACGAAACCCTGCAGGACTATCCCGTGGGAACCAGTGGGAGGTTTTGATCTTTATCTACAGAGTTCACAGAATGGTCACAGCAATCAAGGGCGCAGCGCACTGATTGTCACAGACAGTAGCTAACTATCTTGCACAATTGTTGAGATAATGGCGACGCGTAATATGAGTGTGGAATTCAGGTGACAGTGTGAACGATTTGACTTCAAATACAGATGGTATTTGTTCCTGAGAAATACACTATTCGAGTCTGCCTGAAAAATTTGTGTGGATATTGCATTTCAAGAATGAATCCAAACGAAAAAGCAGACATTTTTGCGTTTAGAGGTATATATACATCAAAGTGCGCCGGCGCCAGCGTCGGGAAAGGCGACAACCGAAATGACACTTTATGCGGACCTGCACCGTCACTTGGGTGGCGCGTTACATCCCCGAATCATCTACAAATTTCTTCAGAAGAATGACCATCCTGTACTGAACTATTTTCCGGATTATGATGGCTTCCTTTCCTGGTTTACTCGTCCCTGTCAGACGCTAGAGGAATTCGTCAAGATCCATAGCCTGGTCGAGGAGCTTCAAAGTCTTGAGCACTTGCCTTATTTTTGTTTGAGGCTTTGTCGGGGTGCGTACACGTTTGAGAACCTCCAGTATATGGAGATCAGATACAACCCCTATTTTCGGACCGATAAAGAACTGACCGAACAGAAACGTATCGGTCAGATGAATGACATAGTCGAATGTGTGACAGCCAACGTCCGACCGGTGGAGTATCCCATCACCGTGAAGCAAATATTGTGCCTCGATCGTCGGCTGCCGGATCATCTGAACGAAGCCATCTTGAAAGTGGCGCGCGAAAATCAGGGCCCGGTAGTTGGAATTGATCTGGCCGGTCCGGAAATCGAGCCCGAAAAATGGGAAGTGTGGGTGCGATTGCTTGCACAGGCCAGAACATGGGGACTCAAAACAACTGCGCATCTGGGTGAAACAGGTCCTGAGAATATTCACCCTCAGTTTTTCAATGTGCTCGATCGAATTGGTCATGGCATTCACATTCCGCTTGTCCGGCCGGAGCTTTTGAAGGATCTCGCCAAACGGCAGATCACGCTTGAAGTCTGTCCGACGAGCTACCGCCAGACCGGTGTTCTCAAGGATTTCGATCAGCTAAAGGTGGTTTTTCAAAGGTGCAAACAAGCAGGTGTTGCCATTGCGGTTTGCACCGACAATCCGGGAAGAAATCCCGCACCTTGTACCTTGCCTGGTGAGTACGAACGACTGATCGATCATGACGTAATCGATTTCTCCGACTTAAAGGCAGTTCAGACTGAATCATTCAGATCGGCCTTCGGCTATGCCGGTACTCCCCGGGGATAAATTAATCTCTTGCGGGACAATGCTTTCGGTCGGTCTCCGTGCGCCCCTAGTCTGTTTTTTGTCGTCGCGTCGCCGTGGTTGAACCGCGGCTTGTAAAATGTCTTCTACCAAAGCTCTTTGGGATCTGTTACCCGACGGAGTTCGGCATCTGACTCGGTATCACATGCGGTGATTGCCGAAATCGATGAATGCCGCCGGTTGACCCGTTGTAGTTTGTAAACATTTCTTCAATCGGCTGAAGGGGAAGAAATGGTTGCATGTGTCGCGAGACGCGATGGAATTTGGTCAACGAAACCTGTATTTGCTGGAAGATTCCTTGATCCTCGGCCGAACATTGCAATTCGATCAGGAACAAAAATTGTCGGTGGAGTGACCACGAGAAAAAAAATCGAAAAATTTTTTCGACTGGCATTTGTGATCACAAGACAAATTATTCTGATTCGTGAGTTCAATAAAACACTGATGAAAACTCACTTCTATTTGATCGTAATTTACTCAGCGATCGATCAATTGCTCCTGCGAGCAAGGTGATCTTACTCAGGGGTGGCCTTGCAATTTGGGGGAATAGAAAGTAACCTATTTTTGTGTGGTGTGATCAACGAGAGTAATCACATGCTCTCACTGAAAGTGGTGGCACAAGCAAATTCCTCCAAGAGAGTTCCGAACCTAAAAGATTCCAATAGCTCCCAATGAGAATTTGCCCAGTTGCCAAAAAAAGATTGGAGGAACGAATTTAATGGCATTAGCTAAGCCAAAGAAGCGCAAGGCTAGGAAGCGCGCAAGTATATCTCCAGCGGCGGCAGTCGCTGAAGGAGAGGGCGCAGCCCCTAAGAAGACCGCTAAAAAGAAACCGGCCGTAAAAAAGGCAACAGCCAAAAAAACAGCCAAAGCTCCGGCGAAAAAAGCAGCCGCGAAGAAACCAGTTGCCAAAAAGGCTGCTGCAAAAAAGACCACGGCTAGAAAACCCGCTGCTAAGAAAACCGCAGCTCGGAAACCAGCTGCCAAAAAGGCGACTACTAGAAAAACTGCGGCGAAGAAGCCCGTTGCAAGAAAAACTGCAGCAAAAGGCACAACCCGTAAGACAGCAGTCAAAAAGCCGACCGCTCGCAAGACGGCAGCTAAGGGAACTACCCGCAAAACCGCAGCTAAGAAGACCACAACGGCCAGAAAGACAGCAGCGAAGAAAACCACTGCCAGAAAACCCGCCGTTAAGAAAGCTGCAGCCAAGAAAACAACTGCAAAGACAACTGCGAGAAAGACAACTGCTAAAGCAACCACTAAGGCCAAAGCAGGAACCAAAGCCGGAACCAAAGCCGGTGCTAAGGCCGGTGCTAAAAAGACCACCGCTCGTGCTCCTAAGAAAGCAGCTGCAACCAAAGCCGCTCCCGCCAAGAAGGCCGTTACAAAGCGCGCCCCCCGAAAGCCAAAAGCTACAGAGACTGCGCCTGTTGAGGCTCCCTCAACTGACGAAGGCTCTTCCGAAGAGTAATCTCTGGTATCGACGATTAATGAAGAGGGACTCGTCAGAGTCCCTCTTTTGTTATGGCCGATAATTATTTGGATAGACCAACATTTCCCGTTCACCATCTTTCTGTTTCATACTCGGACATACTATTGGAAGATATCGGGCACATGTATAACGAGAGAATCGTCTTACAAAAAAATGCATCCGGCCATTTTCGACGAATGACGATCCGATCTGTAGCCCCTATTCTTCCGAAGTCGAAAGTCCGATCTGTAATTACCAGAAATTTAGTAATTGTGCATCCGTACACGTGGGAACCTAGTCTCGAATCCATTGGCAGTTGTTGTCACTTGCCGCCATGATTTCGCTAGCTGATACTCCTCACCCGTGTAATCAATACCCGGGCATTGGTTAATAGCAAGCGTGAGACTCTGGAGCAATTACAACGGTCAGCCTCTTTTGGCGGGCTGGAAGAAGTCGGTAGTGTATGCACAGGGCTACAGCCCGCTTGACGGTTGCGAAATCCACTAACCTGGTTTTAACTCGGTCGCCTCATCGGCGCTAGCCACGTTTCGCGCCAGAGCGAAGTGTAAGCGCTCCTGCGGCTCCTCTGTCCCTCGTCGGCGCTAGCCACGTTTGCGCCAGAGCGAGCTCAACTCGGTTCAAGTGTGTAACCGCTCCTGCGGTTCGCCGTCGCCTCGTCTGCGCCACGTTTCGCGCCAGAGCGAAGTGTAAGCGCTCCTGCGGCTCCTCTGTCGCTCGTCGGCGCTAGCCACGTTTGCGCCAGAGCGAGCTCAACTCGGTTCAAGTGTAAGCGCTCCTGCGGTTCGCCGTCGCCTCGTCTGCGCCACGTTTCGCCAGAGCGAAGTGTAAGCGCTCCTGCGGCTCCTCTGTCGCTCGTCGGCGCTAGCTCCTGCGGCTCCGCCGTCGTCTGCGCTAGCCACTCGTTTCGCGCCAGAGCGCGCTCAACTCGCTTCAACAGAAAGCATCTACATTCGTTTCGTGAGTAGCGATTTGAAGCGTGCGGGTGGCTGCCGCCGTCTTAACCGTGACCGTGTGCAAGTGAGCGATCGAAGCGTGTTGTGATTCGCTGCGGTCAACAACATGAGTTGACTGCAGCTGAGTCCTGTGACCAGTTTTTGCGGGCGCGTGGTCCGCTGTTCAGTAGTGAAGAGCTTACTAATATGTGGAACCGGGCGATAACTCTTCGAAAATTGAATCCTGGTGGACTCCGCCACACCGTATACTCTAGCTTTGTCTTGAGGTTTATTGATGTCGTTGTGGTTGGTTCTAGTGCAAGATGTCTTTTGGTCAATGTTTGCGCTTGTTCCATGTATGGGTGGCTATTCAGTACATCGAAACCATGATTCCGTCAGGAAGGAAGGTCTCGCTCACGATCCAGCTCTATGATGAGGGCTCGCCCGATCT
The DNA here is from genome assembly GCA_021732565.1 of Candidatus Obscuribacterales bacterium. Lineage (GTDB taxonomy): Bacteria > Cyanobacteriota > Vampirovibrionia > Obscuribacterales > Obscuribacteraceae > JAKFUT01. The sequence continues at coordinate 17,752 of JAKFUT010000396.1, forward strand.
AAAAGCATACGCGAGAGAGCGGCTACGCCTGAAGTATCGAACTCGAACGTCCATCGGTGACCGTCATACATCGAGGCCGATGATCTCTGGGATTACTTCAAGCCTTTCGTTGAAAGCCAAGGTCTCAGCTCCGCAAGAATTATGGCCGAACTCGGAGGGGAAGTAGTTGTAACCCCGGATAGACGAATACTGAGCGGACAGGGTAACTTCGACTTTGTGATTCATAAAGACTCACACGGAAATTGGCGATGTCTCAACGATAAATTTGTGACCGTAGGTACACCGGCGAAACAAGCCTATCGAACAGGCGTTCGGTTCGCCTCACAAGGACGCAATGCAGAAGCACTTACTTTCTTTGATAAGTCCATCAAGTTAGACTCCTCCTATGCTCAATCTTTTGCAGATCGAGGCCGGGTTCATTTGGTTCTTGACCATCCAGCAAAAGCTTTGAGAGACCTGAATAAGGCTGTGATCCTCAACCCGGAGAATACCGATGGCTACGTCAATCGCAGCATTGCCTTTACTCAACTCAATCAGTATCAAAAGGGAATCGACTATTGCCACAAGGCCATCGCATTGGGTGATCCAGCCCTTGCCCATGCAACCCTTGGAGAGTTGTATGTCAAAAACGGGCAATTTGGAGAGGCCATCAAGGAGTTGACCGTTGCAATATCGCTCAATCCGAAGTTGGCGCAACTGTACTTCTTTCGTTCAGTTGCATATATGCCAGGGTTGGTAAAGAGCAACCTTCTGCAAAAGATAAACGTAAAGCAAGCAATCTTGGCTATCAAGCAGGGAAATCATATTTAGCGCATTGAGTACAAGAAATTTTGGCGAGCGAACCCGATAGGTCGAGCGGGTTTACATTGAAAGTTCAGATTTGAGTAATAAGTAATTGAATCATGTACTGTACTGCTAAGCGGCTTTGTGCAAGACAACCGAATTTGAGTTGCTGCATTTTATGGATCAGACATCGCACTGGTAGTCACCAGATGTGGCATTAGGAGCGCAATTGGACTGTCGAATGCGCTCTTTGCCCTAACTTGCTCATCGCATCCAATTAACCGGGTCATCACCGGTCGCGCTTGTGTTGATGAGCTCTAGGTGAGATTGTCGGGATGAAAAAAGATTGTCTCTTATGTGAGATCAATCTTCGTTTCGACAAATCTTGTTTGTTTTCGTGTAAGCGTTTCGAACTCTGAAGCGAACTCGGGTGGAGCGGGGGGATTGTACGAACTGACAATTCTTGGTTTCCTGTTCGCGATAGTTTCCCTCGGATGCCAATCGATCCTACCGGCATTAATCGCCGTGGTTACAGCTTGCGATTTTCGACCCTTTCAAATCATCTAAGAATTGAATGGAGTGACCCCAGAGATCTTCCAGCGTGTTAAGCAACTGATGATCATCTTCCATAACTTCCAATTGCACCAGATCAGGATTTGCAGCGTGAAAGTTAATGCTCTCGATTACAGGAACAATCTCATCATTGCGACCATGTAATACAAGGGTTGGGCAGTAGATTACTATATTCTCCGATTGATACAGAAGTGCATCGGTAACGAACTGGAATCCAAGTCTGGCTGTAGCTTTCAAGGCATGATGAAAGACCTCCAGGTATCCGTCTCTTGCCCATCGTGACAT
>JAKFUT010000387.1 GCA_021732565.1 Candidatus Obscuribacterales bacterium
GACCTCAGCCTGTTTGGGGCAAGCCTCTCATTTGCTTCCAATTTGTGCCACAAATGAACGGCTGGACATGAAGTGAGTTACAAATTTCCGCTGAAGCACAGGGATGGTTATGCTGGCGAACAAATAGGAGTTATGGAAGTCTCACTGGAGCGGTGGGAATTGATTTGTCCAGGGGACAGAGTGACCGTGCTTTACGATGACAGCGATCCATCAAAGAACATTTGGTATAAATTTGCGACCTGTCAGGCGACAGAAACGTAGAGATGATTCTTACTTCGTACTACCGTGGTTCAGATCTTCAATAGATATGGGTGATCGACCGACGAGCCATTGTCATTGCTCCGTACAGAACTGCTTTGTCCCCCAATGTTGCAGGAACAATGTCAGTCAATCCCTTGAACGGTTCGAAAATCCTCTCGTCGACCAGCTGGCGAAGTGGCTGGAAGAATATTTCTTCGGAGAGCAGAGACTCTGTTGCAGCAATTACAATGCGCCCAGGGCATAACAGCGCGATGATCTGAGAGATCCCTTCGGCAAGTGCTTGCAATGATTCATTGAGTATGTTGAGAGCCACTCGATCACCGACTCTTGCAGCTGATGCCACTGCGGCTGCAGTAAAAGTGCCGTCGTCGTCACAGAAATTAAGGACTCCGTCTAGATTGCCGCCAATTCGTTCACCGAATGCCGCCTGCGCTGCGATGGCATCTTCTGAACCGAAGGTGTCCAATATGAACATGTGCTCGTTGTCGGTATCTACCGGATGACGAATCCTGATCTGACCAATCTCTGCTGCACCACGACCGGCTCCCGGGTAAATCTGCTCGTTGACGATGAGCGATCCTGCAAGGCTCGGACCAAGCCCGATAAAGAACAGGGGAGACATGCCGACGCCAGCGCCGTAGAGAGACTCGGCCAAACCGGCCAGGTCAGCACTCTTATGCAGCACCGCCGGTAGTTCTACGAGATCACTGATCCAATTACGCAATGGAAATCGGTCCCAGTCTTCCTCGTATGATGTAGCCGGAGTCTGCTGGAGGGCATCGACTGGACCTTCGAAACCAATGCCAGCTCCTCGTAGTTCTGCGCGATTGATGTTCGGTGAATTCAGCCATTCTCTAATGGCGGTCTCGACCTGGTGGCGTGTCTTGTCGAACTCATCATATGGATCAAGCGCGATCCGGGTAATGTTAGCCGTCGAACCAAGACCGTCGCCGCATGCTAATTGCAATTTGGTGCTGCCGATTTCTATTCCGAGAAACATCGTCTGTTGGCTCCAGTGGGAAGGAAATTGGGAATCGCAAAGAAGGTTGGATTGAGCACAGCGGCTGAAGAGGAACTGGCGGCAATGATCTCACGTAAAAGAGGCTGAGAGAGCGGATTCACGCCCAACACTCCGAGACGTTTCAGAATTGTGAATCACCAGCGAGATCACTACTGCTTTTGATAAATAGCAGTTATGGGCCAGATATTGCAAACCTTGCATACAAAGACCAACAGGATGCCCCAGTCTCCCTCATCTAAGTTGCCACCAGACCCTAAGTCATCAGTAGGTTCCCACCTTCGCCCCACGCCGAGGTCATCCGCTTCCTCATTGTACAAATATTCGAAACAGGCGAAGGTTACTAGATGCTCCATGGAGGAGTTACAGTGCTGGCAGCTGGGGGTTTCATCGCCGTTCACCCAATGTGGATAACCCCCTGCTTTGTTACCGGGACAGACACTGAGATCTGCTTCGTACTCGACCAGGATGTCGGTTTGTTCAAGTTTCTCTATAATGTCCTCGGGAAGATCCTTCACTGGAGGATATTCATCGACAACTTCGGGGTTCAATACTGCTTCTTCCGGCCAAACTGCATCGCGACCGGTTATCCGGAAACGTTTGGATGCCCCTTGCATCTGGCTTGATTTGCGCCAGAACACAAATGGCTTCATTGCATACATGGGCGTCAAATGGCAGGGATAATCAGGGAAGTAGACGTCACTGTATAACAAACCAATCGGACAGAAAAATACCTGGAACAAGTCTGTGCCAGGATAATAGTCAAAATTTGGTGTCTCTGCTTTATTGAGTTGAAGGACTGGAATCAGAGGAACGTCTGTATGCTCATCACAATAAGGCCATGGCTCTGATTCTGGAACCAGAACTTTTCCGCCGAACTTAGACGCTTTCAAATCTTTGACTTGCCCTGAGCGCGCGTTTAGCCGAATAGTCTGCTTCTTCAATCGAGCGAGCTCAGGTATGACAGCGCTAATATTTATGCGAGGAGGTGCGGTTATGCCTAAAGCCGGACGCTCTTCCCAAACCTCTTCATCATTGCCAAAGGTCGATTCGAGATACCCCTTCTTGAGTTTCTCGGCTACTAGTCGATCAAACTCAGATTGCGCTTTCTTCATCGAGTCAAATTGCTTGGTCTTCGCTTGACCGGCTGTACCAAGCCGCCCCCACGCAGTGGTCAATAATAGTCCTTGCAGTTCAATCTCCCAGAACTTTCTGGCGGTGCCTGATTGAAATTCGAACCGCCGTCGCGACATCTAATTCTCCTCTGGAAGAAGACGACGAACTATAAAGTGGCTCATATGATAGTTGGCAACGATGCGCAATACAAGCGATCCGTCATCAAAGTCAGTTCCCCCGGAACCCCCCGGTCTGCCGGAACAATGCCTTTCAGCGACAACGTCCCGGGTACTTGGTGCAAATGTCGTAAATCACGGCAATGAGTCGAGCACCTCTTTGGCTTTGGCGAAATTCTCTACCGAATTTTGGCTTACGTCTGTCCGACTAACCATTCTGCTTTTAGCTTGTTAAGGATCTTAAGAAACATCCGGGTTTACCCTGGAGTGGAAGGAGGTGTGCCGTCAGGTTCACCGGTTGTGGTGCCTCCATGAAAGGAAGTGGTTGGTTGCAGTGAATGAGTAGGTGGTTATCTTCATTGGTCAGAGTGAAGTAATGCAAAATTTTTTCGAGAGAAATTGATTGAGTTCCCCTTTTAAATGTGCCGTGTAGATCCTGTGGTGATCTGGAACGAGAGCAAATGGGGAAGAGCGGTTTCTTTCTCCAGCGAACAATCAATCGAACTACTGGCAACCGCTGGTAAGCACAGCTTTGAAGAAACGGGTATAATGACCCCCTAACCTCATCAAGCCCTCTTTGCAGCACCTGCGCCGGTAGCTCAGCGGATAGAGTACGTGGCTTCGAACCATGGGGTCGGGGGTTCGAATCCCTCCCGGCGCGATAGTTTGCAGAATTAACATTTCGAGTGGGCAGCATCTGGGCAGCAACGCCGTTTGCGATACCTACACGTTATTGTTCGATCTGTTTTCTTGAACAGCGGTGATTGATTGCTGGTAACCATGTGCTGCTGTAAGCTCACGGAGTATGTGGTGAGGTACAACAAATGGCAGTACGCGGAACCAGGCCGCCATTCCGATTCAGCTCGTGGGTTCCTGAATCTATGCGCCCCAAGCCTAAGGCAGAGCAGCTGAAGCGTGAGCAAGAGTGGTTCACTCGTCAGGAAGCAGCGGAGTATCTTGGAATTAGTTACAACACTCTTAAAGCGTGGAAGCTCCCGCTTAGCCGCGTTCGCAATCGCGTGCGATATGCAAAGGCGGATCTTGATGAGTGCATGCGTGGAGCCCGGTACGAGGCCGGGAGGAAAGAGGACCCATGTCTGTCACAAAACAAATAACGAAGGGGCATACACCCCCCCACAGGAATTTCGCTTATTTTTCCGGGTTAGCCTCCCGCGCGTCGCATTTTTTCGGTGGAGACGGGCGCAGTTTTAGATATTTCCCTTGATTGCTGGCTTTGTCACTCTTAGTTCGCTAGCTCTTCTTCTTCTTCTTCTTCTTCAAGAAAGAGAGTGACCGTCACTGTCGGCACTGTAGAGGGATCAAACTCCGTAGTTGCAGTGCTTTCGGGGCGAAATCTCATCGTCCCCGTGACAACACCACCAATTCCGTAACCGCTTATTTTAGGGGCTTCTTGGCAGTGCCTATGGGGATCGGCACTTATCGTTCCTTTGACAATCGGGTTGATTGAGAAATATGTGTAGGGATGGTGTCGTTGCTGGGGGACTGCTATAGAATGAAGAGGCGGGGCTTTTGCGCCTTCCTTACCATACATATGCACAGGTGGAGATTGAAATGGCAGTTCGCGTGCCGAGGGGTGCATTACCAGCATTTGAAACCCTGGCAGCCTTACCAGATGAGTCTTTTGAAAGTATTCAAAATAGATTGTCCGAAACGGGACATGTCTTTTCAGATGACGAAATGGTTAAGCAGCTGATCTCAGCAAACATTCCACATGCTACCCCTAAACAACTTCGCCAGGTAGTTGAACTTTTGCTTTCGCTTTTCCATTTGTCTGAAGAGACCTGTTTATCAATTCCCTCCATCATAACTGGCATTTGCGCGTCAATTAGCGAGATGGATGAGCCGAAATGGACACCGGATATGGTGCAAGAGATTCACTCCCGTTTGACGTTATTGCTAAACGAAGATAGTCCGATTCGAGCGATGGTGCATACTCAAGATGTGTTGAACGACAATGAGCGGGCACTTACCGGCGCGCGTATTTTGACGGAACTTCGCCCCGTGTTCGGTTCGTCGGTAGCAGAAGAACCGATTGCATTCGCTTTGCTGCACACACTGAGATTAACTCATTCGGAGAGTAAGGAGTTTTATATCACCTTAGACGATTCGGACATCGAGATTTTGGATAACCTGCTCGATCGAGCTAGGCAGAAGTCTAAAACACTTCGACGAATGATGGATAGAAAAGGAATTGTTGTGCTCACGTCAGCTAGGAGGGATGAAAATGTCTGATCCATTCAGGAGTGCAGCTGCGTGCAGAATAGTTCGTGACCGTCCACTTGATTTTTCCAAGAGATCACCTGTGGAGGACAAAGTTACTGTGGAAAAGGAAACCGGTCGTCGCGACTCTCCTGGCGACTGGCTTAAAGGAAAGAAGATGACGGCGCAAAGTGGTTCCCCGATACAACGACTTCGTCTCTTGCAGCCTGGATGGGACGGTTACGATTCAGACCCGCTCTCAATAGCGCTCCTTGATCGAGCAGAGAAATTCTGGACTGCCATCATGACAGCAGTCCATGAACTTGAGCTGGACGCAGAGAGCCTGCCAAGCGTGAACCCCGGAAGAGATGGTGTCATCGGGTTTACTTGGCAGCAGGACAAAAGGTCCCTTACGATTTGGCTTTATAGCGAGCCGGAGGGATTTGCGGAGTGGAGTTGCGAAGGAACGCCGGCGCCCCAGTCCGGTGAATGTGTATCCGACTCCGAACTGAAGAAATTATGGCTCTCGTACGTTTCACGGTCACATGCAATCGCTAGATAGTTTGCCTGCCAAATGCAGACGTGCACTGGAAGAGGTCGAGACTCTTAAGGCTTCGCAAACGGAGATCCAGCAGCTTGCCGAGGTCTCACAAGATTCAATCTTTTACCGACTCTTCACCGAGCACGATTTAACTGACGCAGGGAACATTGCTACCACCTTGTTTCAACAGCAAGATTTATCCGTTTATGCCAGTCATTCGTCATTGCCTGCATTGGATCCAACTGAATTGAAGTTAAACCCTGCTGTCATCGGGTTTGTCGCTATTAGAGCCAATGTATTCTGGAGTAATGAACAGCTCAAGGCTTTACGTATAGTTCACGATCCATTCAAGGATCCCAATGGGTACATTCATCCTAATCATGTGCGGATAGTGTGCGGAAAGAATGTCAAAGCTGCACAAGCCATTTTGTCTGCTATGGATGAGTGTCGTAGATTTGCGTGAGATTGCAAACGTGGGGTACTTTTCGTTTGAGCCGGGGTTGCCAATATTCGCCTCATCCAGACATCAATTGTTGACGCCGCATCGCGTTCTTTCGGCGTATGGCAAATGGTTGGCAATGCGAACCGGCAACTAAGTAGTGAATGTAATTGTCGGTACTTTTTGTGAGACAGCATGCTCGCCTTTCGAATTTTTTCCACAGCGTCGTTGTGAACTCTCCTGCACTTTGGTCGTTCGGCAGTGGAATTTCCGGATGCCACCAAAAATAGCTGCAGGCGGTAGCGTATGCTTCAGCGAGAAAACGAATGGTATCGTCATCTCGTCCTGCCCATATTTCTTCTCCTGACCAGGCAACGAAAATCCGGATAAACTTTTGGAGATGAAAGTCTCTGTAATGGTCTTCGATTGGCAGTACGCTGTATTTTGCACGATGCAATTGCTCAAATTCAGACAGACAATTCGTTCATGGTGGCGCATTTTCCTGTTGTTGTTGTGTGCTTTCTTCGCGTTGCGCACACTCCGCGAAAAACCTTTCGGTTACTTCGAGTTTACGAGGATACCTCTTGGACGTTCAGTTGCTGGTCTGGCCTTTGCTCAATCCTTATCCAGCGTCTTCCATTAGACCGTGTTGAGTCGACTGTTATACCTATTCGGCGCAATTCCGGCGCCATCCTGCGCAATTCATTGCTAAGGACGCTCGGTAATTTGGGGAGTAGCTGAGCCTGATCACCAGCCTGTCGTTGCAAATCCTTTAATAGATCCATCGGTGTGCCGGTCGCTGGATTTCGGGCGAGCAATAAACAGCGCAGAGCCTCCACTAGGGGTGTCTCTGTTCCGAGTTCCGCTATCTCCTGACGGTTGATCGTGTATGCACTGAGAAATGCTCCCTTGGACAAACCAAGAGCCTCTTCAGCCGCAGTTGCCCAGATTGAGAAATCTGCCATTCTAGGGAGCTTTGGTATAGACTTCCTGGCCTGCTCGTAGTTTCGCATCGCGACAGATATCGCGTGTAGAAGTGCGCCGAACACTCTGGGACGAATGCCTTCAAATTGATCCCAGAATTCCGATTCGGGTACCCGGTGCTCCTCGGAAATTTCCGGCAGATTGATGAGGATCGATCGTTGAGCCAAATCGTGGCGTGTAGTCAGGTCATCAATTCCGTTAATTACAATGGGGCGGATTACGCTAAAAACTGATTCTTCCTCATCGGTATATAGCGCTCGTGTCGCATAGCCTCCGCCAGTTGCAATTTTGCACATAGCGTCACTCATCGGCTTAGACAAGCCGCTTAAGTTATCGAAAACTAACAGTCGATTGTTCTTGGCTGCAAGAAACAGGTCTCTTTCATCTTTTGGAAGCGACCGCAATTCAACAGTTGACGGATCGAGCAATCGCCTGAATACCTTTGCGCAGGTGGACTTACCGGATCCTTGGGGTCCGACCAAAACCAATGCAGGATATGGTCCCGCCGGCATCAACGCACCAATAACCCATCCCAACAACAGGGTCCAAATGGAATCGTTGTTGATACCATCCAATCCAAGAAGCGAGCGCAGCTTGTTCAAGTCTTCGACGGAACCTTCTGGGAATGGCACCACAAGCGGTGCCATTCCCTTAGTCCGAATGAATCTGATCGGTGGTTGTGTGTACTGCCAACCACTTCTCGTCACTTCTATTGACCGCCAGTGTTCATCGCCGAGATCAATGAAGAGGTTTTCTCTAGTTCCAGTGACACGTATGGATGGCTGAAACTTACGACCCTCCGCTAGAGCTTTGGCTTGGAGTGTAAGAATGGCATCGGTCAAAGCTTGTGCGCCGCACCCCGCGAAATACTTCTGATAGAACCTACCGGTGAGGAAGTTACGAAACGCGGTGGACTTCAGTGGATAGTTCTCGAACCAGCTCGAGGTATCGCCCTGGGCGTTGGTCATCTTCCTTGGAACCGTTGCGTAGCCAATGCCGTCATCATCTGACCATAGGTCCAATTCTTCTGTTAGATCAAGAAGCAAATCTCGTTGATTGCGTTTCTGCTTACCCTTCTCCTCGTCGTCCTGCTTCTTGCTCTCTACTACGGGGGTCTGTGCTACTAACAAATTCACTTCGGTGGTTTGCATTTAGAGCACCTTCCGCTGGAGAAGTATGTCAGCCCAGTCGCAACCGGGAACTGGTGGAAGCTCACGCCTTACACTTATGTCGTTATTCTTTGCGGAGAGGCGAATCATTGCCGTTGCTGATGCCTTCTGTCCCACGCCACTCGCATCGTGATCACCAAATACGGTGACGTGTCGAATTCCTAGTGGTATCTCGAAGTTGTTCATGCCGTTCGCAGATAACGCAGCCCAGACCGGAATATCGAAGAGCAGATGCGCCGCTAGAGCAGTTTCGATACCTTCAGCGATTCCGAGTACACCATTGACTGGTTCGAACAGCCTCACAGCTGCACCACGCGTGATACCTGGAGTCGGCGAAGGCATCAATCGGCGATTATGCTTGATCCATCGACCGTCAACTTGCTTCAGATATGTTCGATGCAGCGAAACCATCGTGCCGTCACGGCTGTCAATCCTGGCAACGATGCACGGCATCTCTGACTTATTCGGGGCGTACCAGGCACTCAGGCACATTTTCAAGCTATTTGGATAAGCCCGCAATTCGATCCCCCTGCTCACACGCAGATAGAGATCGGCGGGGCTACCATCTCCTACGATGAACGGAATGCTGAGTTCTTCCCACAAATTGTTTATGAGTGCACTCCTCCGTTCCTTTTCCTGTGTCTCGGTCAATGTGCTGGTATGAGGCTCTATGAATGAGGGTTTTGAGACCATGCCCTCATCGTATCGAACAGCCCGCCATACATCACGCTGACTACAACCCGTGTGGCAATGCACAAGAACTTTGCCGCCGGCGATGAGCGCAATCGAAAGCGACGCGTGTTGGTCGTGATGGACAGGGCACCTAGCCGTCCATCGATTCGAGCCTGACTTGCGAACCCCGTCGAGTGGTTCTAGAATTCTATTGATATCCATTTCCCGGATTCCTCACTAATCTAATCTGCCAGAGCGCCCTGTCAAACCACGGGGCGCTCTTCCGTTTCACTGGGCCACTGTGGATCGGGCGATCAACCAATCAGCTCCGCATGCACGGAAGTACCGTCTTCCGCCGATTTTTATCGAAGGCGGTAACTCAACACGCTTTGTGCAGAGCCAGTCTCTGACAGTTTGTGGCTGCGCACCCACACTTTTGGCAAACGCGGTGATTGTTACAAGAGGGCAACCCGTTGCATCACCACCACAGGTAGGACAAGCCCTGCCGTTTTGAACTCTTTCGTTTTTAGTGCTACTAATTCGTTCCTTCATGTAACTACTCCCCTACATTCGAGCTTATACGTCGTAGAGGGAATTATTCCGTGATGCGTTACTAGTAGATAGAACATTCATGGGTAGCCCATGCTGTTCCACTGACATCAGGAGGTGTCTTCGCTTTTCTTTGTCATATAACGCTTATAGGGATGTTGTTAGCGTTGTGTTTTCAGCGATTCTTCCAGGATTAAACAGTGCAAATCTGACAGGGGAACGTCAAGGAGTATGCAGAGGCGGGCATCTGGTTTGCCAATATAGAACCGATCGTTACTGCAGTCTTCTTTGCATCGTTTCATATCTGCAATCCCCATTTCTTTCACCAGCTCGAATATTCTTCTGTCGGTGTAGTTAGACCATTCTCTTGCGACAAGGAATAATTGCCAGTTTCTATAATGCACGATTATGTCTTTTGCATCCTCCAACTCCTTGAAATGATGCCTCAGGTCTAACGATTTAAGATAATTCGGATTGTTATCGCAGAACCATTTATAGTCCGGATCCTGTGACTCCAAAGCTCGTCTTCTCTTCCTGTTGGCGTCGCTCCCATCCTTTGGTTGAAAAAAATCGGCGCCGTGAACGAAACGGGAAATGAAATAGGCTCCGGAGATTTGTTGGTACCAATCAGGGTGGTGGTACCGTGCCTTGCGATCCTTCAACAGCTGCAAAGAAAGCCAGATCAAGAGTCCTTGTTCGTCATATTCATAGTCGAGAATTGCTTTCGTCTTTCCCTTTGCCTTGGGCGGTTTTGCCCTGGGCGAGCCAAACTGCTTCCATGGTTCTAGCTGAGGGCGAAAGACATCTAAGCACCGAGCTATTAAGATGCTTCGTACCTCACGCCACGCAGCCATGGCATTCTTTTCCTCATCGGAAAACTTCTGATCGATGACTGCGTCGATGGAATGGGTATCCTCCGCGCGACACAAGGAAATGGCCTCCTTCTCTTGCTTTCGCAGATGTCCAACTAATTGTTCGCACTCTTGCCACCCCAGTGCGTCTGGTAGAGTGAGCGACTCACGTGATGCGAGTCGTTCGGCAGCAAAGACAGGAATGTCATTAATGTGAGAGACCGGACATTTAGGCAACACGATCGCAGGTGGCGATGATTTAGCCTTCGTACCGGGACGAGATGATTTGCGTGACAAGACTGCGCCCTCCTTCTTGAGCGCGTCCTTCAGAAAAAGAAGCCAGGTCGCCGGTGAAGGATCTCCGGTGCTCGGGTGGCCGCCCTAGACCTAGCTCTAACATACTGCTTGAAAGGACGAAAAAATGCATTAGAGGAACTTCCTTAGTCTCTATGGATGGCTCCGCTCTGTCAACGCGCATCGGCTGCTGTGGTGTCGGTTGAACAGTGCCGAACATCGGGAGTCTCTCCAGCCTCCGTAATCTGCTACAGACGGGTGATTATCTCAACAGCTGGAGCTGAGTCTACTCCGGAAGAGATGATGGTAATCAGTTTTTCCACAACGTCTATTGGGCAAACCCACGTCAAGTTGGCGTTTTCCTCGCCATCTCGGTCCGGTCGGTCTACGAATAGGTGCCCCCCAACAACACCGACCAGCAGAGGCTCGGCTATTATCAACTCAGAGTTGTAAGTGTGCGGCCAGGGATGAAGGAACGTGGGACCTCCTTCATCCCCATCGATGGTGCGGGAGTCTATGAAGAAGACAGTAAATTTGCTGAGCGTATCGCGAATTCGAGCAATTATTCCGGATCGAACGATGGGATAGTCGTCGTTTATCGCTGGCAAATCGGATTTGATGTAGCCGAAGTCCGAATAACCAATGGATAAAATTGGTTCTCCCTCGTCTAATTTGCGGCGAGACGAATCACTTAGCTTCCACGACTTACAACTGTCTAAGGCCAACAGTCCAAAGTGATCGATACTCACAGGTAGTGCTGCTACATTCGTGAACGTGTCGTACTTCCACAAGGGGGCACCGTACTTGTTCAGCCCTATTTCGAGATCAATGCCGCTATGCCCCTGTTTGATGTGGACGGTAGCATATTGTTCCGCTTGAATAGACTTTTCTGGTTGGTTCCGACGCATAAAGCTATCAACCTTCGAGATCAGAAAACATTCACTTCTGGTTCTATAGAAGAAGCCTGTCTGTGGTTCTCCAACCTTAGTCGTATTTCTTATCGGAACTCCTTGGACCTTAACAATGGCTTTCAGATGATGCTCGGATAGGACCCCTCTGTGCCAATAATGCTTGAGACAACTTACGGCGGGAATTTAAACTAACTCCCGCTGTCACATCTCGAGCGAAAGATATACATTCTGTATCTGGTCGTGCTAGATCTCTGCATCTTGCGCGTCCGGTCAGATTGACGCATCCTGTGCTCGTGAGAGGAGCACTCATGGAACGTACACCGGGCAAAACAAAAGAAGAACGAGCGGCACACTGGAGCAAGATAATTCAGGAAGCACGAAGCTACCCAGCGGGGGTGGCGGCTTACTGTAACGACAAGAAGGTTCAGAAAAACAGTTATTACTATTGGTTCCATCGGCTGCGACCAGTGCATCCTGAGTGGAAAGAAGATTTATCAAACTCGTCGAAGGTCGAACAAACTGCGCCATCACCGACGGTGGCAGGTGAGACGGAAGTAGTAGAACGGGCGAGCCGCCGCACGTTAACAGCAGCATATAAGAAGAGAATCTTGAAGGAGGCCGCGGCCTCTTCAAAAGGGCAAGTAGCAGCACTGCTAAGACGTGAAGGCCTCTACACGCATCTCAATTAAAAAAATGGGCCGAGGAGGCCGCTCTGAAGGCGCTAGAACCGAAGAAACGAGGACCCAAGGCAGATCCGTTGCTGAGCGAGAATAAGAAACTTCAGGGAGAAAATGCACGCTTGCAGAAACAACTCAAGCAGGCGAATGCGATCATCGAGTTGCAAAAAAAATCTCGAGCGTTCTTGGCATCACCCTGGAGAACAGCGAAGAGGAATAGCCGCTGCAATAGCGGCCGCTACGCCTGAACTAAATGTTGAATCCGCCTGCGAGTCAGTTGGGCTACCGAGATCAACATATTATCGCATGTGTAAAGAACGAGAGAGCGAGGCGCCTAAAGCGCCTCGCTCTCTGTCTCCTCGGGCTTTGACTGAAGAACAGCGAGAAGAAGTATTGGAGGTTATGCACGAGGACCGATTCGTAGATAAATCGCCTTCGCAGATATACGCTACCCTCCTGGACGAAGATCGCTATCTTTGCTCGATTCGCACAATGTATCGGATCCTGGACGATAATCGCGAAGTGAAGGAACGGCGTGATCTGCTTCGTCACCCAAATTACAAAAAACCAGAATTACTTGCGGAAGCCCCAAACCAAGTCTGGACCTGGGACATAACAAAACTTCGAGGGCCGGAAAAATGGAATCATTACCACCTGTATGTGATCATTGATATCTACAGTCGCATGGTGACTGGATGGATGGTTTCGTCGCGAGAAAGTGGCGAGTTAGCTGAAGCACTAATTACAGAAACCTGCTGGCGGCAGGCGATTGAGCCGGAGCACGATCTCGTCATTCACTCCGACAGGGGAGCAGCAATGAAGTCAAAAGTGGTGGCACAATTGATGGCTGATCTGGGCATTACAAAATCGTCGAGCCGACCTCATGTGAGCAACGATAATCCATATTCCGAAGCGCACTTCAAAACGCTAAAGTATTGCCCCACATTCCCCGACCGGTTTGGAAGCATTGAGGACACTCGAGAATTCTGTCGTCATTTTTTTGATTGGTACAACAACCACCATTACCATAGTGGTATCGCATTAATGACACCAGCAGCAGTGCATTACGGGACGGCAGAGGAATGCAACAGAAATCGACAAGCTGTTTTGAATAGGGCATACCAGTTGCATCCCGAAAGGTTCGTAAATGGAATGCCCGAAACCCTCAGTCTGCCGGTAGCGGCATGGATCAATCCACCCACCATAACGGAATGTGAGTCGATAATCCTTGCCACCACAAGCGGTGCCTAGGGCGACGCTCAATTGTCTGATAGCAGTATCACATTCGGTGTGCGCTCGAAAGCAGCAAGAAGAAAATTTTTAAAAGCCTAACCGCGGCGTTGAGCCGCGCTTTTACCAGTTCCGTGAACAATTCAACGCCGCCGACCGAAGGGAGGTTGAATCATTATGGTCATGCAGCAACAAAGGACCACGCTGCGCAGTCGTCTAAAATGAGTGTCTGTTACAGGCTGTCAAGTCACGATCGCAAGTCTTACTCTAAACTGAAACTGAAAAGTGTCTCACTGTTGTTGACAAGTTCCGTTGACTCGAAAGCGCACGAGCTTCCACAGTGCATCGGTATTGTTCTCGGGTGCATGCAGGCCAAGCTGAACGGTGAATTTGAGAAGAAACCCGAAGGGAAGTATCGTCGCGGCAAGAGAACCAGAGCGAAAGAACATGTGTATCAGCATATCTACGACCAAATAAAACTGCTTTATCCTGGCTATCAATTTAACCCCGGAGTAAACACAGCAGTGAATCCCGAGGTTGAATTCAGATGGACGGCACCGTATAGGCACTGGCTCTTCGTTCCGAAGGCAAATGAGCGGAATCCCGATTACATCCCCAGATCAGCAAAATGATGAAGCGCCCATCTCACCTAGTCCTTTCGGAGCTGACCCTAGTGGAACTAAAGCCTTCGGATAAGACAGACGCTATCTCCTTTAATTTACCCGTATTGCCCTTAATTATCAAGCTCAACAGCACGGACTCACGGACTACTGACTGCCTTGCCACAACCGCCCGACTTTGTTACGATTGCCTGTAGTAAGGCGACCGAAACTGAGCTGAGCGGAGTGAAATGAGCATGGCGGGACGCAGGATTATCAAGAGCAAAGACTCACGGGAAGGCAAGCCGATTGTCGCCAGCGAACTCAGTGATGAGGAAGCCAAAGATATTGCACACCAGGTCTATCTGACGATGCCGGTAGGCTTCGAACTTTCTCTTTGCCGGCCATGATCCGCTCAACAATCGTGTCTCGCTCGAGCTGTGCGAACGACAACAGCACGGTGTAAATGCATTGACCGATAGGCGTGCTGGTATCAAGGTTCAGGTCGACAATCACAAGCTGCTTGCCGCCCTGCCTCAAGTCAGTGGCAATGTCGAGACCCTGCTTAGTATTCGGAGCCAACCGATCGAGCTTCGCACAAATGAACCCGTCAGCCTCTGCGCTCTGTGCCTTCTTAAGCGCGGCATCCAGCAAGGGGCGCCTCGTCTTACCGGAGGCAGACTCGACCTCCTCCACGAATGACACAAGCTCGTGTCCCGCAAACTTGCAGTATGCCTCGATGCGCTCGCGTTGCCATGACAGGCTAGTGTTCTCTCGTTGCGGGTCCGTGCTGACGCGCGCGTATGCTACAAGCTTTGCCACTTGCGGTACTCCGTGCTGTTAAATAAGTCTTGACATAGTAATACCAGACCCGGTGCAAGCATGCTAGTAGGGCGTCTCCCTCCAATCGGGGGAATGGTTATTTCAATCGAGCCAAGATGTGCCACCGTCACAGCTGACTTTGCAGAATCACACAACGAAGAATCGCGAGCTGTGAGGAGTAGCCATTGTTTCAATTGGAGGAGTGAGGAGGCGAGACACGCGGATTAAATTTGGCGAGGAGATGAGAGAGATGATGACTGAGACAGTTCGAACCTGTTTCGCCTATCACCGTCCAATCATCCTTCTGCTTCGGTCGGATACCAACACGTGCACCGATCACTGCACCGAACATAGCCAGGAGATGGATTAGGCGTTTTGAAAGACTGGCTTAAGTCCCGCGAGCGTGCGTTCACCAATGAGGCCCGCGAGTATGGATTACCGATGCCGAAGGGAGTTGCGGGTGGTTTGTCTGAGGTTCGGACAACGCCGAACTCGTCCCGGCGCTGAAAGACTTCGCGCAGTGCTTTGTCACTCATGTTGCCAGGCTCGGAACCTTGACAGTCGATCGCGAAAGCTTGTATCACCTTGAATGCGTTCATGGAGAGCCTTTCTCAGGTCTGGCGCTCTACAAGAAGAGGCTCTTACTTTAGTGGTCGTGAAAAGTGTGCAAACAGAGTATAAGTATCAACCAAATTGAGATACACTACGCCGGACGATTGGAGGATATCGAAGCGAATGACCAAGATACTGGCACTAACGACACTAGCCGCAGCGTTCGTACTGAGCTGCCCACAGAGCAGCGATGCTCGTTTTCGATTTTTGAGCCCGACGGAAATGATCCAATTTGCAGAAGTTATCGCGGTGGTAGACATTCCATCGGTTGAGGAAAAAGATACAAGAAGCGGGGATGTGGTTTACACCCAGAGAGCTCAAGCCAAGATAGAGCAGATTCTCAAAGGCTCCAATGAAAAAAGCCTTGAACTAGTGGGACGGCTCAATACCAAGCTCTGCGTACCAGACTGTACCCTTGAGGCGGGAAGGCAATTGATCTTCGTTCGCAAAACACCTGGCGGCAGCTACACCAGCGCCAATTCCGGCTTGGGCCTACTACATATAAAAAACGCGACTGTTTCCTGGTTTCCAGACATGAAGGACATGAGTAGACGAGCGGACGTGTCCTTGTCGAGAGCGATCACAGACATCAAGAACTGTTCATCAAACGCCGTTCTAAGTCACTGATTGACGTGCTCATTCATTGCCGGATTTGGTGTCTTGTCCCAACAAATAGAATTGCCGGGCAGGACGTTGTACTTAGCAATTATCTTCAGCAACGGATGTCGCTATTCAAGCAAAGCAGGCTCACCAGACAGATTCGTCCTGGTCGTGGACGATAGCAAAGAACAACGGGCGGTCGACGCTGTCGCAGCGATGTTCTGAAATTTCTGAAGTCCGAGGCCTTGTCTGATTCGGAGGGGTGAACGGTTAAACGAGAAGCACGAGTAATATCGGGGTTGGAACAAGCGAATTTGTATGAGGACAACCAGGAGAGACGTGGTTAAAGAATTTACACCAGGAGACTGAAAGATGGGAGTTGAATACACTCATTTCTTGTTTCCCGAAGATCGATCGTTTGTTCCTTCGGCGGATGCATTGTCGAGGCTTGTGGAAGCATTGGTGGATGCGCAGTTTTTGCCGCCACCAATCGAGGGCAAGAAGAGGGCTTCTTCATGGTGGCTCAGCGGAAGATCTTACGATGGCGAGAACTGGGGAGATACTTACGAATATCCGCTCAAGCGGCGCAGTAACCGAGTACCATTTCTTAGATATCCACCGGATCCTCAATGGTTTTCACAGTTTGAATATCATGACTTGAGGCTGAGCTGGTCCATATCGTCCGCGGATCGGGATGCGCTCAAGCTGAGGCATCCACTGACGCCGAGTTATACCAAAGATGATATCTCTTATGCCCATGGTGATTTAACGCTGGCCATAACTCAGAATTTTCAAAAATATGGTCTCGACGAGATTTTGTGCACTCCGGAGATTCATTGCTCGTGTGGTGAAAGCCTCGACCTGAGTGTTCCGCGATTGCTTAATTACTGTCAACGGCTAGCGAACGAATGTACTTGCGGCAAAACGTTTGATCCGTGTGCCGTGATTGGAACGTGGGTAATGGCGGCGGGAGGCTGGGGCAATGAGCGAATCGCAATTCCCGGGGCAGGCATCACCAAATTTGCACTAATATGCGAGCCCGGCAAGATCATTCCCCGCATTCGACCATCGTTTGATCGATCTTTTTTGGCTATTTGCAGCGAAGCGCTCGGGCAAGAAGTAGCGCAATGCGGCGAAATTGCCTAACCTCCTTCGCAGCGTTATGCGGTTGCAACACCAATTGAGATGTAGGTCTTCGGATCACTAAAGCTTAACCGAGGTCTTACGCGGTCTTATTTGAAGTTCCACTGTTAAACCATAGAATTGACACATACATTCACCAGTGAGGATGATTGCTCGATGGACAAACATTGCTCCGGAAATTGGATGGTGCTCGTATGGTCAATTTTACTTGCGACTCTTTATGCACCTCATGCGCTGGCAAGCAACCCCTTGCCGAAAGTCAAAGAGGCCCGCTCCTCTGTCTTTAGAGGAATTAGCGCAGGGTTTAACGTAATATGGAACGAAGACGATATAGTCTGCCGTTCACCGAAAGGAAACATTGTTTTCTCAGCAAAGGATTTTGGAAGGAAACGATTCATTGCTCAGAGCGGCATAAAGCCAGGCGCGAAAAGACAAGCTCAAGATTACTTTTACTTCCAAAATCTTCAAATAAAATCGCTGGTGGGACCATATTTGAGCCTGGAATGCACCACTTCCTGCGCCCCCTACGTCAATGGCAATCCTGACTCCGCGAATCCGGGCAATGATCGTTCATTTGTGACATTTGATCTGCGAAACCCTCAAGATCTCGCCAGTATCGTAAGCTTAAATTCAAAGATTGCCGGCAAGATTGGAACTAACAGACTTACTCGGAAGCAAAAAAGTAATTCAGTCAATGGCTCGAAATCATCGGTTCATTCGGGCGCTGGGAGACGCCGACTTCAATTCGCTGGCAAGTTTTCGCCAGCTTCTGGATAGCACGCCCTTGGTTGGTTTCGGCAATGGAAGTGCATATCTCAATGATCGATTCCTCAACCACTTTTGGTTCCACAAGGTGGTAAATAATCAGGTAATTGCTCGATTGGGAGTTTATGGCACCGGCGCAGCATCAGGATTTTCCGATCACATTGAGCTTAATATTGCCATGCCGTCCGGTGCAGTTTCAAATTGGCTGCAACTTGCCGCTTCCCGAAAAGAGGGAATTCTCAGCATAGATATGCAGAAGAGATTTCCTGATCTGCGAACTGTTAACATGCTCGTGTTTGATTCAGTCAGCGGAGAGATTCGCCAGCCGAGTGCAAGAGAGATGACCAAATACCAGGTCGATGGTGTGGGCGGAATAATGAAAGATCTGGCTGGGAAACATCACAAGTAGCGGTGCCAATGTGATTCGACGGTTGACCGTGCGAATCATCATTAGAAGTGGATGTTCGACCATCGAGCCCTGTCGCGTCGCCGGCTGAAATTCGTGCGAGTACTTTGGAAATATTGGTGAGCCCGGTATCAGTGTTGTTGTTCGAGAACGACGATTGAAACAACACAGGTGTTCAGCGGGACAGTAGCGGAACAGTAGGGCTAGTTAAGTTGAGCAATTAATTGGGGGCGAAGAAAGTGTGGGAATTGGTGAGCCCGACATCAGTTTTGTTGTTCGAGAACGACGATTGAAACAACACAGGTGTTCAGCGGAACAGTAGCGGAACAGTAGGGCTAGTTAACTTGATCATTTAAGCTTCTGTTGAAATTTGAGTGGGTCGCTTATATCGGACGCAGTTTTTTAGCTACTGCTAAAGGAGATCACACACACCTGACATGACGGTAGATTGCATTTTCCTGATAGGGGTGTCCTACTCCCGCCACTTGCAGAGACAATGCCCGCATCGGGAAATGTCCTTACACCAGTGACGGTGCTAGGACGCCGTCGAGATTGCCAGCTCTGCGTGGTTGGTTTTTACTGAACATGCTGCTTATAATTTGCAGGGTCGGCATACTTCGGATAGGAGTTTTTATACTCTTGAATGAAGTCGAATTTCGCTACATGCGGGACTCCACCACCAAAAACAAAATTCCAATGCACCCCGTCGGCATTCGGAAGTGCAGCCGGAGTTTCGCGTAACAACTTTTCGATCTTCTCAAGTGAATCGTACTCAATTAAGCTTGTATCTGAGACAAACAAAATTGGAGGTTCGCTACTTTGATTCTTATTTGGTGTTGCGTACTTGAGAAGGGGATGATAATCTTCTTTTTCAAGGTCAATACCCTTCCGAAGCTCAAGCAAGTATTTTGCAGTCGCTTTAAGTCTGGCATCGCAAAAGTGCTCCATATCCAGCGGAACGGGCTTTTCATACAGTTCGGACAAATCTGCTAATTTCAGTTGTTGCTCATGCTCAATCAAATGCACATTACACGTTTCTCTAGGATCATCACCATTATTTAACCCGGATGATATGTCTTCAAACGCGTTCTGAAGCAACTGCGGATTATTGACAAGAAACACACTGAGCGCCACAAAAAGAAGCACAATCAGTCCCAGACATACTAAAAGCACTTTAATCATGGCAGCACCTTGCATTCCCTTTGTGACCAGTTTAACATGCTATAGCCTGGACATTTCTGTCAACCAAATGTCGGTTTTTTTCCGTAGGATTCGCTCATTGCGCGGTCGGGGATGGAGTTACTTGTGAGCAACGATCATCTA
>JAKFUT010000053.1 GCA_021732565.1 Candidatus Obscuribacterales bacterium
CTGTGATAGTGGGCGTGCAAGAGAACGTCGTTCGGGCTTTCCTCTGCGCAAGCAGCGTGCAATTCAATACATCATTTGCTCTTCCGAAGGCGATGATCGATAGGTTCCCTCGCGCTATCTACGACTCCAAGCCGCTGTCCGACTGGTGCGCCTGTATCTCGGGTCCGGTATGCATTGATGCGGCTCTACGAGGACAGGGTATCCTCAAAATGCTGTATGAATGTCTCGACACTACGGCTCCACTTCAGTACGAATTGGCGACAGTCTTTGTATCATTGGACAATCCTCGCTCTATAAAAGCGCACGAGAAGTTGGGAATGCGAATTGTAGACGAATTTGATTTCAATTCAGGCCAGTATGTGATTATGGCTGGAAGAATGAGAAACTGCGGTAAGACGGTCGAAAAATAATATTCGAATTCATGCCTCTGCCCATTCCATTCCTGCAGGCAGATCCGCACTGGCATACTCTAGATGCAGAACTCGTCGGTGATCTGGAGCTTCAGACATTGAAGAGCTGTGCAGAACTAAAGGGCGCATAGCTATGATGTCACCGCGACGTGCGGGGCAAACAACTGCATCATGATGATCGCGCCACTGTGCAGTGTGCTCAGGATCGAGGATTCCACCCAGATGAGAGCCCGCGATGAACTTAATTGCACCATTGTTGTCTGAGCATTCGTCCAGATGGATTCGCAACGAAACCATTCTCTCCAGAATTTCGGCGGGCGGTTGCACGTGCAAAATGCCATCCTTGGTTGACCAGGGACCATAGCCTGTGACATCAACTTTGTTCGTGACGGGGATGCTCAAGTCTTGATGCCAGGTCACATACCAATTTGCGGCAGGCGTCTTGTCGAACAGGATTGCCCTTACTGGCACAGGTGTAGCGCCTAGAATTTGCTCGGCAATCTTGAACGACACACTTGAGCTAGCGAATATTTTCACCGCAGCACTACGATTTAGCAAATTGCGCAAACCTGGTGACTCCACTTCCTGGCGGGCGGACTCTATTGCGCTGATCAACATCTCGATTTGCTCAGGAGGTACAACCGACTTGAAAACGATGAAGCCATCGCTTTCAAATTGTTTGGCTCCGTGTAGATTCTGCTCCATAACCGACAAATCTTATCACTTCATATGACTAGAGATCGAAACTCAGATCCTTTCCAGAGTTTCATTGGGCAGGAGCACACTTGAAACCTGGCTCTGGTGCGATTTCGCCGAGAGACCTCACTGTGACCAGTTGATCCCCTTTGGTCCTGGCCAGAAACATGTTCATCGTCACATGATGATTCTTGCCGATCGTCAATGCACCTGTGGGTGTATCGATCTGCAACCCTTCCAGCGCATCGATCAGAGCTTCCTTTTCAATTTTGCCAGACTTTGTTAGCGCAGCTTTCAGCGCTAGAAGGGCATTGTAGTGTGTCATCACATAATTGGAAACGGTGACCTTGGGGCCTCCACTCTTCTTTACTTCAGCGACAAACTTCTTTATCGTTGGCTTGTTATCTGTGGCAACAAACGGCACCGCGACAAACATGTTCTGCTGCTTGCCGATAACAGGCAAATCGGTTTCAGACATTCCGAGGAAGGCAATTGCGGTACTCTTCATGAGTCCAAGGACCCGGGCCTGCCGAATGAAGCTCTGCAAGGCTGGTCCTTTGAAGGCAAACACCAGAATCTTAGCCTTCGATGAAGCTATTCGCCCGATTACAGGCGCAAAATCCTTCTCGGAACCTGTGATAAATTCCTTGCCGACAATTTGCCCACCCAGGCCAGAGACAATGGGTTCAACGGCATCGAACATCTTATGAGGCCAGGTATGGTCTGCTCCGAGCAAAAAATAACTGTTGCCGAATGTCTTGCTCATGTAGGGGAGCAACGCTGATAGCTCCTGATTGGGAACAGTGCTAAACGAAAAGATGTAACGACTACAAGCACCGCCCTCATAATTGGTGGCATAGAGGAGAGGCGTCTTCAACGTCTCAATGGTCGCCTCGATGGCAAGTAAGTTCTGAGATGTGATAGGCCCGACCACAGCCAGAACCCCGTCTGTTTCAATCAACTTTCGCGTCGCTTTCTGTGCTTCTGCCTCCAAGGTCTTGTCGTCCTCGTAAATGATCTGCAACGGATGACCAAGAATGCCGCCTGAAGCATTTATTTCTTGCACCGCAAGATCAAGCCCAAGTTTTGCCTGCAAACCATATAGCGCAACTGCTCCGGAAAACGGCAACACTGCACCAATCTTGATTGGTTTATTGGAGGCTTCCTCGCTTTTTGACGCAGCGCAGAAGACACCACACGTAAGTAAGACCGCAAAGAGGAGACAGGCTAGTGTTACAAGATCCACTTTCATGAGTTTAGCCTCCCAAAATGAGACGAAGTTTCTAGCATTGTGTGCGGGTTCCAAATGGCGAAGTAATCAATTGTACTTGCTCTACAACCTGGTGATAGGTAGCTATTATCCGGTCTGCTGATGCGGACCCTTATCGTGCGTTCGGTCTCCTCAGTCTGCTATCAGCCGAGCTCTGATGCCGGGTTGTTCGAGCTTGCGCCAGGTGTATCCGCCTATGGCGTCGAACTTGCACCTGGTGCAGCTGTCGTCCCGGATGGCGGCGTCGCCGGTGCATTCGCTGAGGGTGAGGTTGTGCCTGATGCGGCCCCTGGTGCTGTCGTCGCCGCCCGGGGGGTAGCTCCTGAAGCTGGCGGTGAGCCAGGTGCGGTGCCCGATATTGCTGTGGTCGCCCCGGCAGGTGCAGCTCCTCCTGACGTTGGCGCTGTACCTGGTACAGCCCCGGATGGCGGCGACGTGCTCGCACCGGGTGCCCCGGATTCGGGTGGCGGAACGTATGGTACTAGATTCGGTGCCGCGATCGCAGGTGAGCCTGCAGGCAAAAAGTCCGTGCGAACATACAGAACACTGCACTCGTCTTGAGCCAGCAATTTCCAGCCGGGCTCGGTTTTCAGCCTGGTAATTATGATACCGTTCCTGGGAAAGAGGACCCACTGGATCTTGTACTTGTCCATCAATGTCTTCCAGTTGGGAGTGACCCTGGCCATGTCGCCATAGTCAAAATAAAAGTCTTGTCCGTAAAAATCAACCCGGTCATCTATGAAAACTCGATAGCCGGCTTTGTATCGGATGAAGCCACCCCAGTTATCCAGATTGAATCCGCGGTTCGGGTCCAAACCGTATTTCTTGATTGCATCTAATGTCACTTCAGTGGGCTTATCCTTCGGGCTGAATCTCGACCGCACCAGTTCCACGCCGAAAAGTTTGCCGTTCTGGAAGCATGACAAAGCCAGCACTGCCACTACGAGTATCGGCAAAACATGGCGATTGCAAATGGTCTCAATTTCATTAACAGTCTCGGCGTTTGCCCGGAAACTCTTCATGATGAAATTGACAATCTTGTTACCTTCAATGCCCGTGGTGCCCAAGAGATCAGAGACTCTTGCTTGTCCCCACAGCTCACCGATGAATGGTAGCCCCACCACAACAAATAACGGCATATTCCGCAAACTCGCCAGAGTGAGATGGGCGAACGCCAGCGAAGTCATTAGTCTTGGAAGCGCCGGCTTTACTTTGGTCATTACAAGCCCGGTGGCCAGGAAGAAAAACAGCAGCTCAAGGCACGTTGGTTGTAGCTGACCATGAAATGTTGGCGAGGCAAACTCATCAGTCTGTGAAATCACCCCGGTCTGATTGAGATAGTGCAAAATGTATTCGTGAAGCTTGAAGCCGTAGGGATTGATCAGGCTAGCCACCGCTGCAATTGCACCACCGATGGTGATCGCCTTCAGTCGATTTCCCACGCGAGTCTTCAGCTCGCCGTCAGCCAGCCCGCACCAGACAAACAAATCGCAAAACCAGTAAATGAACAGTATTGCAAATCCCATTAAGAACGCCGGATGGCTATTAACCCAAACCAGCATGGTCAATCCGAGCCAGAGCCACAGCCTCTTGGCGCTGATCTCGGCATTGAAGAATCGCCACAACACTCGCGCATAAATATACACGCAAAATAATGTCACCAGATGCGGCCGTGCAAGCCAGTGAATTGCAGAAACAAAAGTACCCAATACACAGAGAAACAACGTCAATCCGTAGTGACATCCGCCACGTCTGCAATCCTGATACACCAACAAAATGATTCCAGCAATGGCGCTGCAACAAGCCACTGCGACCAGCCGCAATCCGCCAATTTGATCGAGGGCGGCAATGAAAACGTCAAACAACCATTCGTAAGCAACCCAGGGCTTGTTCGGAAAGGTGTAAGAGATCAGATCCGTTGCCGGTACATGACCGTTCTGAAGGATGTAGTGCCCCGTTACAAGGTGCCAGCCGGTAGATCCATCACCAAATATAAAATTGGGCAAGCAAACTAAAATTAGATAAAGAACCAGCAGAAAAAGGAGGTCTCCAACGCTTGGAAGCCAACTGCTGCTAGCCGGTTGAGTCGTCTCGGTCACGATCCGATACCCCTATAAGCCCTTCACCCGGGAGGCGCGGTCTCTTCTGTGGTTTATACATGCCCACCCACGAGGCAAACGTGACCTTCAATACCTCAAGGAACATTTTGGGAGAATCGATTAAGACGTTAACTTTGGATCCCTCGACGTTTGCCCAGTTGATTGCCACTTCAGTGATCTTGTATCCGCGCTTGCGGCCAATATACAGTACTTCCACATCAAAGCCGAATCCATTGATTCTGTTAACGGAAAAGATGTCGCGGGCTGCCGAGCGCTTAAACATCTTGAAGCCGCATTGTGTGTCATAAAGACCCGGCAATAACAGACTTTGAACGATGAAGTTAAAGGTATTTCCAATAAATTTTCGATGAGCTTGTGCCTGAACAGTTCGAGTCGCGTCCGGTTTCGCCCGTGAACCAAAGGCTATATCCGCACCATATGCAATGGCATCTTCAAGGCGCACAATCTCCTCTATGGGTGAACTACCATCTGCATCATTCATAAGCAACAGGTCGCCTCGCGCGGCTAACATTCCTGTCCGCACGGCGAATCCTTTCCCCCTATTCGGCTGATATGATACCAATCTTACTTCTGAGTGATTGGCACAATAATTTTGCACCACGTCGGCGGTGGCATCATGACTTCCATCGTCCACAACTACGATCTCATAAGACTTACCGTGCTCCTGCAGGAATCTTGAAACAGACTCCAGTGTGCCAGGCAGCCGGCTTTCTTCATTGTAGGCTGGAATTATTATTGACAGCTCGGGCATGCCCCTAGTATAGGTCATGCCCGCCGCCAAGTGGAAAGCTGGCGGCGGTGCTACTTCATTAAATTACAACTTCTCGGACGCTTCTGATACATGGAGCTCGGGCAAAGTCTCTCGCTGAAAGGCAGGTCGATGATAGCTGTCGCCGCGCAATTGAATGGAAATGGGACCAGCCGCCATGTACTCGTTGAAAGCCTGGACACGAGGTCCCACAGCAGGGACCGGTACAAATTTGTCTAAACCGGTCGTCAACATCACAGAGGCTGTAGTACCGGGAATATCGCTCATTACTCTGGTTGAAGCGCTACTGATGTAATCATTGAAGCCATGGTGCTTCCCTTCATAGTAATTGACACCTTCGTGACCAAATCTATAACCTGCTGAGCTGGCCGTTGAACCAAGCATGGCTGAGCCGAACCGGCTACCGGCGGCTATTCGTAATTTGTCTGCCACCCCTGCCGTTTTAAACGCTTCCAGCGTTTCACCGGCGCCTTGTATCATCGCTCGACCGGTCCATCTTTCCAGTGCCAGGGCACCACTCCTCATGGCTAAGTTGCGCGCTGCGCCCGCCAAACCATCGCTCAATCCATCGAGGCCATTGAAAGCGATGCTAGTTGGTGAAACAGTGTCTCCTAACGATGAATGCAGCATCGATCCGATTACAGCACCGGTGGCGAAACCGGAGGCACCGCCGGCGATGACTGCACCCGGTCCCGACCAGCAGGTTAGCCCGGCAACCGCAGTGCCCACAGTAAATCCTCCCGCTCCCGATGCAATCGCGATCGTCTCATCTTTTGCATTGCCCTTAAACCATTGGCAGGCACTTTCGTACCAATCAAGATCACGGGTGCTGTCTTTAACCTGTTCCCAGATATCCTTGCCTTCAGGTGTTTGCCCCAGATTTTCGGTGAATCCGGATCCGTACGGATCGTTTTCTATGTCTTTGGTATATGGATGATTGTCGCCTTTGCCAAATGCCACGTCAATTTCAATTACCGCAAGCCGAGCCTGATTCAGTGCTTGCTTTTGAAATTCCATTCGAGTCAGGACAGTATAGTAAGAGAGAATATCGGAGAGAGAATCTTTGTCTTTGATTACGCTCTCCAAGAGCGAAATTTGCTCCTCATCGCGCTCGTCTCGCGGCTTGAAATTTTCGAGCAGAAGCTCCACAACTTCTTTACTCTGTTCTGATGGAGGTTTAGCAATCTCTTTCAGTAGCAGTATCTTGCCTTCGTCGCGCTCTTCTTCCGACCTGCCCATTTCAATTTCAATTTGCCTTTGCAGCTGGTCTTGAATATCTTTCTGATTTCTATCTGCCATCTTTCGGTCAATACGTTCCGCCAGTTGCCTGGCCAGCTCTGCTTGAGTGCGGGCAGCTTCCAGAGCCTGTGCCACGGCTTTGTTGCTGTCACCACTTTTGGCATGATCTGCTGCTGATTCTTTGAGCTGCGAAAACTTTTTCATTGCTTGCCCGAAGGCTTCCAGCGCGACCTGATTCCCGTTGGTACCTTGCAATGCTTTCTCTATGTTGGCGTCGAATGCCTCAGCTTCCTGCGCTGCAGCCACTCGACCAAGTTTGTCGTAACGCACGCTTAGAAGCACTTCCAGGGCTTGCTTGCGATTGCGTTCGGTGTTCTTGGCTGGATCTTCATTGAGAAGAAAGCTTGCATAAGCCATGTCTGTTTTTGCTTTAACTAGCTTGTAGTTATTGAGGACTTCAACATCATATTCAAGCCTGCGTTCGCGCTCCGCGAGCATGAGAATCTGACCGGGAGTTATGGTGCCATTTTGCTTTCTATACTCTAATTTCGCAGCCAATTGAGCGAGATCAAATTTTCCGTCTTCTGTAACTCGCTGGATATCTCGATCGACGTCTTCCGGTCTAATATTCTTTGCCAACTCCCTGGCTGTTTCAAGGGCCTGCTTTGCTCCCACCGAATCGTTCTCGTTCAAGCGTTCTTTCGCCAACTTGATCAGTTCAAATGGATTTTCCTTATTCTTGATGTATCGGTCCGTAATTTCTTCTCTGAGATACTCTTCTTGATCTTGTTTTATGTCTTTGCCCAGCGTCTGTACCTTCTCCGAGCGAGCAGCTCGTGGAGAACTTCTCAACGCCAAATCATAGTGCTCTTTAGCTGCATTAGGCATGCCAAATTTTTGCAAAAACTGCCCGTACTCAAGGTGCGTTATTGATGGCGCATCTTGAAATAATTTGAGGCTGGAGCGCTGTTCTTCCAATTTGTTCAATTGATCATAGTGATGAGCAAGGTCCTCGAACTTCTCTTTGATTAGAGAATCCATCTCGATATCTTGCGCCAGAACGGCAGTAACTATTTCGGGAGTGGCCGGGAGATCAGGACCGAATATGCCCACTTCCGTAAGTAATTCAACTACGGATTGCACGCCGTCACGATGATATTCGGTTTCTCGTTGCAAACCGATCATGGTGGCATTAATTGCATTCTCAGGAACCGTGTTCTTCTCCGCCAGCATCACCGAGTGTTCATAAGAAAGACTCAGTTGATCCACTAATTGAGCGTGCAGATCTTCAATAGAAATTTCGCCTCCCCGTCCATCTGGAAGCGTGCCCGTTTTGAGGTCTAGCCCACCATCTTCTGCGGGTTCGTACAATCGCATCAAGAGATTATTGGTTTTTTGGATATCGGCAACAACGTTGCGGACTTCTGCATTGGAAGAAGTATCAACAACAACGGTAGCTTTTTGCTCGTTCCCGTCTTCAACCTCTTCGAAGATCTCTCCCGAGTCTGCGGACCGATCTTCCAGAAGAGGCACAACCTCAGGAATGCTTCCGTCGGCACCAAAGTGGGCCACATCAGCGATGCCGTCAGGAGACAGATTGTCCATGACGGAGGTAAAGGTGAATTTTTTATCCTGTTCCTTTGGAGCCGGCGTATCCTTTTGAGGCGCCTTGAAAGGATTGTCGCCGTTCGGCGAGGTTTTTTCGTGTACGCCCATAACCCGATATCCTAGTTCCCTAACCATTATGCCCGTATACGGCACATATGAATCTATACAGGTTAGAGCGATACTAGACACGCCCGTGTACAGCGAGTTTCGATGATCGTGCAGTCCAGGCCAAAGCAGGGACGGATGCCCCTGCTTTAGAATTTAATGTTCGAAATCGGACCTTATTTCTTAGCCGGGGTTTTTGGGCCTTCCGCTCTCTTCTTCAGTTCTTCTTCAGCTTTCTGTTTCGCTTCGTCTGCCAGAGTTTTAGCCTTCAGGGAAAGATCCTGCAGGCGGTTGGCATTGTTGAAGTGATCTAACTGCTGCAGAGCAGGACCTGTTCCCACAAGAGCGACTCGACCAATCATCGGTGCGGCTTGCGGTGCAATTCTGGTGGCCAGACCGGCTGTACCATCAATAACCCTGCTTCCCATTGGTAGCCATCTAAACGTACTACCGGCAATCGGCATAACAATGCTTGCTGTCAACCCTGACTGTAAACCGGAGGTGTTCATTTGCGCAAGAGCAGATTCAAGCGTGTGCGGCGTTCCATCTGCCATCTTCTGGCCCGTGCCGATGTACAGACCTTCTCTGCCGGCGCCGAAGGCGTAAGCCATTCCAAACGTGTTTCCTAAATTACCGACTGCTCGCCTTGCGTTATATCCGGCGAAACTCAGCGTACCATCAGCAAGCGCTGCGGCAGTTCGTTCTCCACCGAAGCCGACATATCGTCCGCCCCACGTCATGCCGGTATAGGTTGACGGATTGATGTATTGCAGTCCACGGTACCATCTTGATCCCGCAGCAACTTCAGATTTTAGAAGAGCTTCTGAAAGTTGCGACCCGGTTTTACCAGCAAGTCCTTCAACTCCGAATCGTGTACCGATACCAGTGGTGGTGCCTTCGCTCAATACTTGACGTGATCCGTTGAGACCCAATCCTTTCACAAGAAGCACGCTACCGCCGAACATAGCGCTACCGCGTAGCCAGTCTGTGCCGGTGCCGAGTTCTCCGTCAGCGAGATAGTCTTTGGTGAGACCGGCTGTCGCCAGACCAAGTCCGAGTCCTGCTACTTTGCCCCAACCGGGCGCTTTTGTAAGAGCTCTTTGCACACCGTATTTGGTGAGCCATCCAGCTGCCACTGCCGCGGCGTCACTGCCGTATTCTCTCAATCCGCCCTGCCCGGCTTTTACTTGCTGATCGATAGCGCGTTGTGTCGCTTCGGGGTTGCTCAAATAAGCCTGAGCTAGTTGCCGAACCACAGCTTCTTCCGGTTTCTTTTTATCGCCGAACAGAACCGGACCTGCAAACGGGATGTCCGAAGGGGTGGTACCAGTCGGACGCAATGCAGCTGTCAGACCAGGTTGTACACCGGGAAAGAACAAGTCGGCCATTGAGCCCTGATTTGCATTGGCTAACGTTCCCAGAGCAGAGCCGGTAAAGGCTTCAGAAACAGCACTGGTTAATTCAATTTTCTTACCTTGTTGTGCTTGCCTCAATGCTCCCTGAATCTCAGGGCTCTGCAGGAATAGTTCTTTGTCTACTACTTCAATGTCTTTGAGCACTTCGATGGCTCGTTTCTTTGCGTCTTCATCATTGTGCTCGTGCCCATGCTTGTTGAGCGCGAGAGCATACTGCATCCTGACCATTGACACATTGTTAGCCTGATCCACCAGAACCTGCATTCTTTGCAGATCTTTCTTCTCGTCCGCAGTCATCTCTTTGCGGGTTCCGAGTTCGATTTCTTTCTGCACGGCCTTTAGCTTGGTTTCAATTTCGCCGGCAGTCTTGCGTAAGTCTTCTACTTTTCTTCCATCCCTGCCTGTAATGGTCAGAGCTTCTTCGAAGAATTTCTTCGCTTCTGCAAAACGAGTCTTCGCGTCTTTCTTATCGTCGACCAGTATTTCGTTCGCCTTTTGGAAGGGCACTAACTCGGGGAACAGCTTGGCGGCTTCTTTCTCCGCAGCTTCCATTCCTGCAGTCTTGACTCCAAGCCGAATTGCCAGATCCAGCCCCTGGGGCGAGCTCTCGATCATTGCTGCAACCTGCGGATTCTTTGCCGCTTCTTTCAGTTGCTCGACTGCCAATTTCTTGCCGTCTTCAGCGACTTTGCGTTGCGCTGCCGCTGCGTCTTTGTTAGCTTGACCGTCTTTCTTATCTAGTTCTACTGCGCTTTTTTCGGCAGTTTGCGAGTACTTATCCATAACCTGTGCATAAGTGAACGCAATCATTGCTGCAGAATTACGCAACCGATCGATATCGCCCATCACCTGCAGGAACTGAGCCGCAATCTTGCCATCTTTCGATTCGAGAAACTCTTTCTGTTCTTTCATTGCTTTGCCAAGCTCAGGGCTCAGCGCGGCTCTATCATTGAATAGCTTATCTTCGAGTTTCTGAATTTCGCGCTGTAAAAGAGCGGGGTTATGTCCTAGTGCCGTCTGTTTCTGTCTAGCTTCGGCTTCCGCTGTTTGCTGCAATTTTACAAAGGCCGTTTTCTTGTCGTCGGGCAGAGCTTGCAACGCTTGTTCGAATGCGCCTTGGGTGACCATAACTTTGGAGACGGCATCTCTTTGTTTGGTAGCGTCGGGAATGACTTGTGTCAGTTCCGCCTGAACGCGTGCTTCCAAAGCTTCGAGGGTGCGCGGGTCAATCTTGGCGTTCTTACCGGCCAGCTCGAAGCCGTCTTTTACTATTTTGAACTGTTCCGGTGTTATTGCTTTCGTGCCGTTCTCGCTCAGTTGCATGTAACGCTGCAGCGCCATACCGGCTACCTGCTCAGCCTGTACATTCTCGTTGGTCAACGCTTTGGCTGGTAGTTCCACCGGTCCGGCTTGCTCAACTGGAGCTACTACAGGACGGTCGGCGACAACGGGCGCTGGTACAACGGGTTTTTCCACCGGCTTTTCAGGCGGTTTCTCCGTCGGCTTCATAATGTCCGTGTAATTGAGCGCTGGAGGGGTTTCCACCTCTGGCTTCTTTGTTGTGCTGTCTCCCGTGCCGAACGGGTTGCGACCATTTCCCATAATCGAAAATTCCTTCTTCCAGATGTCTTTAAAGTGACCCGCGAGCCGTGCCTTGTGACCTTTTCTTATCTACCCTTAGATTGGATTAATCGGACAAAATTTCGGGAAAAACCTTAGATTGTCCTGAAAATCGGCTGTGAGCATCCGATCCGTAACGCTTCCTGTTGTCCAGAGAACTGTTGGCAGGATGTTTGGTATATCACATGTTTGCTTCGTCAGGCGCCGATTGTATTACCACGCAAGCGATACCAGCCACAACCGCGTGAAAGCAGCACTACTATGCTCTACAATTTGAGTGACTGGTTGCGATTAATGAGGTTTGAGAATGCGTAATGGTACTGACTCCTTTGCCCGGACCATTCGCTGGATCTTTTCGTTGATTGCCTCAGTTGCATCGGTTCTGCCGGCCTTCGCCCAAGATGCTTTCGATCAAAGTGGTTCAAGTAACCAGCCTCGCTCACCAAATAGTCACTCGCGCCATAGCCAATTGCGAAATAACCAGTTGAGAAATCACGCAGGAAACGACGCGGCAGGAAACAACAACCCGAGAAACAACCATAGTAACCATAGCCAGGAGAGCCAATCACCAAATATCTCCAATACTCCAAACCTGAACAAAGCGCCCACTCCTCTTCCCGCCAATACTCAACATGCAAGCGGAGGTGAAGTTGTGGGCTATCCAGGAAAGAATGGTGTGATGAGCATGAGTGGCACCTGGACCACCGCATACAGAAATCCCGACGGAAAGCAGGTTGATGGAGTCCTAAGTTTGCTGCAAAGAGGTGATTTCCTGGAGGGAGAAGGTAGCGACCCGAAAGGTACCTTCAATCTGGCAGGACAATTGAGCAAGGGTGAGCAGGGAAAAGTTCAGGTGCGCCTTGAAAAACAATATGTTAACGAAAGCAATGCCCCTTTGGGAATACCAATTATTTACAACGCGAATCTGGATGGAGTGAACCCACGAGGTCCCTTCTTCTTACATGTCTCAGGCACCTGGAAGTTTCAAAAAAAGACCACCGGCGACCATCCGAAAACCATAGAAATGCAAGGTGAGTGGGAAGGCGCTTTGATTAAACCCTCACAAGAGAAATCGTCGTTGCCTGCTAATCAACAAAGGCACATCAACCAGAGCCATGTGAATGATGCTATACAAAGACCCTCCACCGACAACTGGACAGGTACTTATGAGGCTACCGGAGACCTCAGGACTGCAACAATTTCCAGAATGACTGTGGATAAAGTAGATGGTCAACCACGCTTGCACGTTTGGTTCTACGGGAAACCAGATGACATTGATTGGGGTGAATTTACCGCCAAAGAGTACGAGTCGGTGCTGCCCTCTTCAGGTGGCCATCGGGCCAGAACTTCGTCTAATTTTCGGTGGACAGCAATTTTGCATCACGCAAATCAGGATTCCATATTGATCATTACCCCCGCTGGTGGCAGCATCAACAACGCTACGCTCAAAGTGCAATCCTTCACCAGCTTTGCCAAGACAGATCCAAGACATCAGGATACGGCAGCGGAAGACCACCTGCGCAAGAGCGGGTCTGCTCACTAGTCATTGGATGTCGTTCCGGTCAAGTCTCAAGCTTCACGAAGGAAACGTGGAGGAAAATTTGAAATCTCAAACTCTAGCTGCCTTGCAGTAAACGATGATTCAGCTTGCACCGCCGCGAGCACTTCCCCGCCTTGGGCAATGACTACCCGGCTGAAAGATTTCGGTATACGGGTTTCACCTTTGCAGTTGGCATCAATAAAGAACAGAGAGACCCTCCGAAAAAGGTCTCTCTGTTTCTATTCTCTATTGGTTTTTCTGAGCGACTAGCTGCCAGGACGCTGTCCTTTTGCCTGTTGTTGTTTGCGAGCTTCCAGTTCTTTTCTGGCTTTTTCCCTCGCTTCAGCTGCAACTTTTTTCGCTTCTTCAGATGCGACTTTGAGTTGCCTTGCATTACTGTAGTCTTCCACTCCTTTGAGAGCGGGGCTGGCAGTGATGAGTGCGAGATCGCCGACCGCGACCACACCCAATTCCGTGGCACCAAGGGCGGTGAGACGGTTGGTTGCAACTTTGCCCACGTAGTCGAGTGGCCGTCCCAAACCGACTGAGCGGGCAAGCCCACCAGCCATGGGAAGCATAAGGGTTGCGGCCAGAGTTGTTTGCAGTCCGGCTCCGCCCATATCTTTGATGGCGCTGTTGAGAGTATGTGGCGTGCCATCAGCGCGAGTCTTGCCTGTGCCGATGTACAGTCCTTCTCGGGCTCCACCGAACAGGAAGGCGCTACCGCCTGTGGCGAAGAAGCTTCCGGCCCCTCTTCTGGCATTGTACTGAGCGAACGACATACTGCCGTCGGCCAGTGCAGCAGCGGTGCGTTCACCGCCGAAGCCTACATATCGTGGCAGTAGTCCACCATTAAATTGCAGACCCATGTAGTTGAGCGGGTTGAGGCGCTGGCCTAATCTCGACGTCCAGCCGCCTAGTTGGGCATCAAGGAGTACCAGTTTCTGTGCTGCTGCTGCCTTCAGCTCGGCCGTCGCTGCCCCTGCAACTTCTTTTTGCAAGGCTGCTCTGGCTGCCCACAGGTCGGCTGTCATACCGGCAGCGTTTGCACCGGCCTTAAGCTCAATGCCCGCCATTCTGGTGCTGACACCAGTAAGCGTTCCTTCTGCCAATGTTGCACGAGACGGATTGAGAGCCATGCCTTTCATCACGAGCCAGCTGGCACCGTACATGCCACCACCGCGCAACCAGTCTTTGGTTGTGCCCAGTTCGCCGTCGGCCGCTAAGTCTTTTGTAAGACCGGCACTTGCCATACCGAGCGCAAAAGCACCAATTTTGCCAGGCGTTCCGAATCTGCCCAGAACTTTTCCGGCACCATATTTGGTGCCTAAGCCCACGCCGACCGCTAAAGCGTCACTGCCGATTTCACGTAACCCGCCAAGCCCTGTGCTCACTTGCTGATTGACTACAGCTTGAGTGGCGTCTGGATTGGTGAGGTAGGCTTGCGCCAACTGTGCAACTGCTTTGTCTTTGGCTTCTTTTCCACCGCCAAACAGAACTGGTCCGATGAATGGAGCTTCCGAGGCGAAGCGCCCGGGAGCAACCTGATCGACAAGCAGGTTTGCGCCGGCTGATCCACCAGGTAGGACCCAGTCGATAAGACCGGTACCATGGGCTGAGATTGTAGTGGTGGCAGCCGTAACGAATGCTTCTGCAGCAGCGGTCTCAGGATTGATTTTCTTTCCTTCTTCCGCTTGCTTGAGTGCGCCCTGTACTTCAGGACTACCGAGGAAGGTTTGCTCATCTACCGTTTTGATAGATTTGAGCATCTCGATCGCTTTGGCTTTTGCTGCGTCATCGTTATGAGTATAACCATGCTCATTCAAGACCAGCGCATATTTGTAGCGAACTAGCGAGATGTTTTCCAGCTGTTTGTTCATCAGCTGCATTTTTTGGAATTGCTCTTTCTCGCCTTGCGTGAAATCTGTTCGTTTTCCGGCAACAATATCTTTCTCGGCAAGTTCAAGCTGCAGTTTGATTGCATTGGCACTGGCGCGCAGCTCTTCCGCTTTCCTCGCGTCGGCGCCTTCTCGGTCGGTCATGCCGACTGCGTCGTCGAAGAGTTTGCAGGCGGCAGCGAAAGCCGTCTTTTGCTCTTCGGGGCTCTTCGCTTTAGCGTCGTCAATAAGCTTCAGCGCGTCTCCCACTTTCTTAAGTTCGGGGAAGAGTCTGTCTGCTTCTTTTTCTACCGCGGCAAGACCCGGCGTTTTCACTCCCAATTTCTCGGCCAGTGCAAGACCTTCTTGCGTATTGTCGATGATGGTGGCCATAGTGGGGTTCTTGATGGCTTCTTCGAAGTATTTCTTCGCGTTGACCATATCGCCCTGAATGGTGAGCGCCTGGGCGTAATACATTTTGATCATATCCGGCGCCAACTTTAGTTTGTCGATGCCTTCATTGATTTCTGAATACTGCAGAAGTAACCGGGTTTCCGGTTTATTCAACATAGCAACTTGAGCTTCAAGTGCCACTTTCAACTCGGTGCTGAGAGCTTTTTTGTCTTCAAGCAACTTTACCGAGAGCCGGCCGTTTTCGGCATTGAACTCATCGAGATATTTCTTGGCAATCGCTGGCTTTTCAGCGTCCTGTTTGCCGACCATTTCGGCATCTCTCTTACCTACCAGTTCGGTCTCTTTTGCTTTAATGTCGGCATCGTACTTGGTTTGCAGCGTATCATAAGCTGTTTTCTTGTCAGCCGGAAGATTCTTCAGCGCTCGATCCAGGTTCTCACCAGTGATTTTTAATGCGTCGGCACTGGCTTTACGATCGATCTCTGCTTGTGCCAGAGTGATAGCAGGAGTGTTTTTGATTTTGCCGAGTTCTTTTCGGTACTGCTCATTGAGATCTGCACTGAGTGCCGTGAGGGTTTCTGTTTTAACAGATTGAGCATCGCTCAATGCTTTCTTGAAGGCGGCATCAATTGGTGCAAACTTGGCGTCATCTAACTTTTTGGTGCCGTTCTCGGTCTGTTGAACCAGGCTCGCACGTGCCACCATCGCTGCTTGCAGGGCACCATCTTGTTCTTTGGTGATCTGAGCCGTTTCGGGCGGTTTAGCCGTTGGCGGAACTTCAACGCGGACGGGAGTTTCAACCGGTCGATCAGGAGTGCCGGTGGTTCTTGCCGGTGTCTCAAATTTAGTGATGCCCAGCGCTGCAGCCCGTTGGAGGAACACCTGGCCTTGCTGTTTGCTGTTGTCGACCAGATCGCGGTTGCATTGAGCCAGTTGCTGCATCATTTCTACAGCAGCTTTCACTTGCACGTTATCTTTCAACGCATTGGTAGCCTTATCGGCCGCCGAAAGCGCCATGAACTGTTTTACATCAGGCTGATCACACAGTTTTTCAAGGAAGGTAATTCGAGCAGTCATCGGCGAGAGGTATAGCTGAGCCAGCTGCACATTCTCACCCATCTTCTGGCGTGCTTCATTTATATCTTTGAGCAACTGCGGATTCTTTGTGAAATCTGTTTCTTTGAGTTGCTCGAACTTATTGGCCTCACTGTTTTTCGCCACAAAAACTTCAAAAACCGCTTTAATCTGAGCCCATTTAGGATGAGCTTCAAGGGCGGTTTTAGCAGCGGCATTCTCAGTTTTCGCCAGCCATGTATCCATTGCCGCCCATGTTGCCGCGCCGGTTGCTTTCGGTTGGGTTACTTCATTCCACATTTTTCCAAGCGCCGTTTTCTGCGGGTCTGTCGCCCCGGCAGAGAGTTGCCCCATCAAGTTGCGAAGGTTATCCAGTTCGATAAATGCCAGTGCATGGGGAAGCGCTTCTACTCGCGTGCGATTGTCTGCAATGCGTCGGGCCAGGGAGACTCGATCGAGTCCGTCGGCTGCGGTAATTGCTCCACGATATGCGGTGAGGTGATCAGCGGTAAGAGCACCGGTGGCGGCGGCGGTTTCCGCCTGGGCAAGTTTCACCCGCGGATCGTCGCCCGCCAGCGCGACTGGAATAGGCAATCCATCAGAGCCAAGGCGAGGATTATTCTTGTCATCAAGAACAGGCTTGCCATCAACGGCCAGCACACGGTTCTGATTGTCTTTTGAAGGCTGGAGAACTTTGTCTCCCGATGCCAGAGAATAAGGACCATCAATGATTCTCTTATTTACTTCGTCAAATTTCGCTCCGGGAACGCCGGGAATATCTTTGAGAACTATGGCCTCGGGCGGCTTCACCACCGGCGGCTTATCGCCTGGCGGTCTAACGTCGACCGGATCGCCGGGTCTGACAGCAGGAGCGACTCCGTCAAGAGCGCGGACGGCTCGAATGTAGTGTGCCTGGAAGTTGGCGTCTTTGCGAGTGAGCGGATCAAAGATATTTGCGTCTTGAATGAGCGATTCGGCTGCAACGCGAACGTCTGCGCGATCGTTATTGCGGAATTGCGGACACGCAAACAATAGGCCTAAACCGTGATTTGCCCGAGCATAGCCGGACATGCGCAGCACGTCGTTGATGTCGGCGCGGTCTTGTAATTTCTTCGCCAGATCGGCCTTGCCCGGATCGGCGGTGGGGTTTCCCAGCGCCTTGATTTCTTGAGTGAGTTGATCTCTCTCTTTACGGAGATCTTTGCACACTGCAGACTCAATCGGTTTTCCATCGGCATCAGTTTTAACTTTGACCAGGCCGTTTTCCAGTATCGGTGCACCGTCTGGTCTTCCACCGACACGCTCGACTTCATAAAGCAGGACATCAGATTTGTTGCGGGCGGCAATGTAGGCTGTCTCGCCTGTCCTCAGTGCCGTAGCGTAAGCTTGTTTGGTGGCATCATCATAGGGACCGCCACCGGCCTTCGTAATCTCGTTGAGCTGAATCATGCTCTTCTTCGCATTTTCCAGATCAGCGGTAATCTTTTGTTTGCTATCAATAGCTCCTTGCCGCAACTGCACGCGATCAGCTGTACGTGCTACTTCTCCGGGCTGACCGTCGGTCACTCCCTGGTGAAATTGGTACACCTCCCGCTGGAAAGCTGAAAGCGCAGTGTCTTGCGGATTTGAGACTACGGGGCGCTCTCCCTCTGTGGGCTTAGCCTCGGGTATAGTCTCGTCGGGAAAATCACGATCATCCATTGCTTGATCACCTTTTAAAGAATCTTTTGTGCGGGAACTTTAGCATAGCCCCTGATTAATAACTTGTGAGTGTGGAAACTACGTAGCTACCGCCACCTACCTTAAATTAATCAACTCCCTGGAATGCTAACTCCGCATGCTTCTACACCCTAATATTCTCTTTTGGACAAGTTCCCCTGCTTCAGTAGGGGAGAAGTACGAAAACCTTGTACTTCATTCCCCCGAAAACGCCAATTCAACCATGCTTGACAGCCTCCAACGGTAGCTGATAGCAGATTTGAAGGAATTCGTTTCGCCCCGAACGTCTTCAGCGAGCTTGAGTTTTGAGGTTCGCTTCCACTTCGGTTTTGACCTTTATTGTTCGAAAAACCGCCGAGTCGGTGGTAGCTTTGGTCCTGCGGACAATGCACAGGAAGAATGCCCATAACACGAGGGTGAACGGGATTGTGCCCCACCAATACGCAGAATTAGTGCTTGCCATGAACAAAAGCGAATTATGTAATGCATGTAGGAGCGCAGCCATCAGCAGCCCCTGAACGATGCTGTACCGCCGCGTCCCGGCGCTAAATTTCGATCTGGACCACGCCTCACCCCACCAGACGGAAAAGAGCACATGCGATGGCACGCTGACTACGCTGCGCCCCAGAATGGTCATAGTGTCCATCGTGGCAAAATATTCCAGGTTTTCAGCGAAGGCAAAACCCAGCGCCGTAGCTGCGGCATAAATAATTCCATCTACAGGCTCGTCGAACGCCGGATCCCGATCTACAGCCAACTTGCAGGCCAGGAACTTGCCGACCTCCTCTACCAGTGGCCCCACCAGGCACATATAGAATATGACCGGGAGGAACATTCTTGCACTGGTGGCGAAAACAATAATAGGAATGGTTAGCAACGCACCAAAGAGGAACGAGCGAAAGAGTGGAGCCGCCGGTTCCCTCTTCTTATCGTGTCGCCAGAACCACCAGAGCCAGAGAAGACTTGGAAGCAGTGCGCTGAGCACGAATGAAACGAGCATGAGGTCGAATGGTTCTGATGAAACCTCTATCTTCTCCTGAAGCAACCTTTGCACCAGCACGTTATCGGGATCGAGCTTGTTGGCGGTAAGTGAATCTGCTTTTGCTTTCAAATGCAGATTCAGTTGCTTCTCGTTGAAAGACCGGGAAGCGAAATTTATTGCGCTCTGATCTCGCGACAAGAGTTTCTGGTTGGGACTTTGTAGTAAGTCGAGACTATGATTGAACTTACCCATGCGTAAATATGCCAGTGCACATACGTTCAGGAGAAAGGCGTTGAGTTTCCGTTCCTCAGGGTTGAACTCGGCCCAGAGGCTGAAGGCTTGATTCAATTCTCTTTCAGCCAGCCAATGTTGCTTCTTGCAGGCATAGATCCAGGCATAAATGGAATGAATTGCAAATGTCCTGCCGACCAGGTGTTCTGCTCGTTCTGTGTCTTTAAGAGCTTCCT
>JAKFUT010000078.1 GCA_021732565.1 Candidatus Obscuribacterales bacterium
TTCAGAAGATCTCTCCCTATAATTGGCGGCATTCTGGAAACATGACAACGAGGATTCAGCCTGGACAGCTCTGCTGCCATTTCATCGCTACAGATTGTCGTCGAAACGACAATCCAATTGATTTTATTGCTGACCACAAGCTTTTTCAATCCCTCCGCAGTGACACCGGTATCGGTAACATCAAGATATTGCGGTGCCATTTGAATAAGCACATCAACGGACGCATCACTGATTCGCGTTCCTGACAAATTGAGATTCCGTAGCTTGTTTAACGGGGCAAGTTTGGCCACACCCGCATCAGTGAAGTTAGTGAATGCCACGTGGAGTTCTCGCAACAGGCTAAGGCTTGCCAGCGCATCAGCGCAAGAATCGTCGATCTTTGAGCGG
This sequence comes from Candidatus Obscuribacterales bacterium, assembly GCA_021732565.1. Classification (GTDB taxonomy): domain Bacteria; phylum Cyanobacteriota; class Vampirovibrionia; order Obscuribacterales; family Obscuribacteraceae; genus JAKFUT01. The sequence goes on from JAKFUT010000078.1 coordinate 388, forward strand.
CTCACATTGAGACATTCCAGATGACGGTGGCCGAACAACTGCTTAATCCCTGCAGAGCTGACATCGGTCTGGTCCATTTTAAGATGCTGCAAAGAAGAACTCGCTACGTTTGCCATCGACATGTCAGCTGTTCTCGTGCGTGAGACATCCAATATTCGTATGCTAGGATTACGCAACACCTCACGGACACCTTTGTCCGAAACTGACGTGTTGGACAGACAAATCTCCCTCAAAGCTGAACACTTTGCCAAATGCGCTGCAACGTTATCTGTAATCTTCGTGTCCGACAAGTCTATCCGAAGCAGACCAGGCAGCCGCTCAAGGCTGGCCAGCGACGCATCGGATGCAGCAGACTTCCGCAGGTTAACATCGGCGAGTTTTGGATATCGCTCTAGTCCAAGCCCTGTTACATTCGTCTCGTCCAAACTAATTGTTGCCAGATTACTCAGCCCGGTAATTCCGGCCAGCATGCCATCGGTCATTTCTGTACTAGACAAATCCAACCTTTGCAGAGTGTTCAAATTCTTCAATCTGTTCGCCACATTCGCAGGAATCTTGCAATTTCGCAAACTAATTGAATTGAGATCGGGAAAATGACTGATGCGATCGAGCATCTTCGATGTTGTGTCAATCGTTCCGTAAGAGATCGATAAACCATATACTTTTCCGTCTGCCAAACGATCAAAGCTCACAGATCCGGTCCAAACATTACTGTCAGTGGTCGGTGGACGAAAAGTCAGAAATACATCAGGCAGCGATGTCCCCAATTGGCGAACGGTCTCTGCGGTCATAGTTTCCGCAGACACTGTCAGATCTTTCAGCCCGCGCAGAGCATGCAATGCCGCAAGTTCAGGCGCACTAATACTGAGGCCCGATAAATCCAGAGCTTTCAATTTCGTAAGTGTACTCAGATCAGCCAAATTTCCGTTCACTCCGGTGAACGCGAGATTGAGTCTCTCCAGATTGGTGTGTGTCGCAAGTTGCTTCAGTGCTGCGTTTGTAATCTTTGTTCCAGAGAGATCAAATGATTCTATTTTCTGCAAGGATTCAAAATAGCTCATCGCTGAATCTGTGGCATTTGTATTGTGCAAACTGACCTCTTTCAAATTAGGCCATTGCCGCACCGCTGACAGTGCCGGCTCCTGCACAGACTTGTTATTGTCGAGCTCCAACCTGGTGACCTTGGTAGCTCCGTCTTGCATCATATCCCAAATGTCTTCGACACTCAGTGCCGGCTTGCCCTCAGGTCTTCCGAGAAAATCTTTTGCAGTGCCCCAGCTACCGTCGACATAAACTTTGTTATTGTCAGCGTCATAGTCCACAATCTGCAAAACATGATAGAAGGTGTCCTGAAAACTTCTAACTGTTATAGGATTATCGCCATACAATTTCTTCCAGAATGCATCTTGCCGAATGTCCATTCCCAATGTAATCGGAAGTCTTTTTTCCTCCTTTAGACGAGACAATTGACTACGCAAGTCGTTTATACTGCCTGGCTTCGCAACGTCCCTGGTCGATTCGCTGGTGCTATAAACATCTAACATGCGAGACCGTTCAAGCCGACCGGTAAGCGCGCGCTCAATCTCGAGCATCTTTCCGAGATTTATATGAGGACTATTGACTCGCTCGCCGTTAATAAAAAGCACTTCCGGCTTGTCACCACTATTAATCACGATAGACTCACGCTTCACCACGGCGTGCGGATTGGTCGCGTCGTTTTGGAGGCGATATTCTAATTGTCCTCTGTCTACAGCCCGTCCATCAGGCGCCAGAATCGCCTGTTTCCAATAAGTATTTGCTGCGCCGAGTTGAAAGAGTTGGCTCGCATAGGTTCGAGCAGCCGATTCCGGTCCTTTGTTTCCAGGTGTGTTTATAAGCGAGAGGGCTTCTGCATCCGGGGTGAGCTGATCATCTGGCAGAGAAATAGTAGCACCGTCTGCGGTCCTGAATTTTCCTCTGGTGGCTAGATTTGTCACCACCCGAATCGCGTCTGAAGGAGTTCTTGAGTACAGCCGCCCTTCTATGGTAGTAACGTTACAGGTATTGTTTGCTCCCTGATCGATAAGACGTGGATCTGCCGCCTGGCCCAAACATTGAATGGTGAGCTTGGGCAAATGCTCCGGATTGACTCCCGGCGCTGCATCGCGACGCAAGAGATTAGCCGTCGTCGCAAATGTTCTTGCTTGTTCTTGCAGTGAAATACCTTCACGAGCGGCGCGGTCTTTAAACTGTTGAATGAGCACGGGCGTAGCATCGCCGATACCATGTTGATCGGACAGCAGCTGCAGCATTTGCTGCTGCCGTTCCGGGTTCAGAGTCGTTTTTTGCACAGGATTGAGCAACACTGGCATAGCACCGTGCAACAATGCACCGGCAAAGGCGTACTGCTTTCCCGACGTGAGAATATCGCTGGCGCGAAACTCACCATCAGATACTAAAGATCGAGTAGTCGCATTGACCACGCCCGAACCGAAACCAGCGGTGCCACCAATTGCAACATTGCGGCCCCACTGCAGCAACAAAGGGCTCTCTTCTGACGTGAGTTTGCCAGTGGCGCTGCGCAGACCACGCAGAGACATTTCGAAAGTAGCCATAGTGGCACCGCCGGAGAGTCCATTCTTGAACCGGGCTTGCCAGAATTCATGCTGCTCGTCTTCGTGAACCGGGCGAAAGACTCCCTCATAAGTAGCACCAAGCACAAAAGCTTCCACCGATGCACCGGCGAACGTGCGCGTAGCAAGCATGCGGCGGTCAGAGGTTCGGTCAAGCGTCAGTAAGCCCAGCCGCGAGCCAGTAGTCTTTAGCCCCAGACCTGCGGCCACACCCCGCCCCGCCGTACGAAGCAACATCAGATCAGCCAGGATACCGGTACCCGCGCCAAACTGTCCGAAGTACCACTCGACTGTACCAGGCTCTCTATCGAGCGGTTTGGCGACAACGTGCAGTTCCGGGAGCAGTTCTGAACCCGTCGTTCGATTAATAAGCTGGATCACTCCATTGGCAGGTCTTTGGAGTCCGGAGTCCACCAGATTGCGGAACCAGGAGTCCATGCAATCCAGCACTCGATTGTTAAGTCTGCTTGTGTCTATGTTATCCAGTGGCATTTTACGCACACGAACAAAAGAATCTGCCCGAAACCGATAATCCAGCTTAATCTATCTCTGTCCCGTGTAAAGTGGGGGAAACCGCACACACAAGATAGACGTGCTGGTAGTTCTAGATGCGAAAGGGCTCGCTTAATTTCCGAATCAGAGAAACTCTGCACATCGACTCAATAATTCAAGATCACAAGCATATCCCCAAAGTGCAATGTTGACGTCTTTTGGATCTGCCCATGGTTTATACCACGGTGCATCTTCCTTGACTGTTTCATCTGGTTGCCAGAAGCACGATAGAGATAGTGAATGTGTACTGCGTGGTGATCTGCACCAAGAAAAATCGATTGTGAAATACCACATGGGGTCCATGACACGATCGTGTTGACCCTGGAACGAACCCAAAAATTCCCTATCGAAAGGCGTCGGCTTGACAATTGCGGTCGTCAGGGTCTATGCTAAAAATGCCGCCTCATCGGCATTACCAGTAACTTGTTCTCATTACTCAAACACAGTTGGCTCCTTTTCCGGGGAGTTAAGCACAATCAATACCTCCCGTTCAAAGCGGGTGTATTTCGCCGCGTCTCTGCACCGTAAACGCGTTGCAAGACCGGCTTATGTCATCGCACTTTCGCTCTCGTGCTCCACACGAGTCGATAGCGCTCACTATTAAACATAAATCGTAGATCGAATTTGCTCTAGACAAAAACAGAATTAATTCGTTCACCCTTATCCTCCCCAAACAGGAAGGTGATCAGCCGTTTGCGTGCTGAACTTGACTGGTTCGACGTTCCGTGCTCGGCGAGCTATCAATCTATAAATCATCTGCACGACAAGTGCAGACATTGAGGTGTTAAGTATGGTGCCACATTTAAAACTGGTGCTCAGGCGCGTCATCGTTGCTCCTCTGCAAAACGAAGCATTGGCAGTAAAAGAGGTCCTCGACCGCTGGGGTTTCCTCGCCAATCCAGCGAATGATAATTTGTACCCGCTTCTCAAAGCAACCCAGTCGTCTTTATTGGGCGCACTCACGGTCATTTTGCTTTGCTGGCCGCTCACGCATTTATCAAATGATCATACTGCTTCTTCCGACATCGGTTTGATCTCATTTGCTATATTTTGTGGCGCGTTCATTTTCTTTCTATTTTGGACTAACTTCGTATTTAATTTCTATCGGGTTGCAAAAATGGGCGCACTTCCTCTGCTCGATTCCACCCGCGCGCTTTATGAGGGAGGCAACATCCGCAGAACGTTCACGCTGGGCTGCAATCAAGCTGACGCATTTGATCGAACTCTGTTTGCCATGTCAAAAATGCAAGGGTTGCATATTTGTGCTGTTGATCTATTCGCAGGCACGATATCCGGTCTTTCCGGGGCCGACCAGAGAGTAAGCATAGTCATTAGAGAAAGTTCCGCGGAAGCAAGTGATATTGAAGTGACTGGCGGTGGGTTGGTGCCGATTCTGATTGAATGCGCAGTAAAGAAACAAGTGACCGGGTTGCTCGATAATTCGTTTCGTCTCAAACCGAAGCTTCCGTCGATATTAAAAAGGCAAAAAATATGTATCAACATACTTGGGGCAATAATAGGTCTTACAGTGTTAGTCATGCCTGCCAATCCAACTCATGATCTAACACAGGCCGAATCATTGTATGAGCACGGTATGCACACTGAAGCTTTGGCTGAAGCTAACATTGCTGTCGAGAGCATACTGGATTCGCACAGCCCCATGCTTGCAGATTATCTAGAACGCCGCGGAGTTCTGAAAATGAATGTAGCCGCAGACCGACTATTTTCCGCTCATGTAAGCCGTGCGCCTATAAAAACTGATGATCTAAAAATGTTGGACTCTGCCTTGAAAGACTTCGCACAGGCCAATCAAATCGCGGGCTCCGAAAACGTCAAGTCTTATAAAGCACAAATTCTTGCGTGGAAGGGGGACGATAAAGCTGCCAGGGAGGCCTTGAAGGAAGTCTCCGAATTAGAAGATCCATCAATCGAGTTGAACACCATAAAAAACATAACTGAAGGAAAACTAGAAGTCGCGTACATAAATCTTGCTGAGCATCCCTTTGATACCAGTTACAGAAGAACCCTGGAACGAAAGAAACAGTTACTCACGCAATTGTCGAAGACAAATCCCGATTACAAACCAAGTCTGGAAGCAGTCGGCGAAGAGATGAGTATTCGATTTCAACTTACGAATGCCACACGCAACCAAACCGAACCGGAAGATGCACCGAATCTACCGTTGACAAGTTTCGGCGCGGCGTGCGCCTTAGCGGTGGTAACATACCAGTTGAAGGAACGAAAGGCCGAAAAGAAGAGAATGATTCCCGAAGTACATGACATAGCACAGCAAAAGCTTCCGAATGATCTCTCAGAGTCTCTTGTGTTAGATGATTCATGGTGGAACATTCAAGAAGAAACGATCTCAACGGCCCCGGCAGAAACACTTATCTACAGCTAATCGAGGTGTTTGGCCGAGGGCTTCCTTCCGTTTCGGTGCCCTTGCCCATGAAAAAGAATCATTGCTGGCAGGAGGCTTTCCGCGGTTTCGAGCGGTCTGTTTTCACTCTGGAAACCGAGCCGGACATGATTAACGCGACAGGGTGTCGGTCCCGCATCGATCGGCGGATCAATTAAGGGAAGGCTCGTTCTTGCGGTGGGTCCGCGATGTCTTGCATTAGCGCAGATGCTTCATTCCCGCTGCGCGATTTGCTCAAAGGGAAGGTTACCTGTAAACTGAATTCAGAGGAAAACGAAGGAGGTATCGTGTCGTCTTCCGAGTTCGATTACGAGTACGATCAGTTTATGTTGAGGCTAGCGCAATCAGGTATCCCTCCTGAAGGCAAAATTGCGTCGGATGATGCCAGGAAATTGATCCTCAAAGGAACTGCTCCCGCAGGTCTCAGGGTGGCAGGAAAACTAGACTTGTCTAATACCGTTTGCCTGGAACTTCCTGACGGGCTCCAAGTTGATTATCTCGTTATGCGAAATTGCAAGTTCCCAAATCTCCCGCAGGGGTTACGCGCGGGTGTCCTTGATCTAACAGGATGTTCGCAATTGGAGAGTTTGCCTTCAGGCATCACCTGCAACATTCTGGAAATGGCGGGAACACCAATCACGTGCTTGCCGCACGACCTGCGCGTGAAGAATCGAATCAATTTGCGGGCAAGCTCAAGCTTGACGAGTCTCCCGCACGGATTCAACTGCGCCACCATCAGCTTACGAGATTGCCCCAACATTCGCAGCCTGCCAGAACTGATCGATGTGAACTATCTGGATGTGTCTAATTGCACTTCATTGGAAGAGTGGCCCAAACATGGGCGAGTGCGGTTTGGCTGGTTAACAGCCAGAGGCTGTCCGGCGCTTCGCTATTTGCCAGGCTGGATTGGCCCGATTCCAGAAGTCGACGTCATCGACTGTCAAAACCTGGTAAAGATCGAGGAAGGCGCAAATGTTACCTCGTGGATAGATATTGCGGGCACCGCGCTTAGATCTTTGCCTGATTCTCTAAACGGCACTCAGATTCGCTGGCGAAGAGTTCCCGTTACGAAGAAAATGGCTTTTGAGCCGGAAACAATTTCAGTGACGGAAGTCCTTGATACAGGTAATCTCGCACTCAGGCGAGCGCTGATCGATCGCATGGGCTACGAGCGATTTCTCCGGGAGGCAGAACCTGAAGTTCTCGACAAAGATCATGACGGCGGTGGAGAGCGGTTGCTTTTGCGGCTAAGGATGAGGGGCGACGAAAACCTTGTCTGTGTGAAAGTGGTTTGCCCCTCGACTGGTCACAATTATGTGCTGAGGGTGCCACCATATATGGAGTCTTGTCGCCAGTCAGTTGCATGGATTGCAGGATTCACCAACCCGAACGATTACATGCCGCTGAAAGAAACGTAGATACCAGAGCCGAATCATGTTCCCTCGGTTGAATCAGAAATTCACTTTGTCGAGGGCTCCTTCACCACAAAGCCATTACGCCTGATTCTCAGTAACTTGTTTAGAGGATCAAACGCACCTTCGGCCGGATATGTGCTGAGCGGAATGTGCACTTCAACATTGCCGCTCTTCAAAAGGTGCTTTTTCAAATAGAGATATTTCCCTCCCTTATCATTGAGCCCAACATCCACCAGGTCGTTCATTGGAATCTCGGTACCATTTCCCATTCCGTCTACACGGAATTTCCGGCAATTTCCTCGAACCACCACATCATAGTGGTCGCCCACCGAATTTGCTGAGACTGAGTCGCAACGCATAACATAGAAAGTGATGGTCTCAAATAAATCCTTTATGAGATATTTTTTGTCGGTTGGCGCGGCCCTGCGGAACCGATCGACCAGATCTACAGCCCTGGTAAACGGGGCATGTTGAAAGCCGACCTCATGAATGAAGTCACGTAAAACACCATTGAGTGTTTTCTCGCTCAGATAGTCTTTCAGAGCATAGAAGACCAGGCTCCCTTTATTGTAATGAATGTAGTCCTGTCCTTCGTTTAAGACAAGCGGCAGTTCCATCTCCTCTTCAGTTCTTCGACCGGATAGATAATCGTCGAGTTCGTATGAGAGGAACTCACTCATTCCTTGTTCTCCATACTCTTTTTCTTGCACCATTAAGGCGGAGTATTGCGCCAGCGATTCGGAAAGCATCGTGGCTCCCTGCACATTTCCACCAATGACCTGGTGCGCCCACCACTGGTGAGCCACTTCGTGAGATGTAATATAGAAAGGATAATCGATACTCTTCGGATCGTTACTTTTTACATTCGCAACGAAACCGGCTGATTCAGAGAATGGAATCATGTTGGCAAACGACTGTGCTTCTTTCTTATAGCGCGGAAATTCAACAATTCGGAGTTGTTTAAACTGGTAGGGAGAGAAATTGGTCGAGCAATATTCCAGCGAAGCTTTCGTCGCCTTGAGCATTCTTGCAATATTGTACGTGTGACTCGGATGATAGTAGATTTCGATATCCACGTCGTGCCATTTATCACGAGCAACTTTGTATCTACCGGAAAGAATTGCGTAGTAATCGATCATGGGACTACTCATCCGGTAACGAAAGAAACGGCGACCACCTTCCTTCCACTCCTTGATCAACGTGCCAGGTGCAATGGCGATCTGATCCGCGGACGTGCTAACCGTTGCCTCGAAATCAATCCAACTACCTTCGTTCGAGATGTAAGTCTTCTCCAACGCCTTGCGATCGTTCACATTGGGCTTTCGGAGCCTTTTGGCCAGTCCGTACTTTCGCCTCGTTTTGTCCTCAGTCAATTCTACTTGTGGAACGTATCCAACTATTGGCCCAAGACCACCGTTGTATATGAACGATCCGTTTTGCACAACGTCTTTCCTGAACTCTGCATTCGAAAAACCGCGAGGCTCGCGAATGAACGAAAAATCGAGGGAAACTTCCTCGCCCGGAAGAATCGGCGTGTCAAACTCATATATTTTGGACTCAAGCCGTAAATCATGCTCTTTCAGTTTTGAGGAACGCGACCACGTGAACTTTTCTGCGCGCAACTCTTCATCTTGGTGCACGAGAATCGTAGTCACGGGTTTCTTCGTCCTGTTCCGATAGGTCAAATGTCCGCGAGTTTTGAGTGATTGCGTTTCAGGATAGATATCAGCTTCTATGCTTGCCGCAACTAATTCGGGTTGTGGAATACGTTCAAACTCCTTGAACTTCACTTCGTAATCAACACGTTCTTTTTCTTCCTCAGCTTTGGTTTCATAGTGGTTCAAAATGTTCGTGTTGTAAAAAATGAATCCGCCGGTAACGACGAATCCGGCAATGGAAAAGATCAGACCAGCCTTGTATCGAAGCGTGAGTCTCCCACCAAAGATTCTCAGCCGACCTCGATAAGTTTGCTCAACTCCTCGTGGCCACAAAAGCAGGGTCAAGATGCCGCATATGAGGCTGTAAAATGCCCAATAGAGAGAATAGATGAAGAATGGATAACCCGATGTGCCATAGCCGTTCATGTCCGAATAATCTGCAAGAGGAACATCGCCAATTAAATAGAGGTGATGGTCAAGTCCCAATGCCTTTAGCGAAGGCATCAGAGCAAAATAAAAGATCAACACGGAATGACCTATGTACTTCCGCTTTGACATGATATGCACAAATAGAGCGATCACGTCCAGGAACAGCCACTGCACGAGAGAAAATATGAAGAGTTGCTGGAAGTAAACACCCCATTCAAAATTAAAGAAGCCCATGGTTATCTGCACCACGACACAGCAGATCAGGACAGTACAGGCAAGCAGAATCTGAATGAGAAACAATGTGAACAGCTGCGAGAGATAGAGATACAGGTTCGGAATCGGCTTTGCATCGACAAGCTCCGCGATATGCGAATCGCGCTCCTTCCACACGAGTTCACCGGAACAAAACGTGGTAAGGATTGCAACAAAGAGGCCGAACATTCCATTGACTACTTCTAACACATTGTATGTCAATGGTAGCGTTTCAGTGCCGTACGCCTTTCCGGCAAAGCGAGCAGTGGCAAATACAAAAATGACGCCACAAAGCAGAACCATCTGAAAGTGAATATTGGAAATAGCCAGCTTGAATTCCGACAGCGTCAGCTCCAAGAGCACGAAGACTGAGTTCGGCGCAAGGTTGACTGCCGGCAAATTTATCTCCGCAAAGGTTTTCTCATTTTGTTTTTCTGGTTCGGATGTTCTGATCGTCTTTTCACGAGGCAGCTTGAACGGATCGAAAACAACGTAGGCAAGCAGCAAGATGACTGAACCGACACTAGCCCAGAGAATGCGATTATAAAGAAACATCCCTGTAAGAGGAATAGTCTGCGTGGCTTGTTCACTCGCAGACCAGTAGCGGGTTACCAGGTTCGCAGCCGCCTGTCCGAGAGGATCGAGAAGAGCCGGTATATTATGATCGCCAATACTGCTACTGAGCGTTCTGGCGATCAGCCAACCAGTAAAGACAACAATGCTTGCAAGATAAACCGGTGCCATCCTTTTAGTCAGTGACGCTATGGCAATGAAGATGGCACCAAACATCATGGTATTGGGAATAACTTCGGTCAAGTATGGCGCAACATAGTACCAAATCTCATTTCTGCAGATCATCGCCCGATCGATGAACGGCAATAATGTTGCTATAAATATGCCGATGGCAATTGAAGAGAGTATAACCACCGAGGAGATAACAGATGCGAAATAGCGAACAAGAAAGTAGGTAGACTTTCTCAGCGGCGTAGCAAACAGTATCTGGTTAAAGCGCTTCTCGAAATCCTTATTTATGGACTGACCGAAGATCGGCGCGATAATCAATAATCCGAGATAGCCGCCAAAAGCGACTAGCTGGTGAATGGCGTACGAGCTGTTCAAGCAGAGTTTGCCGGATGCTCCCAGGGCGATATGTCCTCCGGGAAGGACCCCGGCAATCGCAATTGAAATAATGAAACCTAGAAGTAGATATACCAGGAAATATACCAGCGATGACAACCGCCAGAGACGGAGCTTGATTTCAAAAGCTAGAAGTTCGATAAACACTCTGGTCTCAAGTTTGGATGAACGAGCGAATGAAGGCAAAATAGGCATCTTCAAGATCGGCTGAGGCCAGTTGAAACTCAGCGCCAGGCTCAACGTCTGAATAGACTCTCAACATAACCTGCCCATGGGTCAAGCGCGCAGATACGACACGGTATTGAGTGGTGGCGCTTTCTACCTGGTTTTTCTCAACAACTTTGGTCCAAATCTTGCCCTGCAATTTTTGAATTGCCACCAAGGGCGACTCTTGCACAAGTACTGTCCCTTTGTTGATAATAGCCATATCACGGCAGAGTTCACTAACATCAGAAACGATGTGAGTAGATAGGATTACAGTAACGTTTTCTCCGATTTGACTCAGCAAGTTATGAAAGCGATCTCTCTCTTCCGGATCGAGCCCTGCGGTCGGTTCGTCGACAATGATGATCTTGGGAGAGCCCAGAAGGGCCTGAGCGATACCAAAGCGCTGCTTCATACCGCCGGAGAATCCGCCGAGTTTTTTCTTCTTGTGTTGGGATAAATTACACAACTCCAGAAGGCTGGCTACGGTTTCTTTTCGTTGTCCACGATTGGCAATACCCTTGAGCAGCGCTAGATGATTCAGCAAGTCTTCTGCCGTCGATGTCGGATACAATCCAAACTCCTGGGGCAAGTAACCCAACAATGAACGAAGCTTCTCCTTTTCTTTCACTATGTTCAAACCATCAAAATCAATTTGTCCACTGTCTGGATTTTGCAGAGTCGCAATAGTGCGCATCAAACTTGATTTACCTGCTCCGTTGGGACCGAGCAGACCGAATATACCGCTCCCGATCGTCAAGCAAACGTTATTGAGTGCGCAAACGCCGTTGGAGTACTTCTTGTTAAGATTGGATATTGTTAGCATTTTCTTTCAGCAAGTATTTCTTGGACCTCGGCTACACCAGTGCTCCGTCGCTGATAGTCCGCCCGAACTGAAGGAACCAGAGCAGGGGCCGGCGGTTGGTCTACCTGCTTTTGCTCTATGGCAAACTATCAAATTTCGAGGCAGGCTTTGAAGACCGGCGATCAGAGGAGGGTAGTCTATATTGTTCCCGGCCTTTCCGATTCCCGAACAGTTACGTTCACTCTAAGAAATCGTGCGCAACATCGGAACAAATCGAGGAAATTCTCGATTTGCAGCAATGCCCCGCTGTAACTCACCGAAGCGACAGCGGGCGAGTGAGATTCATCCGCGCTTCAATAATTGACAAGCGAACCCTCCCCTCAATCTTACAACAGAAGTGCCGCAGCGAATATCGGGGGATGAACCACTGTCCATATTCGCGTAAAACAGGCGTGCTATAATCCGCCGTCGACTTCGCGCGCTCCTGGAGAGGCCTTATGTGGAAGTTCTTTCTATTTCTTTTTGTCACGATTGTTTGTTCCACAGCGACCTTTTTCGGCGTGCAGGCACAGAACCATTACGAAGTTCCACGTAGTAGTAATAGCTCAAGCTGGTCAGCCGGTGCACCTGCGATTCAGCCTGCACAACAACCTCTCACTGCAATGCCCTTGTTGAACAGCAGCCCGCTACGGGCTATCCCCATTGCACCGTCAACGGTGCCTACTGCCGCCCCCGTTGCTCTTACACCACAGGTCATCCGTCCAACGAATATTGCTTCTCCGTATGCCGCTAGTCAATATACAAATTCGGTGTTACCGAACCAATCTAGACCGGTGGTCGAGTATCAGCAAGCCCCAATTCACACAACTGAACAATCCTCGCCACTGCAATCACCACTTGACACAACAGGACAGTCATCAAGCTTGCCCGCACCCGCAGGCGAACAATTGCAAAATAACAATGGTTTGTCGGCAGGGTCGGAACCGGAGAGATCACACGGGCCATCGTATAGCGAGGCATCAGCAGCCCGGGTCGAGGCGCTGCTTACCAAGTGGGCAACGGCTGAGCTTCGTGGATTGACTTACAAAAAGCGGTGGCAGAGGTGACAGTAAAACCAGGAACGGTTCTGGTAGTTTCATTGATCGCAGGCATCGCCTGCGGTACTGCCACTGGCAAACAGTCATTCGACTCTGCGGATCAAAATATGGATGTATGCCGGGAGCCGCGCGGGGAAACCATCGCAGTGGGGTTGAAGCCGTGGCACGAGGCAGCAGCTAAGGCGATCGATGGATGGGAGATTGCGGCGGCACAAATTACCTTAGGAATTGTGGCACCGGAATACGTGGTGGCTCGCACAGTTCTCACCGTGGGTAAGAAAGCCATCGACTACGGCCTCGATCCAATGATCGAAGTAACGAAGCTCCACAACAACTACGCAGATCGCGACCTTATGATAATCGCCGATCTGGATCGCCAAATGAAATATGCGGTTCTCTATCCTGATCGTATGGACAAGTCTGAAAGGGAAGAACTCATCAAACAGCTCAAATCATTTCGCAAGGACGACACCACAACGTCGGGATTCCTGATCAATGCGTTGTTTTCTCGATCTGGTCTCTATGTAGTGGCGAAGACGACTCTTCTGGCCAAATTGAACAAATACGCCGGAAAAAAGCTGGAGACTTTGGCGAGCTGCGGTGACAGATTTAGCAGTGTCTGGCGCACTATCAACAGACCTTTGCGCGGTTACATGACTGGTGGTGAGTGGAAGCAACTACGCCAGCGGGCTAATCTTGGAAAAAAATTCATGGACATCATTGCAAAAGAGTCCATCGAACATGAGCTGGAAGACTTTACCAAGGGTCTCTTTCCGTCGGCTGTGGATCGAGCGCTCGACCATACCTATGAACTATGGCGGCGACAACACGAACAGGTTGTCACAGTCACTAGCAAACCCGCCCAATTCAGACTGATGGTTCCTGAAGCGGTAAGAATTGTCCCGCTGCCTGTCGCAATAGCAGTGCAACCAGTAATACCAGCGACACCAGTGGTTGCCATTGCAACCGTGGTTCCGTTACCCGAACGAGTTGTCATCTCGAATACAAACGGTCCGGCCACTCAAATTGATCCTGTAATGCGAACCTTTGCGGTGGACAGCGAGCTAATCAGACAAACTGTAAGACCGTCGGTGAAAGAAGCACCAGCGGAACAGCATAAAGAGGAACAAGAAGACAATTCCTCCTATGAGGTTCCGGACAGAAGAAGCCCCCAAGTGGACTTGAGCAAATACACGAGCGGACGAGGATTCGACGGCCGTAGCAACGGATCTTTGTTTTCGGGTTGGTGACAGATGAAACTGGCAAAATGGCTAACTGGCATAATGGTCATGCTTCTGATCGGAGCGTTCATTTATGTCGCTAACGACCCGGAGTGGATTAACCTTCAGCGCGACGACGCCGCGCTCATAACTGTCGCTCGTCCCGTGTCTGTCAATTACCTGCTCAATCCTGGTGATATAAAGATTACTAAGCCATCATCAGAGTTTGACATCACCGAGAACCGGCGAATTGTTCTTCGAAGCGCCAACAAGCTGTTATGCATAAATCCCGGCAGAACTGCAGAAACCAGACAGCTCGGAATGCTCAAGCTTCCGGGAGATTCATTTGCCTGGAACGATGGTACACCATTGGCCATTAGTGCCCAATTCCTCGGTGCGTTAGACAAAACCGGAGTCTTCGAAGAGGCGCTTCCTCTGCCATTCCCCGGAATGAAGATCGCCGGCGGCTCAACGGCGGGAAAGGTTTACTTGTATGGCGGTCGAGGAATTTGTGCACGGCGCGTTTATGCCATTGAGGATAACGGACAGTTGTCTATTCCTGTGCAGTTGCCAAAACCAGTTACCTGCGTGTGCGATTCAGAAAAAGCGATATTCGTATCAGACGGTCAGCGTATTTTTAGAATAACGCAGAAATCAATGCAACTTGCATTTCGAATGCCCCCTGGTGACACAATTCGGTCAATAGCCGTAGAACCGCAAGAAAGTGTCATTTACTTCTCAACAGACAAAAAAGTCTACGCGCTGCGCGGCAACACCTGTCTGACAATTGTGCGCGATATGGGCGGCGAGCTGCGCTATCGCTCTCGAGAATTGTTCTTGTGGAGCAAAGAAAAGAATCAACTTGTTAGTTTTCCAAACGTTGGAGAAAGGTTAATCGCATGGAAAGAAGAGTAAAAATCGAAAACTGCCGTTGCCTCATTTCTCTAGCAGGATTCCTTCTCTGTGCACTGCTAACCGGCTGTGCCACGGCACCAGATTCATCAATCGTCGAAGCCGAGAAGGCCGGTAAAGTTTCCATTCAGTCAGCCTCACCACAGGCATCATTATCGGCGCCGGCATCCGCGGGAATGAAACCGTCTGTAACCACCATCTGTGGTAGTTCACCGGCTGACGCGGATACAGTCTTCGTATATCTCACGGTTAATGCACCGGAACAGGGAAAATCGCTGATGATAGATATTCCATACGGAACTGTTTTTCATGATCGCGGCGGCAAAACACAAGATTTGATGATCGAGCATCCAATTACGTTCTTAGCCGGTGGTGCGAAGAGTTCAGCTCTCGGTCCATCAACCACCATTTCGCTTAAACCGCTTGAGCGCAGGACAATCAAATTGAGTACCTGGTGCCTGGACCGTTGCGCACCGGCTCCAGCCACCGATGGCGACACCGACTATACGGTGATAGAAAAGGATGTGGAAGCTGATCGCGTTGCCAGATTGAGCGTTTGTTTGGACTCGCCGGACCTTGCCACGACCAAGACAACCAGACGCCAAAAACAAATGGCAGTATGGTTGGTATCGCATAACTTGTTCAACTTGAGTGAATCAGCCCTTCTGGCAGAGTTTCGGCAAATGTTGAGACCGTCAATTGAGAAGGGTTTGAGGGAAGATATAAACACTCGGGGCGAAGCGTTTGTCACCAAACGAATGGGCAACGTCAGTCCAGAGGTATTCGAATCAGCTAAGCGTAATTTCTTCGAGAAACGTTTCGATCAAATTGTAGACAAACTAATTGAACGAGACATTCGCAAAGACTGGAGCAAGACCAGGCAGATTATGCTTCACTGCGGGGTGGATTTGAAGAACGGTTCATTTCTTGCTTCAAAATGAGTCTTGCTAACTTCTGCAGCTGATCGGTTCGTAATACTGAGAATTGCCATCAATGCTGAAGATGTCAGACTTAATGGCGGAGGCTAATGATGAGGGAACAGACTGAAGATTGTTGGTCCAAAGCACGTAACCAACATCGGTGCGAGCAACAGCGGTAAACCAAAGATCCCTACAAGTATTGCCGTAGAAGCTATCGTTCGAGTTCGTGTAATACAATAAATACCAACTAGATTCCAGCATGCTGTAATAGCAAGAATAACTTGACCTCTAGAGTCGCTAAACAAGGGACGTACCAGGGCTGGAACGATGAATGAACAAATTGCGATAAATGCATAGGGCGCTAACAGACTCAGGGAAAGTATCTTCCTGAGGTCCTCGACTTCTTCCTGTTGCAGTTTTTTCATTGGACAATTAGCTTCGGTGGTCAGTCTGGTAATACAGCTATTCTACCAGTGAATCTGAAAAGCTCACGATTATCGCAAGCGAGAATCCGCAGTAGCGAGCGTCAGAAGGAACCCGCCGTTCGATCTCAACAAAGCGCGCTTGTTGATGATAGTGCCGCCGGAACTCTCACCCGCAAAGTTAGAACTCCGTCGGGGTTCCCGACAGTAACAGTTCCATTGTGCCATTGAATAATGGTGCGAGCCAGAGGGAGACGCAATCTGTTTTCAGCGCTTTCGTCAAGGTCGCGGCCTTCCATTCGATCTCGAATGGACCTCAGTGTTTCATCGGATACCGCAGGGCCATCTGCAATGATTTCGACAACGACATCTTCACCATCCCTGGTTGCTGACAATTGAATGATTGAATCCGAGGAACTAACTGAAACAGCCTCAACAATGAGATTTGCGATAGCCTGAGAGAATCGACTCTCATCAACATTTACCTGTACATCTGTAGCATCCGCCACAACACGTACAGCATGATCTCCTGACGCCAGATCCACCATTACCCGTGCCTGTTGCACGATTTGTGCCAGAGTAGTATTTGTACAATCCTTTAGCATCTTTCCTGCTTCAAGTTTTTCAAGATCTAGTAAATCCGTAATTAATTCAAGCATCTGGCTCGCTTCTGAATCAATTTCTTCCAGTATTCGACGATCAAGTTGCGTCACGGGTCCGAGAGCGTCATGCAGTAAGAGTGTAACCAATCCCGAAAGGGTGGAAAGAGGGCTGCGCAAATCATGACTGATGAGCGCGACGAATTCGCGTTTTGCACTCTCTAGTTCTTTTCGTCTGGTAATGTCATGTACCACAAAGAAGAAGCAACTTTCGCGAACGGACCAATTCACCGACCACAGTGTTTCAAGAATCCGCCCACCGATATTCAGCGTTATTTCCTTCTGTCCCGCCGCAGTGCCTTCTGCCACCTCTCCAAAGAACGCGGATACAGACTCTCTTTGAGATAGTTCAGTTATCGCCACCACCGAGGAGCTCAAAAGCTGCTCGATGGGAACTCCCCATCCTGTCATTGCCGCTGGCGATAACGTCTGAAAATTGCACCGTCGATCGCAGGAACCGATTACGTCGATTGAGTGTTCCTGGTACGCGTGTTCCTTACTGCGTGCAGAAACAATGTCCGTCGCCGTTTCATGAAACAATTTATCAAGAACCGCAATTTCGTCTGATCCGGGCACCAGGGATTTGAGCGGCTTATTTGCTGGCAGCAACCGAGTATTTTCAGCCATAATTTGTAAGCGACGAGTAAAACTAGACGTGAACAAGAATGCTATCGAGATAGCGATGGTTATATTTGCTGTCAATCCAGCCAGAAGGGCAGACCACTGCATGCGTCGTACCTGAGCCCCATAGTCGGGAATTGAATCGCTATGCCTCTGACATTCCTCTCGCAGTTCTTCTAGTCTTTTACCGAGAGTGGTACAAATAAAAATCGCATTGTTCATCTCTGTGACCGAACGATCAGCAGTAGTGGACTTATCATAAAGCCTGGTAATGAGCGGAAGTGCCTTCTTCGCACTGATGATTAACCTATTGCTTGCCTTGGCCGCATACGGATGCTGCACGCTCTCGGCCTCAAACTTAGTGAGTTTTTCAGGAATGGTAGCCAAGGCTGCGTGGGCAGTTTGAAGGTGAAGGCGTCGATCCATATCCATCATAATGGTGGTGTCCATGAATCCTTTGCAGACTGTCATGGCATCCATAAAGAGGTTTCGATGTTTCAGCTCACGTTCTCTAGCGATGGTACCTTGTACAAGCAGGAGCATCAGACCGGCAACTAAAATAAACTGACATGCCATCGGAGTGCCTATGATTAGCAACCTCTTCTCCGAGGCCTTCAACCGATCGAGAAAATCAAAATACTTCGGCTCGACAGCAGGCGTTTTGGTCGGTTCGATCTTTCTGAGCTGGCTCCAGGTCTGGCTTGCTAATTTCTTCGGTTCAGTGACGATAGAATTGTCGCTCAATCTAATTTTCGGCACGCTCAGCCAGATAGTGGCTCCCTGGCCTGGCTCCGATTTGATACCGATATCACCGCCGTGCGCCTGAATTACTTTTTGCGCAATAACGAGGCCTAATCCGGTGCCTTTGCCTCGTTTACCATCACTCAGGCTGGCTTGTTGGTAAGGACGAAAGAGTGTTTCGGCAACGTCCGCCGAAATGCCAGGACCGCTGTCCCTGATTTCTATCCGCGTGAAATTGTCCATCTCGTTCCAGACCGCAACTATGTCCACGAAAGATTTCTCAGGGGAGAACTTTATAGCGTTCGAAAGCAAGTTTACAATCACACGTATCATTTTGGCCGAGTCGACGTTCCATTCTCCAGGCTCGCAGTTTGTGCGCAAGGTTATCTGCCGAGCCTGCGCCAATCCTTCAACATCTCGCACGGCAATGGAAATGGTATTACTGATGGTTTCCGAATCCAGGTGCAAAGTCAAGCTCGCCCCGTTTATCTGGTTAAACTGGAGAAGCTCTCCCACCAGGTTAGCCAGTCGAGTAACTGTATTTACAGATCGCGCGACCCTCGACTTCGCAGCCTCCGGCAGTGTATCAGATCGCGCCAGAAGTTCGACTCGATCTCTAATGCGGGATAGTGGCTGCGCAAAGTCTCGTCCGGCCAACATCAAGAACGTTTCTTTCATTCGCTCCAGGTTGTATCGCGCAGTAATGTTATGGGCGGTACAATAAAAGCTCTTGTCCGGCTTGCTCCA
>JAKFUT010000134.1 GCA_021732565.1 Candidatus Obscuribacterales bacterium
GCCAATCTCATGCACCGACGTTGCTTGCACCGTGAGCTTGGAAAGCTTCTTTAACGAAGCTAATCGGGAGAACCCTTTGCCCGAGACGTTTACATTGTGCAGCACCAACTCATCGAGGCGGGAAAAGTTGGCGAGATTTGATAAACCTGCTTCGGTTATTTGGGCTGCGTCCAGGGTGAGTTTTTTCAGACCGGGCATTGGTCCTGCTTGATGGAGCGCCCTGTCTGTTATTTTTTGATCGGTCAGTGTTAGTTCTTCAAGCCCGGTCAACTTTGCCAGCTCTGCCAGAGCGCTGTCACCACCGGCGGTTTCTTTCAATGTTAGCCGACGCAAATTTGAAAGTTCGGACAACTTTCCGACAGCTGAACCCGTAATGGATGTAGCAACCAATTCACTGACGTGCGGATGCTTATTAAGCAGGCTGGAAAGTCCGTCGTCGCCCGCAATTTCAACCTGTTGTGGTTGATGCTCCATAACTGGCGGCGGCGCCTCTCTCCACGTGGTCCAGAACCAGAAATTTCCCAACGCCAGAGCTGCCGTTATCGAAATTGCAATGAAGGGTGGCCGGAATTTCTGTCCGGAGTATGCCCGCAGAGAGGATAATTTTGGTACGAAACCTTTGTCTACTGCGCTTAGCAGGAGGTCCAAATCTGCAAGAATGTCGGCGGCATTCTGGTATCGTCTTGAGGGATCTTTCTCCAGGGTGCTGTCGATGATTCCCTGAATGTGAGCCTTAAGACTTGGGGGGCCGCTGTATGAACGAATGGAACGTGGCTTTTCAGTGATCTGTTTGTGCATTGTCTCCAGCGAATTTCTTCCCAAAAGGGGAAGTTCGCCGGTCAGACACTCGTACATCAGACAACCTAACGAATAAATGTCCGAACGTTCGTCCACCTTATTGCCGTGACACTGTTCCGGGCTCATGTACGGGGGGCTTCCCAGAGTTTCGCCTGTGGCGGTGATGTGTTCCGGGCTCTGCCGATTATCATCGAGGATTTTTGCCACGCCAAAGTCAACAATGATCGCTCTTTCTTCGCCCGCTTCAGTGGTAATCATTATGTTGGACGGTTTGAGATCTCTGTGCAGTATGCTTCGTCGATGCGCATGCTCAAGCCCGGCGCATATCTGACCAAAAATATTGAGTGCTCGCCGAAGACTGAGCGGACCATCTTCCTTCAGTATGCGGGAAAGGCTGCGACCCTCCACGTAAGCCATCACCAGAAAAGGTCTGGCAAGGTCAACGAAACCGCAATCGAAGACAGCGACAATATTGGGATGGCACAGTGAACTCAGTGCTTCGCCCTCTTTCTCAAAGCGCATCTTGGTCTGCGGGTTGGCATCCAGGTGTGATTGCATTAGCTTGATCGCTACTATGCGCTTAAGCAATGGCTGGCGGGCCTTAAAAATGACGCTCATGCCGCCCTGGCCGATCGGTTCGAGAAATTCGTAACGACCAGCTAGTGAAGATTGGGTGAGAGGATTTGCGCTTAGATTGGTTCCGTCATTCGGGCACGTCGAGAGTCCGGGCACTTGGAGCCCGCACTGGGGACACTTGGGTAAAGTGTCTGCTGGATCAGAGCTGTGTACGGTCTTGTGATGATCGACCGCCACGTCGTTATCTTCAGTCATCGAGATCCGACTTGTGCAACCGTTTATTTTTTGCCCCGGTAAGGGACTTTTCAGTCTCTTGTCGAAGCAGAGTCGCCAAACGGATGTAGCTGCAGATCCGGGTCCGCTCAAACTCAGTCGATTGCCATCTTCTCGTAACAATCTCGAGAGCCAGAGAAACAAGTGACATTGCTTCATCCACAGGGGCTGTTAGAGGCTAGATGACCCGTACATTATGCGAAGGCGGTTTTCCTCCAGCTCCTTCGGAGTTGGATTAGATATGCCCTTCTTTCGCTCATTTACCTGTTCCGCCTCTTCGCCCTTGCCACTTGCTTTGAGGATGTCTGCAAGTTGGGTTAGTCGATTCTTAAGCGACCAGTGGCTTTGACCATAAACTTGTTCAGTCAAGGCTACAGAACGGAGTGCTGTCGACTCCGCTTCATCTAGCTTGCGGACCAGTAAGCAGCAGGATGTCAGGCGGTTCGGTGAGCCGATGAGCTCTTCGTTATCTCCGTCAGTGGTGCGCAATTGTTCTTGAATCTTGATGGATCTCTCCCAAAGCCGATTGCCTTTTCGGCTTCGACGAATCGATGTCCTTCTGATTGACCGCGATTTTTGCATGCCGGATATGAAACGAAACGGTACCAGGTCCACAGGTCGATGAGAGTTACTTGTGACAAGTCAATTTTGTGGAGGACCAAGTCCGTCATCTTTTCCGTCGCGAGGATCTCCAATGGCGGTGCCTTCCTGCGTCAGTGTGAACCATGCTGCATGGGCCGTAAGCTCGGGGAATTTTTCCTGGCGAGTGATCCACTGGTGTGCATGACATGAACAGTTACGATCGAGCGGGCTGGAGCATTCTCGAATCCAGCCGATCAGACTTTGCCAATATCGCACTCCGACCGGAAAAGCTTGATGATGAATCAGGCTCTCGTTATCATCTCGATTACATTCGTACCATCCTATGGCATGAAAATGGCATGGTTCACACCTGTAGAGCTGGATTTTGAATTCCTGCCATTGGTCCGAGGGTAGATCCATTAAGTGTGTTTGGCTCAACGTGGAATGAGCACATTTTGGACACTTGAAACTAGAAAGTGCAGCCAGTGTCAGTCGATCAGTTGAACGTATTGAACGTTTTGTTTCCAGCGATCTGGTACTACATGCGGTGGCGGATCTGTTCTTGCCGGCTGCCCTGTGGCTGCGACTAAACTTGCTGGCCGGGTTGCTTGCATGCCAGCTTGCAATCCGTTCGCCTTCTGTGCGCATGGTCAACTCCGTGTTCACTATGCGCTTAATCCATCTAGTAACCCAATTCTTATAACTCATGACCGTCGGACCTTCGTTGTCCGTCCATGAATTGTAAGTGTTGTATTTGCCGCTGCTATATACTTCACTATCGGGCGGGTCATTATGACCGGTCAGAGCTTTACCCTGCTCGATGCCACGCTCTAACTCAAGGCGCCAACCCAGTTCGCATTGACCCTTGTAGTAACAGCCAAAATGTTTCAGTTGCCCGTCATCAAAGAATTCGGCGTAGAATCCATCCGATGCAACTGTTGTTAGCGTCTCGACAGGAATTAAGTCTTTATTCAGCCAGCTTGCAAGAGACATGGATACTCCTTGGTTGCAGTCGCTCTCCCACTTTCTCTTTCAAGCTGCGCCGGGGTCATGCAGTCTCGTTCAATGCGGTGCTCGTCTACACTACCTCGCATCATGAAAAGTTGACAGCCGCCAGTCTGTGAGGTTGAAAAGGTTTTGCTTCTGCGCTCCTGTTTGCTGAGGTCCAGGGATTCGGACATAGGACTGTGGATTCTTCTGCTGTTTTGATCGTTCCCTTAGATGATACAGATTAATCCTCCTCTGGAGTGGTCTGTGAGGGACATCTCTACGGTTAGAAGGTGACAAGGGGCGACGCATTGCTCCAGCCCTCAACGGATCCGTTCCCGGGGCAGACGGGAAGGAAGTGTAATGGCAATTGCAGTTCCCAACGATTACAATCATTCACGAGCTCGGGAGCGGGACGACTCTCTCACCTGGTAGGAATCAAGATAGGCAGGCGCTTGCCAAGTGGATCGATGTTGTTTTGCGTTGTTTTGGACCATCGGCATTGTGTCCAGTCTTACTTCTCAAATAGTGGATTTGCCAGTTGAAGATAGCGATAGTTGTTTCAAGATTTCCAGCGCTGTCCGAAACATTCATTTTGGATGAAGTGATTGCTTTCATCAAAGACGGACATGAAGTCAGCATCTTCGCTGAGAGCGTGACCTCAATGGGGATTGTTCATCCTGAGGCGGAGACATGGAAATTGGTCGAAAAGACCTTTTACTATGAGACGCCACCACCATGCAGATGGAAGCGTTTATGCCATGCAGGTGGATTAATGTGGCGATTTCCGCAAAAAAGAATGCTCTTCAGTTTACTGAGAACTGTCCGCCCGGGAAGGTTCGCACATTTCCTGAATCTGTTGCACCGTGCGAACGCTTTCATCAAGAACGGTACTTCCTTTGACGTAATACACTGTCATTTTGGACCTAATGGGAGCTACACGGCATCATTACGGGCGCACGGAATCATCACCGGCCGCCTGGTGACCACTTTCCACGGATATGACCTTAGCATGATTCCAAGAACACACGGTGACGATGTGTATGCTGATCTATTCAAAGTCGGCGATCTGTTCTTGCCCGTCTCGCAATACTTCAAGACCAGGCTAATCTCCATGGGGTGCCCGGAAAACTTGATAGTAGTGCATTATCTGGGAATACCGATGGAAAAGTGGAGATTTAAGAGTAGAGTGTTTTCGTCGAGCACTAAGCATCGGCTTGTGTCAGTCTGTCGCCTTGTGGAGAAGAAAGGGCTGCAGTTTGCCCTTGAAGCCGCAGCGTTGCTTTCCGCGCAAGAGGTTGATTTTGAATACGTGATCATAGGAGAAGGGGAACTCAGACCAGCGTTGGAGGACATGATAGAGTGCAAAAACCTTATTGAGCGAGTAAAGTTAGTTGGCGCCATGGACTCTGATAATATTGCAAAAATCCTGGAGTCGTCCGATATATTTCTGGCTCCCAGTGTAGTTGCAAGCGACGGAAACGAAGAGGGGATTCCCATTGTTATGCTGGAGGCGATGGCCTCAGGGCTGCCTGTAGTTAGTACGTTACATGCGGGAATACCAGAAGTGATTAAGAATGGCATCACTGGTTATCTTGTTCCAGAGCGAGATTCCGAAGCCCTGGCGCTATGTTTGAGGAGTGCCTTTGAACATCCTGAGCGATTAAGTTCAATAGCGCTAGCTGCCCGAAATTTCGTAGAGTCTTTTCGGAATGGCGAAGAGCAACATGCAGAATTGCAAGCCATATTCCGAAATCAGATTTCAGCCGGGACAAAGTAAGTGGTACGAAATTGAGGATACACAATGAGCCGACGCCTACGAATTGTGATAACCAATTTGATAGCAGTAAATGGAGGCGATGCCTCCATATTTTTTGGCACCCAAAAGATACTGCAAGATACATTCGGTGCCGACGTGAGTATCACCGCTTATGGATCCCTGACCGCGGCTTGTTCACGATGCTACCCTGAGATTGAATTCAGACAAATGTGCACCCTGGAGCTGGGTCATGGACGGAAACAGCGAATTAATAGGTGCTTAGTCTTTCTGGCCGCCTTACTTGTTAAATATAATTTGGTCTGGCTGGCGAAATGCTGTGTTACCAAAGGACAGTTGACCCAGCTTCTGGATTACCGATCCTGCGATCTGATCATAAGTTGTGGTGGTACCTATCTTGTAGAACACTATGATCTGCGCAACCGTATTTTCGATTATGAGTTGTGCCTGCTACTTGGAAGAGGGCTTGTCTTCTTTACTCAGTCCTTAGGACCGTTTTCCAATTTTAAGCAAAGGAAATCACTGGCAAAAATTTTTCAGCGCTCACTTCTGGTTTGCGTACGGGATCAGAAATCTTTCGATCATGTGCTGCAACTTGGTGTTGATGCTGGAAAGATTTGTCTGGCTGGCGATGCGGCCTTTGCGTTAGTTGGCGACAGTGTATGTGGACGGCTGCGTCCAGCTTGGAATTCTTCGCCTGGCACCCTCAAAATCGCTATCTCTGTGCGTGAATGGCGACATTTTGTTAGCGTTGATCAAAGCCGGGGAATGACGGCTTACAAGGCTGCCATTGTCGGTCTTGTGCAGCACCTGGTGGGACAATACAGCGCGCAAGTGCTATTCATCTCTACCTGCCAGGGAATTCCGGAATATTGGGCCGACGACTCCAGGATCGCGCGAGAAATTGTCGATCTACTTGCTGAAGAGTCAAAGCAAAACGTTCGTGTGGATTGTTCCTTTCATCACCCCCGGGAACTGCAGAATATTTTGACAGATTATGATTTGGTAGTCGCTACGCGTATGCATATGGCTGTATTGGCACTTACTGCGGGAGTGCCAGTCTTGCCTATTGCATATGAATTCAAGATGAGTGAGCTATTCAAACGACTTGGATGGGACGGCCATTGTCTGGATATTGAAACGATTGATTCAAACAGTTTGATAGTGCGTTGCGAAGCCCTGCTGCGCGAGCTTGCTGCAGTTAAAGCGCAGTTGCCGGATCAGACAGCCCGACTCAAATTAGAGGCTTATACTGCTGGAAAAGCCGTGAGTGAAAGTTGGAGGCGTATGGGTAAGTCGACAATTGTTGAGGTCTGCTAACGTTACGACGAAAGGAAGATGTCCTGAGAATACGTGGTCGACTAAGCATTTCTGAACTGAACACTGTGATGGGGCGGCCTTAATTGCGCGGAAAGCATGAATGTAGTTTGTTAACGTGTGGAATTTGTTATGGAAATCGAGGGTGAGTTGTGGCAGTATAGAGTTGCTCTGTTCTGTATTTGCGCCAGCTTGTTGTGAGACACATTGGGAAGACATTCCAAATCAGTAGTGACCGACACGGGCCTGGACCGGCGAGAAAGCGGTTACTATTCTACTCCTGCATTCATTGGCAAGTTTCTCGCCGCTGAGTTACTCAGAATTAAGCCAGATGGACAAACTGTGCTAGATCCGTGTGTTGGCAGGGAGGAACTACTTGAGGAGTTCTTCCGGGCAGGCAAGACCATTGACTCATTCGATGTTGAAGATTTTGGAATTCATCAGCGCGCAAATTTTCGACAGATTGATTTCTTGAAATTTTTCAGTGAATACTTTGCTTCTCCCGAGTCGAATCGCCTGAAAGAAGGCATCCGGGCCTGTGATAGACAGGGGGCGGACCGTCGAAATGGCGCCGGACTCCATTACGATTACTACATCGCGAATCCGCCATACAACTGTCATGAGACCGACTATATTCGAACCAATAAGGAACAGCTCCAAAAACTGTTTCCCGAAATTGGTGTTACGAATATGTATTCGATGTTCATTTCCGCGTTAATTTCGTTGGCAAAAGATGGTGCTGTCATTGGCCTGATAACGTTCGATTCATTTCTTACAGCTGGCATGCACACACGGCTCAGGGAGCAAATTCTGCGAGAATGCTCCGTTCATTCGTTGATTCTCTGCCCCACCGACTTGTTTCGTGATCAACGGGCGGACGTTCGAACTTGTTTGCTGGTTCTGCAAAAAGGACCGCAATACCAGGGTCAAATCAAGATAGGCAACCGCACTCTCGATAAAAAAGAATTCCGCCTGCTTCTCGAAAAGGATGAGTTCCACGAGTCTTGCATCGAAAACATCGTTCTGGTTAATCAGTGTGACTCCAGCGAGTTTGTTGTAGGCTGCCCTGATGAAATTAAGTCGTTATTCAAAGGTGAGCGTCTCGGCGAGCTTTATCGGTGCATTACCGGCATTTCAACGGGCAACGACAAAAAATACATTTCACGCGAAATGACTGGCGATTTTTCAATACCGTTTTTCAAAAATCCCGGTTCGCGCCGTTTCTTCTGTGAGCCTGACGGTTATCTGCCGACAAATTTTCTTGAAATAGAAAAGCAAGTTCCAAATTTTATGGTCAGAAATAAGGATCTTCTGTTCCGTGAAGGAATCACCTGCTCCAGCATGGGGGTGCCGTTTACGGCCTGCTACTTACCGGCGAATTCCACATATGGTGTCAATGCAAACATCATTGTGGACCAGCAGGACATATGGTGGCTAATTTCATATCTGAATAGTAGCCTCGTCACATATTTTGTGCGTGGCGTGCTCATTCGAACAAACATGATTACATCCGGATATGTCTCTCGCATTCCGATTGTTCCGCTTAGCCCCGCAGTGAAATCCGAATTGAGTAGACTTGGGAGAGCCGGATTTGAGAACAAACTCAGAAATTCTGATGCCCGATCTCTGGTCGCCTCCATTGATAAATTGATCCATGAGTCTTGCAAATTTTCAGATGAGACAGAGTTTGAAATTGCCAGATTCTCTAAGAATGTGCTTCAGCTGACGTGAATGTTAAACCAGTCAAAAATCTCTGTGAATCGGTACTCGTCTTGTCCACACATTTTGCGGGTATGGTAGCAAAGTATGACTTGCCCGAGTGATATGAGTAAAGAGAGCCATGGCGAAAGTTTTGCTAGTAGAGGATGACGCGGCACTCGCTTTTTCGGTGTGCGGTGCGCTGACTCTGGATAACTTAATAGTTGAGCATGCTGCGGACGGAACCCTTGCAATGGAATACTTGCGTTATCAGACTTATGACTTGATTATTCTAGATTGGGAATTGCCGCACATCTCCGGCTTGGAAATCTGCCGCTTGTATCGAGCAGCCAACGGTAAGGCGCCGATACTGTTTCTCACAGGACAGTCCGCTATTGAAAATAAGATCGCTGGCTTTGAAACTGGCGCCGATGACTATCTCACGAAACCCTTCGACATGAGAGAACTCAAGCTGCGAATTCGTGCGCTCTTGAACCGTCCTCAAGAACTCGCAGCAGATACCCTTGAGAAAGGCTCTATTTTACTCAACAGGTCTACTCGCATGGTCACCATTAGTGGTGCCCCGCTAAGCTTGACGCCGAAGGAATTCGACATCTTGGAACTATTTATGCGAAACCCTGAAGTCCTTGTAGACTATGACACACTGGGTCGCAATTGGGCGTCTGAAGCTGATGCAACGGTCTATTCGATGAGGCCCCAAATCTCACGCCTGAGAAAAAAACTACAGGATGTTATTGGTGTCGATGTAATTGAGTCGTATTACGGTAAAGGGTACATCTTTCATCCGAACAAAAATCAGTAAGTGCGTTAGCGGTGCGGCAAGAGCGGTCAAGACCGGGGGAAGAAAAACGACTGCGGGCGTTGCGTGACGGAACTTCCGTTCAACAAATTCTCAACTCAATGTGGTAGAAAAAGAAGGATCAAGATTGCGTTGCTAGACTCGATCCTTCTTCCAGTCGCCATCGCTATTACTTGATCAGATATTTGCGGAGTTCCGGAGGCAACGAAGGTTTCCAGGGAGATGTATCAATTGGCTTCGGTTCAAATTTTTCCTTCGTTCCTTTCTCCCGTTCGTCTCTCTGCGTAGGCGAATCACTTCCCTTTTCTACTGGCGGAACAATTGTGCCGCATTTTGGCAGAACAGATTCAGATTCCCTCGGCATTGGCAAACCACTTCCCGTGTTTCGATTGAGCCAACCCGCGTCTCTTATTGGATGTGGCTCCACTTCTAGTTGCTTAGGGCGCAACATCCCTTCCTTTTCACGAAGAAACGTCGCAAGCTCAGATTGAGGTTTTTGCATCATCTCTATAATCTGTCGAATCCCGGGAAGTTGATTCTCAACCTTTTTCAACGACTCATGAAAGGCGCCTGACTGCGGTTTGGACTCCAGATTGCGACTGGTACTGGAATCCATGTTGCGGTCGGAACTGGAATTTCCAGGACGTGTAGTGCCTGGAGGAAGGCTGCCTGCTCCGGGACTGGAATCCTCGAAGGTACTTGCATTTCCGAGAATCGTTTTTGCAGACTCTGCCAGGTTGCTGCTCATGCCAAGTTTTGCTGCCCGTAACATCTCGATTCCAGGTTGACTATAATCCGGTGATAGTCTCGCGGCGTCTTCCTCTATAAATTCGCCTTCTTCTTTTTCCTCGCGTACAATTTTTTCTTGATTGTCGTGACTGTCCATCTATCGATCCTCCAAGCACAAGTGCTTTGTGTCTTTCCTCCCTTGAAAGTAATTTAGGAAGGTTGCGTAATGATTGCTGTTGAATGAACCGTCTCAGCCAAGATCAAAACAACTTGGCGAAAAAATTGCCAAGCCATGCTCGCCAGGCGGTGTGGTAGTCCGTTCAGTGCCAGAACGCTTGGAGCGGCGCACCTCAGTTCTTTATCGCATGTGTACGAAGGAAACTAAGGACCTCATCCTCGGACGGAGGTCTGGGGGTTTCCTTGTCTTTCGACTCGAGGGCGAACGTAGCACACTCACGACCACGCAAATATACATCGTGCGATAGCACAACTCCATGGCTTTCGGCAGCCGTCAACACTGTGCAACAGCTCCAGGCCAGGACACCGAGGTCTGCCTTCTCTACGCCAGGCTTGCTTCTCGCGGAAAGGAAAGCCTCGTAACAGAATTTGAACGCGTCTTCGTACTGTCCATTTTGCCGAAAGAATGCAACTGCATGCCCCTGCATCTCGTATAAGTCATAAACGGAGAAAATATTGAAATGAGGTTCGAGCGCAGCCAGCACTTTGGCATATTGAGACGTTTGTTTAGCTGGTAAGCGACCATCTAAAGCTTCTACCGTACGCATGAGAATAATAAAGTCTCCCACACGGAGAGTTGCGAAATACGAACCGATTATGGATGACAGAGCATCGATCGCTTTGGAACAAGGAGCAGAGAAATCACTGATTCGCATAGAACGTAAGCTGATTAATGCCGCCAAATCATTGTTGGCTTGAAACCTGTTCCACTGGTTTTGATTTAGCATGTTCGGGTTAACTGCACTCCAGTTCGATATATAAAGTTCAGCAGTCCTGATGCTTTCGTCCGACGTGTCAGGGTCCTCCAGAGTGGCATCCCGGTAATAATTCTGAAGGATGTGATAGGGAAGTCCGTCCAAAGCCGCATGTGGATGCACCTTTCTATTTGATATTCTGCTCTTAGCAGCAATCATTCTTATCACGTCTGAATCTATCCACCCATGGGTGAGCAGGCGCGGGGAATTCGTTGACGCCTTCTCCTCTTTTGCACGCGATCGTTCTTCAGGTTTCATCAGCGACCAATAGTGGAGAAAACGCCTTCCAAAGAGCACGCAACACTTGCGACCAATGCGTTCCGATTGCGCGTTGTTAGCTGAAATGAAAACCTCAGAGCAAGCCTTACACAATATCAATGGGCTCGCATGAGCAGATTCGAGGTGTTGCAACACAGAGTGACCCAGATCAATCAATAGATCGAATTTTTTGGAGGTCGCCAAACGACCTCCACCATACTGAAGAAGATACAACACCTCCTCCTGTCTGCTATAGGTCGGATTCCGTGCTTTGCGAAGAAGTATTTTGGAAAACTCATCCCGGGTATCAACCGATAAAGTTGCATAAATTGGATCGACACTTGTATTGAGGGAGAGTAGGGCGGAGATCGAAATCTCAGTCAGTTCTTCATCTTTCAAATTTGCCAATTTATTGATAACGCATCCACATACCTGCTTCAGTTCTGAACCTTGGTGATTGCGAAGCCGAATCACCTGAGCTAGATCGATCAATGCTCGGCAAATTGATGTGCGATCGCCGTTCGCCTCGTGAGCCGCTATCCACGAAACCAGGTAATCTTCCGTAGCCTGACTCGGGGTGGCCGACGAAGAGTTGGACATATTGGTCAACTGATTATAATCCATATTGGCAAAATCCGGTTTCTGTCTCTGGAGTTTAAGCCCGGGAACCAGGCTACGCTCGCTAAATCCTGGTTGTTCCGTAGCCGCTCGTCGATTGAGGAGAAGTGCGAAAATGACTAGGACGACGGACAAACCACTTGCCGCTATTAACCATCGCCTTTGATAGGTTTTCCTTTGCGTTTGCGCCACGAATTCCGGCAGCTTGAAAGTGATCGAGTCATCGAGCTTCAGCCTCTCAATGCTACGGCGAAGTTCGTCTGCTGACTGGAATCTATCCCCGGGGTCTTTCATCAGACACTTGAACACCACAGCTTGGACATCCGGCATACGCGGATCTGAGCATGCTTCCTCGGCAAAAACCGGTGGCATGCTCGATTGATGCAAAAACAAATAACCCACACCGTTGTCGCATGTAAAAGGGGGCGTACCTGCGAAAAGTTCATAGAGAAGGCAGCCCAGTGAGTAAATATCACTGCGTGGGTCCGTCTTGTTACCTCGGCATTGCTCCGGGCTGATATAGGGAGGTGAACCAAGAACCAATCCCTTATCGGTTAGTTTGTCGGTTGTTTGAAGGAATGCGGCTAAGCCGAAATCTATGAGCTTCACCGTCAGATCGTCACCGTCTTGTTTGATGATCACGTTGCGAGGAGAAAGATCTCGGTGCAAAATCTCGTTGGAATGCGCATATCCAAGTGCAGTGCTCAGCGAGTCGGCAATCTGTAGTTTTTGCTTAAATGTAAATTGCGTCTGTTGTGTAAAGTGTTCGGAAAGACTCATGCCTTCCACAAATTCCATCACAAGCACAGGAATTCTATTTTGCCAAAACAAAAGCTGGTAACACTTGGGAATACTGTCGTGTTTCAAGCGAGCAAGCGCTTTTCCTTCTCGGAGGAACCGAAGCTGCTGCTCTTTTGAAGTGACAACCAGGGAGTTCAAAACTTTTAGCGCGACAACCCTACCTAGCTGAGCATCCTCGCCTTTGTAAACCGCACCACAACCACCTTCACCAAGCAGAGACGTAATGCGATACCGATCATCGATTAACGTACCGTTGGTAAGCATGAGTGTGTACTCAGAGACACTCTTCCATTACCCACGCCTTCTGGAAATCAAACAGGCTTCTTCGCGCAATCGTCAGGCTTGAGTTCGTTCGTAGCCTGTCTGCGGGGAATTTCGAACCAGAATTCACTTCCATTGCCCACCTCAGACTCGACCCCGATATGCCCATTATGCGCCTCTACAATGGATTTGCAAATCGATAATCCAAGACCGACACTGCCAGACTGTGATTGGCCGCCCGGTATTTGGTAGTACCGATTGAAGACACGCTCGCACTCGGCTACCGGGATTCCCGGCCCTGTATCTTTCACGCCAAACCGCACCGCCCCGTCGATCTTGACGCCTGAGACCTCAACCTTTCCGTTTCGTCCAGCATATTTGATGGCATTGGCCAACAGATTTACCAGGACCTGAGCAATACGATCTGCATCGCACACAATCATTTCTTCACATGCATCGGTGGTTATTTCCACGCCTGCTTTTCTTGCCAGTCCACCCATAATGGAAACACACCCGGCCACAAGCTCGGATGCATCATGAGGTTTCAAGTCCAATATTATCGTGTTTGATTGCCACTTATTAAAGTCCAGCAGATCGGTGACCAGCCTTGCAAGGCGCGCAATTTCCGTTTTCAGAAATCCGACAGCCGTGGATCCTGCCGGAGTAAGCGACGCGTAGTGGTCTGTCGCCAATAAGTCGCAGATGATTTGCAAGCTGGAAAGTGGAGTACGCAGATCGTGACTGACAATCGCTGTAAGTTCTCGCTTTAGATCTGTTAACTCACTTTGTGCTGTGGTATCCAGCAAATTGGCAAGTAGGAATTTTCCGGTTTCGGCTTGAAGCCATCTAATACTGAATTGACAAATCAAAAGGGCCCCGTCTTTGTTGCGCAGCTTCACCTCCAGCGAAGAATTGAAAGATCGCTCAAAGAGATCTCTCCCGCCGTTGGAAAAAGACTCACCTTCCTTGCCCTGTAATAGTTCACCTAATTTGATCTGTCGCAGTTCATCATCGTCATAACCGGTCATTTTTTGCAATGCTGAATTGGAAAACTGAATATTGAGATTTTGGTCTATCAGCATTAATCCAATAGGCATTTGTTCGATAACCCGACGATGGTCGGGTAACCCATCAGTACTGGAGAATTCATTGGCTACCGCTAAGCTATCATTAGTTGATCGCTGGACGGTGGCCGCAGACTTAGACGCGAAACCTGCGGTAGCTAAAAGAGCGAAGAACAGGCCGCTTGAACAAAGAGCGACAGCAGAATACAAGTATGCCTGTCTCTGATGAAACGTTACTTGCAGGCGTGCGATAATGTTTATAAGAGATTCTAGATTTAGTTTCAGTTTTTCAGAAAAATTGCGTCTTCTGTTTTCGATTACAGCGGAAATGTTGGCATTTGAAGTTCCATCAGGTAACAACGAAGTTTCTGTAAGGCTTTCGGCAAGCGATTTCGCTATCGGGGCCAGGGCTTCTTTTTCTGCAATTAGAGTGACAGCATCCAATTGTGACGACAGCGTAACCAGGTGTGTGCACAGTTCAGCCAAATTGGATGGTTTGCCTTTGAAATTAACCAGCGAATTGGATACAGTGGCAGCATCTGTAAGAACCCGGTCAACGGTGCAACTCACTTTATTGTGTTCGCAGATTAGATAACCGAGTAGACACACAATTGCGAGCAGGGTCGCCATTACGCCTACTCCGATACGCCAGATTGTCGATCTTGACATTTCGCCCGCTCTTAAAACCTGCACCTTCGGTATTATGCCCAAACGAAAGTGCAATTCGTTCGGTTGCTTCCAGACACCAGCTGTCCTGTCGCGAAATCGAACAGCCAATTCCGCTCAACAGTTGAAGTTGAAGTGGGAAGGCATGGTGTTGGTCGGTCACTGTTTCACATTGGCGACAACCACATTTCCGTTCTTGAAGATCTCTTTTACTTTGTTTCCGGAAGCATCAAGCTCCGTGATGGAATCTTGTTGGACGCGGAAATCCTTAACCACGGTAATGTTTTTCCCATCTGAAAAATGTGGGCGGGATTACCAGAGTCCGGTCCGGTTTTTAGCGCCTGATTGAAGAGATTGGCCCTGTGTATAGCGGTAGCGCTTTTTTTCAGCGAACTCCTTTGAGCCATCATTTGCCGCCTTCCTTGCAGCACTTATCTCTGCTAAGGCCAGCTCCTTTGCTTCGGTCGCTTTTTTCGCTGCAACTTCAGCATCAATTGTCTTCACCCGAGCCAACGCGATAGCCGCCTGCAAGACTAGCCCTGCCGTTTCCCTGCCGGCGTCCGACGCAGCACTTTGAACATTGGATTGGGCATCAGTAACAGCCTGTATTGCCGATGCTGCTTGGCTGACGGCTACTTCTGCTTCCTTCTGCGCGATTACGGTTGAATTACCGGCGGCGGCTGCTTTTCCATTCGTGACCGGCTCTAGATTTTCGTGAGTACGATGGTGGTCCAATGCTTCGCGACCTTCACCTATTTGAACTTCATTATTAGACGCGCTTTTCTCAATGAGCTTCGTCCGCTCTCCTTTGAATTCAATACTTGCGTTGAGCCACATTTGTTGCACCTGGAGCAAGTGTTCAACGTCAATTATGATGCTTCCATCGTTTCGAAGGTTGATGGGACGTATCCCTTCTGTTTGTTCGCTGTCAGGTTTAACTGATTCTCGATTCTCCCGGGATGGAATTGCTTCGTGGCCACATGGCTTGACAAAGTCTTTGATGATGTTGATATTCAAGAGCGGCAACAATCTATCAACTTGCGTTGAATTGATCTTGGTCATATCCCGAAACAGCTGAGTAGTGTTGGCGGCAGCCATGTTCACGATACCTGACGGCTGGCCTCCTTCGGCTAATTTATTTGAAAGATCTTCAATTGGGTCATATTCAAACATCCCTTGATTCCTCAACTAAAGTGCCCTACTCCTTTTAGACTATTCTCAAAACGTTGCTCAATGATTGCACGGCCCGTGCTTAAGGTTCTCCAACAAGGGGATCAAGCGGTGCGTTGTGAATCACTTTGCGGTTACTATGGAGTTGCGCGACCATTTTTATCAACTCACAGAGGTTGAATGGAAGAAAAATCGAGATCAGTTGATTTCTGTTCCTCACGTGCAAGCCTTTCAACGGAGAAATAACGGCTCCGAGATGATCTTGTCTGTAAGCCGGGCGAACCTTAGGTCGTTGTCATAATGGGGATCCCCGGCAATGTGATGCGGTGTCGTGGGAGTTACACCATTCGCATCATATGTATGAGAGTCAATTTATGACTGGCTGCACAATTGCACATTTGTCGATCATTTTCCCTCGCCTATGCTTGAATGCGGGTGCACCGGAATTGACCGTGCGCCCGTTCGCGCGCGGAGAATCTAGCATGACTATTGAATCTTTCATCAATGGTACAGAGGGGCGGGGCAGAGTATCCAGTCTCGATCGCATGTCCGGTGTGGTCGAATCGGCCAGAAATCTGTTTCTAGACGAAGTCTTACGAGAACGTCGTCCCGCCCGTGAAGAGGCGCCCGTAGAGACTACGGTGAAGTGGGGAGCGCAGTCGATAACATTGCGCTCAGAAAAGGGCATTAACGTCTATTTCAAGGATGGAACTAATGAATGGGAGAGTAAGGACGGAACCACCTGGATCAAAAAAGGTTCCGACGGTCATGTTAGTTGGCGCGGAACAGTTCGGATAGACGACAAAGACAATTTTATTGAGCAGGGCACTGCATTTGGTATCACCAAGACTCGCAGTACTGACGGAAGGATGACCCGGGCTATCACCACATCTGATGGCAAGGAGGTAAGCCTCACGACCTTCGCTGACGGTATCAGGGAATTTAAGGGACAAAGTACATGGCGCAGCCAGGACGGCATAAACTGGACCAGTGGTAGTAATACCTGGACTGGCGAACTGAGGCTGGACGAGAATGGAATTCTCTGGAGAGAACGAAGAGATCTCGCCGGTAGCGATCGTTGGGACACACCGTATAGATCTGCGGAGAGCCAGCGAATAAAAGAGCGAATGCAGGAGCTGAGCGATAAATACAAAGTCAGCTTTGGCGCAGCGGGCACGGAAATGGATTATCAACATTCCGATGCCGAAACTGACACTACTGTAACGCTGAAGATTTCACTTCGGCTGCCCGCCATGGCCGAGCTGGAAACTTTGCAAGAATGTCTCGACAAGTACGCGCACCTTGCGCCTCGTACCGACAACGGGCGAGACTTCGGAGGCATGCGTTATAACTTCATCTCTCATAATGGTGATGGCAAGAAAGTTGGTTTGTGGGGATGGTATCACTCCAGTAAAGATGGAATACCTCAGATCTTTTTCGGTCCCGGGAATTCTCGAATGACGAGGGGGTGGGAAGCCCTGGAAGGTACTGCGCTACATGAAATAGCACACCATTTGCAGCATAACCGTTGGAACGGACCCGGCGGCAAGGAAGTTCCCGCCACTGTTCGTGATTTCTTCGGATGGAAGCTTGATGCCGCGAGCGGTAAGTTTCGACTGGACGATAAAGATGGTAACTTGTGGGAACGCGATCAGATTCGAATGAAAGATACGGCCACTGGCAAATGGTACTACACCGGTCGTTGGTACCCTGTGGTCAACGATACTGTCATTAAAGAAGCATCCAGAGCAAGAACGAATCGGCAAATGTTTGACAATATTCCAGACGATCGTAAGCCTTGCACGCAGTACTTCACCCATCCACAAGAAGCTCACGCCGAGGCGGTGGCGATGTTGCTTCACAATCCCCGCTTGTTGTCGGACAGAAACAAGAAATTATATGAAGCGACACGCCAATGGGATCAAGCCGATATTAACAGTCGCTTCGGAGTGCTTCGCCAGGATGGAAAAGATGTGCCAAGAATGATGCGTGGAGCTGATGGCAAGATCGTTCCCAACAATGACGACAATCGTAAGAAAGTGCAAGACATGCATGAAAGCTGGAAGAAACCCGGTGCGAAGACTTCCTATATCGATTGGCGGGAGACCGGGCGGCAGGGCTGCATTTGTTGCGTCTGATCTGGCGGTTTGGATCTCAAGAGAGTGATTTCGGGCAATTCGAGGTAGAAGGCTTTAAGCGAGTCTTTCCTTAACTTCGAGACCAGTCCGAGAATCAATGAATACAGTTCAAAACAACCAGAAGCTTTTGCTGCGTCCTTTTGAGCGCAGTGAGGTATCACTATATGACGATTGGATGCATATGCCGGATGTACTCGGTCCCTGGGTGGAAGCCGAGCATAAAACGCTGGCGGAACTGCAGGACGATTTTGACAAAGACGGCTGGCGGACGAATCGAATGCGGCGCTGGTTGTTGCTCGGGGACGATGCAACCGTGATGGGATTTGCCCATTGCTGGGAATTCGACCCGTATGAAACCCATGTGGAGTTCGGGCGAATCCTACTGCCGGAGTTCCGCGGAAAGGGGCTTGGTGCGCCTTTTCTGAGCTTGGTTCTCGATCATGTATTTGCAGAAACAGATTGTCATCGCGCTCAGTCTGTGACATCCATCGAGAACATTGCCGTTCAGAGAAATTGGGAGGCCCTCGGCATAGCCATTGAGGCCCGATTGAGAGAATACATGACTTTGCACGGTCGCTATGTCGACTGTTTCTTGTGCAGCGTCTTGCGACGCGAATGGGTTGGACGAAATGCTGTACCTAACCAGGAATAATCAGGAGGAAAAATATGACTCAAAACCAGAATGCAGCCGCGTGTGCTTCTCTAAATGCTGAAGATGCGTTCATCAAAAATAATCTCAGTGAGCGTCGCCGGTTGATTGCTGAAATTTTTGAGAATAGCCCGATGTTTGACGTTGAGTTGAAGCGGGTCGTCAAACGAGAGCTCGAAGATAACCACGGGCATCGACTGATCGATTTTTCTACACAAGATTATCTTGGATTCGACTTTGAGCCAGACGTCATCGAGGCCGCAGTTCAAGGTACCAAGGAATTTGGCACTGTGGTTGCCTGGTGCCGAATGGTGGCAACAGTAGATCTTTTCAATCAAGCAGAAAAACAAATCGGAGCGCTTGTCGGTACTGAAACATCCAGCATATTTGCCTCCACCACGCTTCTCAATCATGGTGTAATTCCGGCCTTGTTGGGAAATGACGGTATTCTTTTCCTCGACAAAAGCGCTCATGCCACCATGTATGAAGGAGCCAAAATCGCTCGCGATAGTGGTGCGAAATTGGTAAGCTATCCATCCGAAGACATGGGCAAACTGCGGGAGCTACTGGAGCAGCACAAGGATATTCCCAAGAAATTGATTGCTGTTGATGGTGTGAACAGCATGACCGGAGGATATACGGACCTTCCAAGTCTCGATAAACTGGCCAAGGAATTTGGAGCCCTTTTGTTTGTGGATGATGCACACGGATTCGGTGTGGTGGGCGAGAAGCCCAGCCCCGAGTTTCCGTTTGGACACAAAGGCAACGGTCTGGTCAATTACTTTGGACTGAATTACGACAACATTCTGTACATCGGATGTTTTTCCAAGGCATACGGTAGCTTTGGATCGTTCATCTGCTGCAGCCAGCGAATGAGAAATTTCTTGCTATCGCAGGCGACTCCGCACGATCTCGGTGGTGCTGGTCCCGCCTCAGCGATGTCGGCGGTACTTGCCGGTCTGAAGATAAATGAAGTTGATGGAGACAACCGGCGCAACCG